>CAZHDI010000036.1:23681-30545 GCA_964531285.1 uncultured Alphaproteobacteria bacterium | reverse complement strand
TGGCGCTGGTGGCCATTCTCGATGCGGACAAAGAGGGCTTCCTGCGCTCGGAGACGTCGCTTGTGCAGACCATCGGCCGGGCCGCGCGGAATGTGGACGGCCGGGTCATTCTCTATGCGGATGGCATGACGGGATCCATGGAGCGGGCGCTTGCCGAAACCGAACGCCGCCGTGAGAAACAACTCGCCTATAATGCGGAAAACGGCATCACGCCGGAGAGCGTGCGCAAGAATATCGGCGATATTCTCCAGAGCCTTTACGAGCAGGACCGTGTCACGGTCGATACCGGCATGGCGGAGGACGCCAAGCCGTTTATCGGGCACAATCTCAAGGCCCATATCGAGGATATGGAAAAGAAGATGCGCGAGGCAGCGGCCAATCTCGAATTCGAGGACGCGGCCCGCATGCGCGACGAAATCCAGCGTCTTCAGGCCACCGAGCTTGCCGTCATGGACGATCCCTTCGCGCGCCAGTCGGCCGTGGACGACAAGGTCGACGCTCAGGCCGGCCCGCGCTCCTCGGCCGGGCGTGCGGGAACCCGGCCCCAGCGCCGTCCAAAACGGCGGAAATAAGCGTAACGGGCTGTTGAAAAAATAAAAAATCGTCAAGACAGCACGGTGACGAGGTGCAGGTTCAGAAATAATCCGAACACGTCCTTCCTGCGAAAGCGGGAATCCATGACGGCAAGGCGTTGACGTTTACAGGACATCGGAATCGTTGCCCTGGATGCCGGATCTGCGCTGCGCTTGTCCGGCATGACGATTTTGGCGGATGCCGAATTTACCGACACCCTGTTAAGGCTTTGGCGCCGGCGGGAACGCGTCGAACGCTGTGATGCCGTCGGGCAGGATCTCCCAGGGCGCCTTGGAACCGACAAAGATATGGGTATCGAGCGTGATGCCCGGATCGTCGTTCAGGGTGCCGAGCGCGATGCCGTGGACTTGCCCCTGATAGACCCCGGCAAGCATCGATCCGCACACGCGGCAAAACTGTTTGCCCGCGCCATGCTGACCGACATAGGATGTCAGAAGATCCTCACCGCGGGTCCAGGAAAAGGTCGCCGGGTCGAGGAGGCCATAGGCGGACGCCTGCGCGCTGAACGCCTTGCGGCAGCGCGAGCAGTGGCAGGACACGGCACCCTTGAGCGCGCCATCGATCCGATAGGCCACCTGGCCGCAAAAGCATTCGCCGGTCAGGGTCATGGCCCCTTTCCTCACACCTTCGCGGTCTCTTGAACCAGCCACATGACGACCTGCCGATAGGCCTCTTTCTCGTCGGCACCGTCGGCGATGGCCTTATTGAAAATGGCCATCTGATGCTGGGCGCTGGTACCCTCGCGGATGATGCTCCGGCCGCGTTCGATATGCTCGGCACAATCATAGGCCTCGATATCCGGCGCCAGCATCTCGGTCAGATCGTCATAAAGTTCCGTGAACGGCACGCTGGCATGGCGCGCCAAATCGACCATTTCCGCGCCGGTCCCGGCCTTCTGGACCTCCCAGATATTCGACTTGATGAAGCTGTCGTCATAGAGGCGCCAACTCATATTCTCGTCGCGCAGCCGCGTCAGCATGCTGAGCGTACACAGATAAAGCGAAGCCACCGCCATCGCGTCATCCAGCCGTGTACAGACATCCATGACCCGCATCTCAAGGGTTGGGAATTTCGAGTTGGGCCGGACATCCCACCACAACATGCTTTTGTCGGGCGTGACCTTCAGCCGCAACGCTTCCTCGACATAATCCTCGAAGTCGCGGGGCGAGGAAAACACCGGCGGCAGGCCGGTATTCTTCAACTCATGGAAGATGCACAAGCGATAGGCCAGCATGCCGGTATCGCGCGCTTGCCAAAAGGGCGAGGAGGCCGACAGGCCCAGGAAATAGGGCAGGAAATACCGGATCTGTCCGAACAGATCGATTTTCAGTGCCTTGTCCTCGATCCCATCGGGGCCTTCGAACCCGGCATGGACATGCATACCGCAGGTCAGCAGACGGCGCGCGGGGTAGGCCTGATCGTCACGCAGAAACTGATAGCGCGGGGCCTCGGTGATGAGCTGATCATCGATATTCGCGGTCGGATGGGTGCCGGCGGCGATGGGCGCAAGACCGTAATCGTCCGCGATCTCGATCACCGCGCCGCGCAGGCGCGCCAGATCGGCCCGCAATTCGCGCAGGCTGGCGCAGGGTTTGGTGCCAATCTCCACCTGGAAGCGGTAGAACTCGCCGGAAATCATCATGTCTTTGACACTGGCGAGCCGGTCGAAAAGCGCCTTGGGCGGATCGGGATCCACCTCGCCGGTGTCCTTGCGCACCAGGTGATATTCTTCTTCCACGCCCATGGTGAACATAGCCGGCGTACCGCGCCCCGACGCCCGGACGGTCGCGGCGAACGGGGCATTGGCTGTGGGGCCCGCGGCCCGGCGCACGGGCAGCGACTTCAGCGCCCGTTCGGTTGCTTTGCGGATCATCTCGGCCCATTCGCGGGCCTTGTCGAGCGTGTCGATGAGATCCTGGCGCAGTTCCAGAAGGATCACCGGCACGCCCACGGTTTCGGCATGGGCCTGATGGGTGAATGCCCCGCTGCCGGCCCCCGAATAGGGCTCGTCATCGCCGACAAGCAGATCCGGATAGGCGGACTGAAACTCGGTCATGAACCGGTTGCTCAGTGTGCGGTCCTTACCATGCAGCACGCCCAGATGCCAGGGCCGCGCCTCGCCCTGCAATTCGAGCTGCCGGGTGAAGCTGTGCACGCAGATCAACACCGGATCGCGGTCCGCCGCCCGCGCCTTGGCGATCAGCGCGTCGAGATTGAGATGGTAATCATAGAAGAACCGGCGCTGGCGGGCGCCCCGGTCGGCGGCGCTTAAATCCCGATTGCCGGGCACGGCGGTGTTGTCGCTGACCGGCGGGATCGATCCTGCGTGATCGAGGCCCCGGTTCACATCGATGACGAGGCGCGAGACATTCTGAAAAATAGCCGGCGCATTCCAGGCTTCCGACAGCAGCCGCGTGACATCGGCCGCCCCCGGATCGAACGCGATATGGCGCTTCCGGTCCTGAGGCGAAACACCCAGATTGGAAAACTGGGGCGGGATCAGATTGCCGGCGTGGTCACAGGCCAGAATGATCGGCGACGATCCGTCGGCGTTGAGAAGTTCCACTCCGTTCGTTCTTAGCAGCCGGCTCATCCGCGACACTCTCCAGAATGCTGGCCCGCCATGCCCACCACGGCGCGGCCTGCCCGCCTGCCGTGAACCATCCGGATTCATCCTCGAAAACGGCACCGGCGCGCGGCCGCCAGCGCGGCGCGCGTCACGAACCGGAGGACACCCGTTTGCCGGTCACGCATAGCGGACGGCACGGACGGCCAAGGCAAGGCGCCGGGAACGGCGCAGCCAGATCGGCACGGCGGGAATCGGACCGGTCAACAGAAGCCCCCTCCTGACCGTGTCCGCGACCGGCAGTCACCACCACCGGGGGTGTGATCATGGTCGCATTCGGCCCCGTTTGACAAGCTAGTAACCACTACGATCTGCACGCAGAGACCGTCTCGGCCGCCCATTCACCCGCTCAGCCGTCGCAAAGGCTTTGAAATCAGACGCAGTTGCCGGTTTGTAGCCGGATTGGACGACGGTGCGGCGGTGCACATCCGCCCGCCGATGTGCCGATTTCGACACAGGAGGTGCCGATATGCCGACCCTCTACATCAGCGTGGGCTCGGGAAACTGCTACAAGCCCGAACCGGCCCTTCCCTATACAGCCCTGGCCCCTGCGGCCCTGGCGCGGTTGAGCCCACTGGCCTGCGCGCCTATGCTCGCCGCCAGGATCAGATCCACGGCACAGAAGGACCAGTGATGACCACTGCGCGACAGAACCGGCTGTCTTGGACAGCCGCGGCGGCGGGGCTGATGGCGGGCGCTCTTGGATTAACGGGCGCTCTCGGGGTGACAGGCGCTCTGGCCAATCCGGCGGCGCCGGCCCAGCCGGATGAATCGGCGCCGGCGGCCATCGGCGCGCCGGCCGGCACGCCGCCCGATGAAGCGATCAGCTATCTGCCCTTCGCGGACGGCTCATTCGGCATCTATGGCCAGGACAACGCGAATACCCGCGTCGAGCTTTATCCGTGTGAAGACGACTCCCTGTGCGGGCGGATTGTCTGGCTGCGCCGGATGACCGAAGACGACGGCTCGCCCCGGGTCGATGCGGAAAACCCTGACCCCGACCTGCGGAATCAACCCCTGATCGGGCTGACCGTGCTGTGGGATCTGGAGAAACGCGGCGAAGGCGAATGGCGCGGCGGGCGGATCTACAACGCCGATGACGGCGAGCGGTATCGCGCGCATATCAAATTCGAATCGCCCGAGGCCATCGAACTCAAAGCCTGCTTGTTCGTCGTATGTGAAACCCAGACCTGGACCCGGGTCGCCGGTCCCGAGGATGCCTGACCGCAAAGCGCGGAGCGCATCGGTCCTACCCCCACTGCCTGGCTGAGGGGCCTTACCTTGCCCTGCTAGCATGCACCGGAAGTCCAGCCCAAGCGTGAGAGAAAGGCCGCGTGATGATCAAAGCGACCAAAGCTGCCGGCGCCTGCGCACTCGCCCTGAGCCTTGCTGTCCTTGCGGGTGGAGCGGTCCGGGCCGACGAGCCATCCGAGGGCCGGGTTGAAACCGAGAACAATCCGCTTCCCGCACGTCATGTCGAGCCTTTGGTCGACTACACCTATCCGGGTGACGTGCCGGTGCGCGCGCAGATTGTGCCCCACGAGTCGAACGATGCAGGCACCATCGTCTCGACCCTGAAGGTGGACGGTCCGTCCCAGGACATGCTGCCGGACGCCTATGAGGATATGTGGATCCGCCTGGGCTGGCTGAACGAGGACTGAGCCAGGACGCCTCAGGCCCGCCATGACCGGCATGCAGCGCGCTCAGTCCGCTTGCGCCAGGGCCGCGCGCAGCCAGGACAGCCGGTCCTGCCCCCAATATTTCTGCCCCTCATAAACGAAGAACGGCACACCGCACACACCGTCTGCCTCCCGCTGAGCGACAAAACCGTTCAGTGTGCCGTGGATGCCCGGGTCATCCATGGCAGCCACAACGGGCTCCGGCGCGAGGCCGGCCGTCTCGGCCACACCGGTGATCACGCCCGCATCGCCCAGATCCCGCCCCTCGCGCCACCGGGCCCCATAGGCCGCATGCAGAAAGGCCAGCCCCTTGCCCTGGCTTTGCGCATGCCAGAATGCGGCATTGGGCCGGATCCAGTCGGTATCGAACGGATCGGGAAAGGCGATCGGCACCCCCATGGACCCGGCGATCCGCGCGACATCCTCCACAATGTAAGACAGGCGCCGGTTCACGGCGGGATCGCTGCCGCCTGGGGTCATGCTGGCCGGAACGTCGGCGATGGGAAAGCCCTCGAACGCGAACGGATCACGCGCGATCTGTTCTACGGCCAGCCAGGAATAGGGGCTACGCAGATGAAAATAGAACCGGACGCTCATGGATCCTTCTCCGGATGATAGCAGGGGTCAGTGTTTCTTGCGGCCCGGAAGCCGCGGCCCGCGTCCATAGCGCGGCACCGGAATGAAGAAGGTGATGGCCAGCAGGATCACAAGGGCAATGGCGCTCGCCAGGAACGGCAGATGCGGCGAGAACCCATAGAGCCATGTCCCGAGCACCGGCCCCAGAATGAACCCGCCCGACATGGCCGATCCCATGAGCCCGGCAATCGCGCCCTGCTCGTCGTCATTCACGCTGAGCGAGGCCGCCGCCATCAAGCCCGGATTGAGGAACCCGATGGCGAACCCGATGATCACATAACCGACCATCAGCGCGCTGAACCCCTGGGCCAGCACCAGCACCGTAAATCCGACCGTGCCGATGGCGAGCCCCACCTGGATCAGCACGGCGGGACGCGGCTTGATGGTCTGCACGATCAGGCCCTGGGCCACCAGCAGCGCCAGCGCCGACGCCGCCATGATCACCCCCACCCGCCGCGCGGTTTGGTGCGGGGTCAGACCGAACAGATCCTGAATGTAAAACGCCGCCGTCTGCTGGGCGCCCGCGCCGATGGTCAGGGCCGCCAGCATGAGCAGAAGAAACGGCGCGATACGCGGATCGCGCAGGCGCAAACGCTTTACCGCGCCGCGCTCGACCCGCCGGCCCTTGGGCAGCAAAAACCAGACCGCCGCCGACGAAACCAGCGCCAGCACGGCCACGCCGTTGAGCGGCACGAGCAGTCCGAAATAGCTGAGCCCCGCCCCAAAGGCCGGCCCGAGGACCGAGCCGAATCCGAAGGCCGCGCCGACCATCGCCAGACCCGCCGCCCGGTCCGCCCCCGACGTTGAGTCCGCGATATAGGCGGTTGCCGCCGGTTGAATGCCCGCCGTCAGCAGCGCATAAACGATCCGCACCGAAACCATGAGCCAGAAGGTCAGCCCCGCCGCGAGAATACCGGTCGTGCCCAGATGAATGACGCCGGAGAACATCAGCATGGTGATGCCATAGGCGAGCAAACCGGCCGCCATCACGGCCCGGCGCCCCCATTCATCCGAGCGCCGGCCCCACCAGGGCGAGACGAAGGCGATGACCACCGCCGCGATCGACACCATGCCGCCGACCTGAATCTCGCTGAGCCCGATCATCCGCCCCAAGGGGCCGAGCACCGCGAACAGGATGGTCTGGCCCATGGCGAAAGTGATCAGGCCGAGCGCCAGAACGATGTAGGGAATGCGGATCGGCGGACCGTCACCGGGCCGTTTGGCCCCAGGACACTCCTCCCCCGGCGTGCCGCTCATGCCGTCGCCCCACCGGTCATGGCATCACCAGCGGCATGGCATCACCAGCGGCATGGCATCACCAGCGAAAGG
>CAZHDI010000036.1:0-23581 GCA_964531285.1 uncultured Alphaproteobacteria bacterium | reverse complement strand
CATGGCATCACCAGCGGCATGGCATCACCAGCGGCATGGCATCACCAGCGAAAGGCATAGGGCCCGAAACCCCAGGCCACGAACACCCCGAAGGCGATGATGAGCGCAATGCCGATAATGGCGACCACATCCACCTTGCCGCGCCGCCGGGACGGGCGCCGCTCCTCGGGCGAGTCGTTTGGATCATGAGGCTGTCCTGGCATGGGCGCGGGCCCTCTAGCCGCGATGCGCGGCGGTGACTCGGTCCTTGCCAGTGTAGACCAGTCGGGGGCCGCGGCAAATCCGGGCCCTCCCCCTGTTCTATTACGCCTGTCCTCTCGCGCCCGTCCTATGAGGCGACAGCGCACCGCTTGCCGTTGACGCTGCCGAGCACATGGGTGGCCGTCCGCCGCCGGCGCCCAAGCGGCACGAAAATGCCGCGGGCCCGGAACTCGAAGCCGGGCCCGGCGGGCAGGCGCTCCTGAATCAGAACCGGGCTGCGCTGAAGGCAGGTTTGCCGGACCCGGCGCTCGGCGAGATCCAGCACATCGAGCACAAAGCCGGTTTGGCCGCTGATCAGCACCCCGCTCGCCCGCTGGAGCGCGGCGCCCACATGGATCATGGCGGGGGGCGCGTCGTCCTGGTCGACCTGCGCCACGAAGCAGTGGTCCCAGTCCGGGCCCAGCACCTCCGGGTCGATCTCATCCATGGCAGGCATGGGACGACCGGCCCGCAGGCCGTTCCAATAGGCCAGGATCCGCCCGGTCAGGCGCTGATCGCCCAAGGGCGCAGGCGCGGCAACGGTCATGGAGGGCACCCCTTCCGTCTGCGGACGGCCAGACGGGCCGCCCCTCGCAGGAACGCTAAGGAGACGCCATAAACAAAGGGCGAAACCGAACGGCGAAATCCGACTCAACAGCCACCGATCTGGGCCGGCGGTCAGCCGTCGCCGTCCTTTTTGTCGCCGGGCTTGTCGCCGGCCGGAGCGGTACGGACCCCGGAAGCGGCATAAGGCACGCGCCAGTCGGGAATGCCGTCATATTGCTCGTCCCGCACCTTTTCGATCAGCGCGCTCGCCTTGTCGCGCGGCGTGCCAACGGTGCGCAGGACCGTGCCCGCAAGCTGCAGGCTGGCTTCGAGCGTCTCGAGAACGATGAAATCCGCCCCCACGGCCTTCAGGGCCCGGGCATGCTCGGCGTCCGCGGCGCGGGCAATCAACGGCAGGCCTTCCCGGATCGATTGCAGCGCGTGAACCGTGAGATTGGCCGCGTTCTGATCGTCGAGGGTGATCAGCACGGCCGCCGCCCGATCCGCGCCGACCTTGCTGAGCACATCGCGCCGTGTGGCGTCGCCGAAATAGACCGGCAGGCCCCGCTGGCGCGACCGCCAGATCCGCGACGCATCGAGATCGAGGGCCACATATTCGACCTTCTGGCGGGTCAGCAGATCCGCCACGGTCTGGCCGACCCGCCCGAAGCCGGCGATGATCACATGGCCTTCCAGATCCTGAAGGTCCGCGCCCGGCGGGCCGAGCCGCTGGCCGCGCGGCATGAACGGGCGCGCCAACTGATCGCCGATAAGCGCCAGCCCCGGCGTGACCAGCATCGACAGGCTGGCCACGATGATCATGAACTGGCCGACCGAGTTTTCCAGCAACTCCGCGCCCATGGCCGCGTTGAGGATCACAAAGGCGAACTCCCCGCCGGCGCCCAGCATCAGACCGGCCCGGATCGCCACATCGCGCGGCAGCTGGAAGGCCAGCGCCAGGAGCACGATTATCACCGCCTTCACCAGGATCAGCCCGCCCAGCGAGGCCGCAATCCAGACGGCGTTCCGGTCCACCACATTGAAATCGATGCTCATCCCGACCGAGATGAAGAACAAACCGAGCAGGAGCCCCTTGAAGGGTGCGATATCGCTGTCGACCTGGTGGCGGTATTCGGTCTCGGACAACAACAGCCCCACCAGGAACGCGCCCAGGGCCATCGAGAGCCCCGCCATTTCCGTCACCACGGCGACGCCCAGCACCATCAAGAGGGTCACCGCCAGGAAGGTTTCTGGACTGTTGGCCGCGGCCACGAATCGGTAGATCCGGTGCATCGCGAAGCGCCCGAAAATGACGATCCCGGCAATGGCGAGCACCGCGGTGGCCGCCGCAAGCCCCAGATTGCGGGCGATCTCGTCGTCCTGGCTCGATCCGAACACGGTGATCAGGATCAGGACCGGCACCACGGCCAGATCCTGGAACAGCAGGATCGCGAAACTGACCCGGCCGTGTCGCCGGGTGATCGCGCCGCGCTCGACCAGCAATTGCAGCACCATTGCGGTCGATGACAGCGCCAGGCTCACCCCGATGATCGCCGCGGCCATGATCGAATTGCCCCAGGCATAGGCCACAAGGCCGATGGCGGCGGTACAGGCGAACACCTGCGACGCGCCGAGGCCGAACACCAGCCGGCGCATGGCCTTCAGGCGCTCGATCGAGAGTTCGAGTCCGATGGTGAAGAGGAGGAAGACGATACCGAGTTCAGCGAGAACCTGAATCCCCTCGACATTGGACGCGAGCGCCAGCCCGGACGGACCGACGGCGATACCGACCAGCAGGAAACCGAGAATGGGGCTGATCTTCAGCCGCTGGCAGATCGGGACGATCACCACCGAGGAAACGAGGAAGATCGCCACCTCGTTGAGATACGGAATGCCCTCGCTGCCGTGGACCCCTGCCACGCGCGCCTCCCCTGTTGCCGGCCAGCCGCCGGGCCGCGCACGCCTGACCGGGAGATACCGGTCCCCATCCCGCCGGACGCGCAATGCCCCACTCCGCAAGAGCACCATCCTCCGCCTGACCGGTCGAGGATGTTTTAATCCCTTGTCTTTTGCCTATATCACAGGGATGCCCAAGCCGTTACCCGTCGCGCCGTGACCGGGTATGCTACCGGGATCGCCCTGAGCCGCGCGGACCGCTGCACCCTGGGCCTCAAGCGCATGAAAGGACACCGATCTTGGCGATGGAGCGCAGGGACCAGACATGATCGCGGATCTGGTGTTCGTCATCGGGGGTCTGGCCATCCTGCTGTTCAGCGGCGACCTGCTCGTGCGCGGATCCGTCGCGTTTGCTGAGCGCAGCCAGATGCCGCCAATGCTGATCGGCCTGACCATCGTCGCCTTCGGCACCTCGGCCCCCGAACTCGTGATCGGCGTCGATGCGGCCCTGCGCGGCCCCGAAACCGCGGGCATCGCGCTGGGCAATGTGGTCGGCTCAAACATCGCCAATATCCTTGTGGTGCTGGGTATCCCGGCGCTGATCTACCCGACCGTGTGCGATCAGCCGACCATCCGGCGGACCACCGTGCTGATGGTCGGCGCCAGCCTCTTGATGATCTGGATGTGCCTCAATGCCGGCATGGCGATCACGCGGGGCGAAGGCTGGCTGCTCTTTGTGCTGATGATCGCGTTCCTGTGCTACGCCGCCTACAAGGTCCGCAGCGGCCAGGATGACGGCATTCTGGCCGAGGAAATCGCCGAACTGGAGGGGATGCAGGGCCTGCCCAAAACCGCCCCGCGGATCGCCGCCTTCATCCTGATCGCCATTGTCGGTCTGCCGCTCGGCTCTCATCTCATTGTCGAGGGCGCCCGGTCGCTGGCCGAAATCGCCGGCATCTCGCCCACCGTCATCGGCTTGTCCCTGATCGCCTTCGGCACCTCGCTCCCCGAACTCGCCACCACCGTGATCGCGGCGTTCAATCGCCATTGCGGGGTCGCGCTGGGTAATGTATTGGGCTCCAACCTGTTCAATATTCTGGGCATCCTGGGGCTTTCGGCCATGGTCGCGCAGGAACCGATCGCGGTCGAGGCCCGGTTCGCCGCCATGGATTTGTGGGTCATGCTCGCCTGCGCACTGGTGATTGTGCCGTTCGCCTTCCGGCATTGGACGATCAGCCGGATTTGGGGCCTGATCTTCCTGGTGGCGTACGGCGTGTTCCTCGTGGTGCTGTTCGACACCATGGCGGCCTGAGGCCGGGCTGTCCGGGAGCCGTCCAGGGACCCTCATACGTGGCACGAGTACGAAGCGCAGACCCATGACCGGTACCATCGACATCAAAAAGACCTTCACCTTCGAGGCGGCCCATTTCATGGCCCATATGCCCGAAGAGCACGCCTATCGCCGGTATCACGGGCATAGTTTCGAAGCCGAGGTGACCCTCACCGGCAAACCCGATCCCGAGACCGGCTGGATCGCCGATTTCGCCGAGGTCGAGGCGGCCCTGGCGGAGGTCCGCGCGGATCTCGATCACCGGCTCCTCAACGAGGTGCCCGGCCTGGGCGCGCCGACCCTGGAGCGCCTCGCCATGTGGATCGCCGAGCGCCTCGCATCGCGCTTCCCGGCCCTGTCGGCCGTCGAGGTCCGCCGCCCCACCTGCGGGCAAAGCGCGGTGTTTCGGCTTGAGACGGACACGCGCTAGGCTCTGTCATTCAGCCCTGGAACACGCTATAACTGCGCCGGCAAGGCCGGACGCCCTTCAAGCCCGGCCCGCTGAACGGTTTCAAAGGCGCCGCCGCCGCAAAGGAGAGACGAGCCATGGGCCTCAAGGAAAAGCGCATCATCAACAATCTCCAGGAATCGGACATCCCGTTCCATCAGAGCAATTTCAAGAGCATTGCCGGCACGGATCTGACGGTGGACATCGATTGGGACGAGTGGTCGACCGACGCCGACGGCCTGCTCAATCTGAATGGCTATGTGCTTCAGCAGTTCACGGACAGTCTCAATCAGATCGGGCTCGACGCGGCCGCCAAGGAGGCCCTCGCCGATGGCATCAAGACCGTCAAGGTGGTGCGCGCGCAGATGCCGGACGAACGGTCGGTGGTGCTCGAAAACGGCACGCTGACGCTCACAGTCGCACCGTCGGCAGGCTGGGATGGGGTCGTCCCGTCCGGCACGATCAAGGACCATCTGCTCGATAATCTGTAAGGGCCGGACCGTGATGGCAAATCTCAAGGCCAGCCCGCTGGGGCTGGCGGGCGCGGCCGCGCTCCTGACGGGCATCCTGGCGCTGGCGGGATGCGGCGATGGCGACGGCGGGCGGGTGGCCGACTGTTCGGCCCTGCCCGGCGACTGGACCGTATTCCGCTCGGTCAGCGATCCGGGCGGCACCGGCATCCGGCACAAGAGCGACGGCGGCACACTTGCGCTCCGCTTCGATACGCTGCGGCTCAGCGGCACCGAGGCGGCCCTCGCGGTCGATGTGCATGTTCCGGACGGCTGTGCGCTCGACCTGGTGAACGCCACTGTACACGGGACCGCCCGCCTGCCGTCCGGCACCACGGCCCGTCTGGTGGCCGACCTCGACGGCCGGTCGATCATCTATGACTGGGATGGCACGCCGGGCGGCGCCTTCGAGGTGCCGCTCGAGGCGGATTATCAGCCGGGCTATGTCGATCCGCCGGCAGCGCCCGCGGACGTGGCCGGACCCGGCGAAACGGCGTACCGTTTGCCCTTGACCTTGCGTGCCCAGGTCTATGGCGACCAGCCGCAAGACAGTGCGATCACGGTCGGGCGGATCGAGCTTGCCGTCCAGGTGCAGGCAGGTCCAGACGGCACCGAGTGACCATGGCCGGACGGGCGGGCGATCCCGCCCGTCCGGTGTGTTGCCGGTCACGCCCGCCTCACTCCACCGTCATGTAGCTCACATCGCGCGGCAGAGCATCGAAATGCTGGCCGCCGTCCACCATCATCATCTGCCCCGAATAGCTCGGCGTCGCGATCATGAACCGGATCGCGCGCACATGATCGGCCACGGTCGGCCCGGCCTGGAGCGGGTTGCGATTGTGGAGCTTCTCGAAATCCTCTTTGGACTGATAAGGACTCGGCAGGGTCAACCCCGGCGCCAGACCGCACACGCGCACCCGGGGCGCGAGCGCCATGGCCAGCATCTCGGTCACGCCTTTGAGGGCATATTTGGAAATGGTGTAGGACAGAAAATCCGGGTTCAGATTGGCCAGCTTGTAGTCCAGGAAATTGACCACGACGCCGGTCTCGTCCGCCGGCAAGCCATCGGCGAAATCCCGGATCATCAGCATGGGCGCGCTCAGATTCACGTCCAGATGGCGCTGCCAGCTGGCCCGGGTGACCGACGACGCATCGTCGGCCTCGAAGATCGACGCGCTGTTCACGAGCACGCTGGGCGCCGGGCCGTTCGCGCGCACGCGCGCCATCAGCCCCTCCACGGCATCGAGATCGCTCAGATCGCAGGCGACCGGTGCGGCATCGTGCCCCGCCGCTTTCAACTCGGCGGCCAGCGCCTCGGCCTCGCCGGACGAGCTGTTGTAGTGGATATGCACGAAGAAACCGTCTTCGGCCAAAGCGCGGGAAATCCCGCCGCCGATCCGCTTCGCGCCGCCGGTCACCAGGGCCGCCTTGGTCATGGGAATTCCTCCGCTTGTGGTCCGCACTGCGCCCGTCTGTAGCCCGTGACCGCTTAAGAGAGAAGGGCCACGGTCTTGATCGGTCTCACCCCCCGTGGCTTTAGTGCGTTTATGAGTGCCGATCCGACATCGCCCCCGCCGCCCGATCCGCCGCGCGCCGATCTGACCCGCGCCAGCGCCGGAGTGCGCCACGTGTTCATCCGCGATTTCTGCGTGGATGCCCTGGTGGGCGTCTATCGCCATGAACATCACGAGCGCCAGCCGATCCGCATCAATGTGGATCTGGCGGTCGAGGATCCCGGGCCGAACCATCAGGACGATCTGGCCGATGTGGTGAACTATGCCGATATCGTCGCCCGGATCGACAGCGTGCTCGCCGCCGGCCATGTGAAGTTGATCGAGACCCTTGCCGAACGCATTGCCGCCGATTGTCTGGCTGACGCCCGGGTGCTGGGCATCCGGGTGCGTGTGGAAAAGCTCAACATCATTCCGCGGGCCGCCAGCGTCGGCATCGAGATCGAGCGTCACAAATCGCGGGTCTGACCCGGCAGGGGCGGGACCATGCAGAGGGCTCGCCCCCCATATGTCGGTGGCCGAAATCCGCTGAGCGACTACATCTATGACGGCCGGATGACGGCACCGGGCCGACCGGTGGGTAACCTGGCTGGCCCGATGCCAAGCCGCCGGCGCCGATCGGCACGCCCCGTCGATGGGACTATTTTCCGAGGAAAATCAGATGCTTATAGCAAGGAAATCGGGTGTCTAAAAAACAGGCAAAGTGCTCAGAGCCGTGGTTTCCGTGACATTGGCGACACAGCCCACAGCCTTAGCCACAGGGTTATCCACAGATCCGGTGGATAGTATGGCGTATTTGTTACAGACGCGAGGGTTGATGCGGGGTTCGCCCAAATGAGACTTATCCACAAGCCCATCCCTTCCTGACCCCGCATCCGCCGCTTGACAGCGTGTCGCCCGGTGCCCACTCAAGATCCATGACCGCCCCGACCGATCCGCCCATCGATGAGCATACCGTGCCGTCCGTCCGCAGCCGTGGCGAGGGCGATGGCAATGGCGACGCACCGGCCGATCCGCCGCGTCCCGGCACCGACGTGATCCGGGCGGTGGTGCGGACCCTGCCCAACGGTCCGGGGGTGTACCGCATGCTCGATGCCGACGGCGAGGTGCTCTATGTCGGCAAGGCGCGCGAGTTGAAGAAGCGCGTGACCGCCTACACCACGCTGGCCGGCCACACCAACCGCATTGCGCGCATGATCACCCGCACCGCCAGCATGGAGATCGTCACCACCCATACCGAGACCGAAGCGCTGCTGCTCGAGGCCAATCTGATCAAGCGGCTCAAACCGCGCTTCAATGTCATCCTGCGCGACGACAAGAGCTTTCCCTATATTCTGATCGACCAGGAACACGGTATCGCCCGGCTGACCAAGCATCGCGGCGCGCGCTCCCGCAAGGGCGCCTATTTCGGCCCGTTCGCCTCGGCCAATGCGGTGAACCGCACCCTGAATACTCTCCAGCGCGCATTCCTCCTGCGGTCGTGCACCGACAGTGTTTATGACAGCCGGACCCGGCCTTGCCTGCTCTATCAGATCAAGCGATGCAGCGCGCCCTGCACCGGTGAGATCACCCCGGAGGATTACGGCGCGCTGGTCGAGGACGCGCTGGCCTTCCTCAACGGCAAATCGAGCCGGGTGCAGGATCAACTCGCCGAAGCGATGGACAAGGCCTCCCAGGATCTCGCCTTCGAGCGGGCCGCCGCCTTGCGCGACCGAATCCGGGCCCTGTCGGCAGTGCGCGCCCATCAGGGCATCAATCCGCAAACGGTGGAGGATGCCGACGCGGTGGCCGCGTTCAGCGATGGCGGTCAGGTCTGCATCCAGGTGTTCTTCTTCCGCAATGGTCAGAACTGGGGCAACCGGGCCTATTTTCCGCGTCATGGCAATGATCAGGATGCGGCGGAAGTCCTGGAAGCCTTTTTGTCGCAGTTCTACGACGACAAACCGCCGCCGCGCCAGGTGCTGCTCAGTCATGATGTGCCCGGCGCCGCGCTTCTGGCCGAAGCCCTGAGCGTCAAGGCGGAGCGCAAAGTGACGGTGGCCCGGCCGCAGCGCGGTGAGAAACGGGCCCTGGTGGAGCATGCCCAGACCAATGCGCGCGACGCCCTGGCCCGGCGTCAGGCCGAATCCGCATCCCAGGCCAAATTGCTCACCGGACTCGCCGATGCGTTCGGTCTGGAGGCCCCGCCCCGGCGCATCGAGGTTTACGACAACAGCCATATTCAGGGCAGCAACGCGGTCGGCGCCATGATCGTGACGGGTCCGGACGGGTTTTCCAAGAACCAGTACCGCAAGTTCAACATCAAGAACCCCGAAACCGCACCGGGCGACGATTACGCCATGATGCGTGAGATGCTGACCCGCCGCTTCGGACGGCTGATGCGCGACGCGCCCCGCCATCTGTCCGACGCCGGATCGTCCGGAGACGACGGAGACGACACAGACGACCGGGCGGACGCGGCCGGCGCCCCCCTGCCCCAATGGCCGGATCTGGTGCTGATCGACGGCGGCCCGGGCCAGCTCTCGATCGTCGAAGAGGTCTTCGCCGAACTGGGCGTCGAGGATGTCACTCTGGTCTCGATCGCCAAGGGCCCCGAGCGCAATGCGGGCCGGGAGACGTTCTACATGCCGGGCCGGGCACCATTCATGATGGAGCCGCGCGATCCGGTGCTGTTCTTCCTTCAGCGCCTGCGCGACGAAGCCCATCGTTTCGCCATCGGCACCCACCGGGCCAAGCGGGCCAAGGCGGTCGCCGTCAACCCGCTCGACGATGTGCCGGGCATCGGTGCCGCCCGCAAAAAGGCCCTGTTGCACCGGTTCGGCTCCGCGCGGGGCGTGGCGCGGGCGGCGCTGACGGATCTGGAGAGCGTGGAGGGCATCAGCACGGCCATGGCCAAGCGCATTTTCGACCACTTCCGCGACGGCGCATGACGGCCTGTCCGCCGCGCGGCATCGCGGTGCGCTGTCCCCCATGGCCAGCCCCCGGGGCCATGGCGTAAACTGCCCGCAGCTTGGCGCGTCGCGCGTGCCCATCCACGGATCGAAGGACCTGACATGGCGGGGGGAATGGCCATCCGCGAGCGTTTCGAGGCGCTCGCCGAGGCACAAGGCAATCTGCTGGCTCGCCCGCGCGCGCGGGGCTTTGCCCTGGTGACCGCCCAGGCCAGCCTCGCCGCACCCGGCGAGCCGTCCGCCGTGTGGGATCAAACCTTCACAGCCGCCGCAACCCTGCGGGCCCGTGCGAAATGGCACTCGCATCTGCGCGGGCCGGTGCGGTTCCCGATCTCCGGCCTTCTGACCGGTCACGGCCTCGACGCCGATGTGTTCATGGACCGCCGCGAGGCCGGACAGGCGGTGTTGCGCCAGCACGGCATTCATTGCCGCGACCATGAGGAAGGCACGCTGATGCTCCTCCAAGTGGCCCTGTGCGGGGTTCCGAGCGAGGCGCTGGAGCCTTTGGTCGATCGTTTTCAGTCGGTCTATCGGATCATGAAGGAGCACCACTGGCTCACCGTGGACACCCGGTTCTATCCCGCGCTCGCCTATACGGTGGTGCGGGAGACCTCGACAGCCCGGGTCCTGACACGGTTCACGGCGGTCAGCGAGGAGTTGAAGCGCCGCCGCTTGCGCGCCCGCCGGGCCCAATTTCTCGCCGCGCTGATCCTGGCCGATCGCGAGGAAGACCCGGCGGGCATCGCCGAAAGCCTCGTGGTCTTCGACCGGGAAGCGCGCGGTGCGGGCCTGCGCACGCGCCATTTCGGGCTGACCGATCTGGCACTGCTGCTGCGCACCGGCGTGCCCATCGCGGATCTGGTCGCCGCCTGGCGGGTCCATATGCGCGCCCTGAGAGCCGGACCGGCCGCCCTGTCCCGGGAAGAGGCCACCAGAAACGCGGCCGCGCTTTTGCTGCACGAGCACACGGATAATGCCCGGCGCTGCCCCTTGACCGCGACGAAGGCGATCGCCGACATTCTGCGCATCGTGTTTGCCATCCGCCATGAGCGCTCCACGAGCGACTCGGGCGACAGTTGGGGGCATGGCGACGACTGGCCCGGCGGCGGCGACTGACCGTTCCGGGCCGATGGCCGCCACGCCATGTTTTAGGGCGCCGCCCGATGCACAGCCTGCCCAATCTGCTGACCGCCGCGCGCCTCGCCGCCGGCCTTGCCCTGGCGCCCCTGGCGGTGTGGCCGGGCGGCCCGTTATGGACCGCGGTGCTGATCCTGTTCGTTGCCGCCGCCCTCACCGACTGGCTCGACGGCATGCTGGCCCGGCGCTTCGATGCGGTGAGCGATCTGGGTGAACTCCTCGATCCGCTGGCGGACAAAATTACCATGCTGGGCGCGCTCGCCGCCCTCATGCTGGGCGGGGTCCTGACGGGGTTCGACGGTATCGCCGTGGTGATCATTCTGGCGCGCGAGATCGCGGTGTCGGGTGCGCGCGATTTCCTGGCCCGCCGGGCCGTGCCCCTGCCAGTCACCCGGCTTGCCAAATGGAAGACGGCGGTGCAGATGATCGCGGTGGCGGTGCTGCTGGCGGGCGCGGCCGGGGCCGTTCCCCTGCTGATCGATCTGGGCCGCGCTGTGCTCTGGGCCGCGGTGGTGCTCACCGTGTGGACCGGCATCGGCTATGGCCGCACCGTCTGGCGTGCCGGAAAGGCCCGCGCGGTGCCCGGGTCCCAAGAAAGGCACGCCCCATGAAGCTGCTCTATTTTGCAAAGCTGCGCGAGACCCTCGGCGTCGGCGAGGAAGACATCCCCCTGCCCGTCCATGTGGCGACGGTCGGCGATCTGATCGCATGGCTCAAGACCCGGGGCGACACCTTCGCCCAAGCCCTCGACGACGGCGCGCGCATCCAGGCAGCGGTCAATCAGGTTCATGCCAAGCCGGACACGCCCGTGCAGGACAGCGACGAGGTCGCCCTGTTTCCGCCGGTGACCGGGGGCTGAGCGATGATCCGCATTCAGACCGAAGACTTCGATACCGGCGCCGAGGTGGCGGCGCTGACACGCGGATCAACGGCACTCGGGGCCGTCGTGACCTTCACCGGGCTGGTGCGCGATCATGCCGCGTCCGCTGCCGTCACGGCCATGACCCTGGAGCATTATCCGGGTATGACCGAACGGGAGCTTGCGCGCATCGAGGCCGAGGCGGTGACGCGCTTTACCTTGGACCGCACCCTGATCATCCACCGGATTGGACGGCTCTTGCCCGGCGAGCAGATCGTGCTTGTGGTCGCGGCCGCCAGCCATCGTCAGGCGGCTTTCGACGGCGCGGCGTTCTTGATGGACTACCTCAAGACCGACGCACCCTTCTGGAAGAAGGAAGAAACGCCCGATGGCGCCCGGTGGGTGGACGCCCGCGACAGCGACGCCGCCGCCAAGGCCCGCTGGGAGGGATGACCCTCGATCAGACGGCGCTGACCATGGGCGGAATATGAAAATCCTGGGCCAGCGACAGGCGGCGGTTCACCAGATCGTCGTAGTCCCGGACCAGTTGCTTCGTGATCTCGTCGACCGTGAAACGATACGGCCCAATCTCGGCCACCGGGGTCACTTCCGCCGCCGTGCCGCATAGGAAGCAGGCCTCGAAGCCTTCCATCTCGGACGGCTCGATCGCCCGCTCGATCACGGTCCAGCCGCGCTGGCGCGCCAGCCCGATGACCGAGCGCCGGGTGATGCCGTCGAGGAAACAGTCCGGCGTCGGCGTATGGATCGTTCCGTCCTTGACGAAAAAGATGTTTGCCCCGGTCGCCTCGGCCACCAGCCCGCGCCAGTCGAGCATCAGTGCGTCCGAACAGCCCTTGGCCTCCGCCGCCTCTTTCGACAGGGTGCAGATCATGTAAAGCCCGCTGGCCTTGGCATGGCACGGCGCGGTCCGCGGATCGGGGCGGCGCCAGCGCGCCATATCGAGCCGGATGCCGCGCATTTTGGTTTCGGCGTCGAAATAGGACGGCCATTCCCACACCGCGATGGCGGTATTCACTCCGGCATGGGGTGCCGAGACGCCCATCTGACCGCTGCCGCGCCAGGCAACGGGACGCACATAGGCATCCGCGAGACCGCTGGCCGCGACCGCCTGCCGGGTCGCCGTGTTGATCTCCTCCGGCGTGAACGGAATGGCAATGCCCAGCACCTCGGCGGAATAGAACAGCCGGTCGGTGTGCGCTTCGAGCCGGAACACCTCGCCGCCATAGGCCCGCGCGCCTTCGAACACCGCGCTCCCGTAATGCAGGGCATGGGTCAGCACATGGATCCGGGCGTCCTGCCAGTCCACCATCTGACCGTTCATCCACAAAAGGCCATCGCGCTGATCAAAAGGTTGAGGTGTCATGGCTGCGGTCCTTCCTGACGGGCACGCCCCTGCGGGCCGGAGCAGTCTGGCATACTGATACGCCGCCGCAATCGCAATTCGTCACGGGCACGCGCGCCGCGCGCCATTGACCTGCCGCGCACAAACTCATGTTAGAATGCAGGTCCGCGTTCACGGCCATGAAGGACCGCCATGACGGCCCCTGCGACCTCCCGCCCGGCCCGGCGCCAGGCCGCCGAGATCAGCGATACCGCCCCTCATGTGCTGGTTGTCGATGACGACCGGCGCATCCGCGCGCTCCTGCAGCGCTATCTTCAGGAGAACGGCTATCGGGTGACCGGCGCCGAGGATGCCGCCGAGGCCCGCCGCCGCCTGGAAGGGCTCGAATTCGATCTGCTGGTGCTCGATGTGATGATGCCCGGCGAGGACGGTCTGAGCCTTGCGGGCGCGCTGCGCGCCACCTCCGATGTCCCGATCCTGCTTCTGACCGCGCGCGGCGAGTCCGAGGACCGCATCGCGGGGCTCGAGGCCGGCGCGGACGATTATCTCGCCAAGCCCTTCGAACCGCGCGAATTGCTGCTGCGTCTCGAAGCGATCATCCGGCGGGCGCGTCCGCTCAAGACCGCGACGCCGGCCCTGCGCTTCGGCCCGTGCCGCTTCGATCTCGACCGGGGCGAGTTGAGCCGCAACGATGAGGTCGTGCGCCTCACCACCGCCGAGACCGTGCTGCTCGACCTGTTCGCTCGCAATCCGGGCACGGCCTTTTCGCGCGCCGACCTGTGCGAGCGCACCAATGCGGGCCTGGAACGGTCGGTGGATGTGCAGATCAATCGCCTGCGCCGGAAGATCGAGGCCGATCCGCGCCAGCCGGTCTATCTCCAGACCGTGCGGGGCGTGGGCTATATGCTGGTACCGGACGGATGAGCGCGGCCGGCGACACGCGGCAAGCGCAGCGGCGCACCCGTGTGAGCACGCTGCGCCGCCGGGTCTGGATCGGACTTCAACGCCTGCGGCGGGGAAGGTTCGATGTCGGCATGCTGCTCAAGCCGATCGTGCCGCGCGGTCTTTTCGGCCGGTCGCTGATCATCATCATCGCGCCGGTCGTTCTGACCCAGGCCATCGTCACCTATATCTTCTTCGAACGGCACTGGGACGAGGTGACCAGAAGGCTGGCACGCACCGGCGCCGGGGATATCGCGCTCATCACCGAAACCTACGAACGGCTGGGCAGCCAGGGCGAACGCGACGCGCTGGCCGACCGGGCCGAACGCAACATGCGGCTGACGGTTGCCTTCTGGGAGGGCGAGACCCTGCCCAATACCCGGCCCAGCTCGTTTTTCTCCGTGTTCGACCGGACCCTGCGCCGGGAATTGAGCCGCAAGCTGGACCAGCCCTTCTGGTTCGACACCACCGCCTTTCCCCACCATGTGGACATCCGTATCGAGATCGACGGCGGCGTGCTGCGCATGATCGCCCAGCGCAAGCGCCTCTTCGCCACCACCGGCCACATCTTCGTGATCTGGATGCTGGGCACGTCGATCATTCTGCTCGCGGTCGCCATCCTGTTCCTGCGCAATCAGGTCCGGCCCATCACGCGCCTCGCCGGGGCCGCCGAAAGTTTCGGCAAGGGGCGCGACATGCCCCATTTTCGCCCCGCCGGCGCGCGCGAGGTCCGGCAGGCCGCCATCGCCTTTCTCGATATGAAGAACCGCATCGAGCGCCATCTCGCTCAGCGCACTGAAATGCTGGCCGGGGTGAGCCATGATCTGCGCACGCCGTTGACCCGCCTCAAACTCGAACTCGCCATGTTCGAGGACAGCCCCGAGATCGAGGCTATGCGCGGAGATATCGCGGAAATGGAGCGCATGCTGGAGGAATATCTCGCCTTTGCCCGCGGCGAGGGCGGCGAGACAGCGGACCCCGCGGATCTGCGCATGCTGCTGGAGGAAATCGCTCAGAACGCGGAACGCCAGGGCTTCGCCATCGCGCTCACCGCACGCGGCGAGACCATCGTGCCGGTCCGGCGGGAGGCCCTGCGCCGGGCGGTGACCAATCTCGTGACCAATGCCAGCCGGCATGCGTCCCATGCCGAGATCCGCCTGCGCCGGGACCGCGATGGGGTGCGGATCATTTTGGACGATGACGGCCCGGGCATTCCCGAAGACCAGTGGGATGAGGCGTTCCGGCCCTTCCACCGGCTCGATGAGGGCCGCAATCTGGACAGCGGCGGGGTCGGGCTCGGCCTGTCGGTGGCGCGCGATATCGCCCGCAGCCATGGCGGCGATCTGACCCTGGATCACAGCCCGCTCGGGGGCTTGCGCGCGATCCTCCGCCTGCCCGCTTAATGCATGCGTGCGCCGTTCGGGACCGGCTGATCGGGCCCCAACAGCACGATGCCGCCATTGGCATCGGACAGACCCAGCACCAGCACCTCGGACATCACAGGGCCGATCTGACGGGGCGGAAAATTGACCACCGCGACCACCTGCCGCCCGACCAGCGTCTCGGGGCTGTAATGGGCGGTGATCTGGGCCGAGGTCTTTTTCTCGCCGATCTCGGCCCCGAAATCGATCATCAGCTTGATCGCGGGTTTACGGGCCTGCGGAAACGGTTCGGCCCGCACAACGGTGCCGACCCGAATGTCCACGGCCAGGAACGCATCCATGGTGATCGTGTCGGACATGCGGGCAGCCCTCCGGACGCTTAACGGCTGGTTTTGGCCGCCGCCTTGCCCTTCGGCGCAGGCGCGGTCTCGCCGGAATCGGCCATATGATCCTGAAAGATCTTGAGGGCCGTCGCATTGGCTTCCGTAGCCAGTTCCGTCAGCTCACGAACATTCGAATAAGCCTGCTCCAGGGAGCGCCGCATCAGCGCCACCTGCCGGGTCGCCACGGCGCCGGGCTCGGGCTGGGCCATCATATCCTGAACCGATTGCGTCATATCCTCGACGCTTTCGCTCAAGAGTTCTGCCTGACGCACCATGACGGTCTGATACCCCTCCAGCGCCGCGCGGTTCATTTCCATCATGGTCTGGAGCATCTGACGCTGGCGGTCGGCCAGTGCATCGAGATCCGGTGTTTGAGCGCCGAACGGCAGGAAGGCCGAGAACGCAGCGGTCATATCGGCGTCTTTGGATGCGGATTTCTGGGTCATTGGGGGGACACTTTCGCATGGGGGTAAATGAAACAGGCGGAGCGCCTCGAGACAGGCGCGCGCACGGCCGGTCCGTGGGGGCTTGAACCGGCGACTCACTGTGTGCGCTGCGAAACGATGCCCGTCCCGCACGAACGCGTCAACGCTGGCCCGATCCGTCCGGATGCCAACCAACGAAGAGCCCTAGACCGTCAGGCCGTGGCAGCGGTGGCCGCATCCGGCCCCCCATCCGCAGCGGAAGCGTCCCGATCGGGATCGGCATCTCGGGGTGCGCCGGCGTTCCGGGGTCCCGATCCGCGCCGCTCTAGGCCCAGGGCGCGGGTTGCCCGGCGCAAACGGCGGTCCAGATCGGCCATGGTCTTGGCCAGATCGCCGCCCTCGTCATCGAGCCACACCTGGAAGGTCCGCCAACAGATGAAGCCGAGCAGCCGCACCCGGACCGCGCCGCGCAGCCCCGACGAGTCCACCTCAGCGGCTTCCAGCGCCCAGGCCAGGGAGCGCCGGAGATCCGGCAGGATCGCGGCCACGCTCACCGGATCGCGCGGCAGTTCGGCGCTGAGAACCCGCAGTGCATCGCGGTACTCTTCCATCATCTCAAAACGCAGCAGGACCGCATCGAACAGCCGGTCGCGCGGGGTCTCGACATCGGCCGCCTCCCCGCCGTCGGCGGCCTCGAGGGCCAACAGATCGATCCGGCGCATGAAGCCGCGCAGCAGATCCGCCTTCGAGGTGCGGCTGCGGTAAACATCGCTCAGCGTCAGATTGGCCGCCCGCGCGACCGCCGCCATGGTCAACCCGCGCCAGCCGTCGCGCGCGACGACCTCAAACGCGCTGTCCACCAGAAAGCCGTCGCGCAAATCCGCGCCGGCCTGAGCCACCCGGTCCTCCTGGGTCATCATTCCGTCTCCGTTGCATTCCCGCGCGTGGGTGCGCCTCAGCCCTGATCGAGCGCCCGGCCCCGGTCCCGTGCCGCGATCACCGCGCGCTTTACCAGAGGCCTGAGACCGTCATCGGCCATCAATATAGCGAGCGCCGCCGCCGTCGTCCCGCCGGGGCTTGTCACATTGGCGCGCAAGCTGGACGCATCCCCGGCGCCTTGCCAGAGCATTTCGCCCGCCCCGGCCACGGTGACGCGCGCCAATTCCTGCGCCAGATCCTCCGGCAGGCCAACCGCCGTGCCCGCCTCGGCCAGCGCCTCCGCCATGTGAAACAGATAGGCCGGTCCGCTGCCGGACACAGCCGTCACCGCATCCATGAGGGTCTCATCCTCAAGCCAGACCACCGCGCCGACGGCTTCCAGAAGCGCCGTACACAGATCGCGGGCCGCCGCGTCCACATCCGCTCCGGCAAAACAGGCCGTGATGCCCCGCGCAACGGACGCCGGCGTGTTCGGCATGGCCCGAACCAGCCTCGCATCGCCGCCGAGGGCCGCGCGGATGGAGGCTATGGATTTTCCAGCCGCGATGGAGACAAACGCTCCGCCCGAATCGGCCAGCGGCCGCAGCGGCACCAGCGCGTCGTCCATCAATTGCGGCTTGATCGCCAGCACGGTCAACGCCGGCGGCATATCGTGAAAACCCGACAGATCCGGATTGAGCCGGATCCGTCCCGCCTCGGCATGGGCGTCGAGCACCGGCGAGGGATGAGGTTCGATCACACTGATCGCCACCCGAGCCGCCATGTCACCGGCGAGCCACCCCTCAAGCAGCGCCGAGCCCATCCGCCCGGCACCGATCAGCAGGACCGGTTGTATCCCGGAGGACGATGGGTCACGCATGGCCCTCGACATCGAACATGCAGGACGCCACCGCGTCGGTCGCGCTCTTGCCCGCCCACAGCACGAACTGGAACGCCGGGTAATAGCGCTCACAGGCCTCGACGGCGAGACGGACCAGCGCTTCGCACTGCTCGCCGTTCACATTCGCGCCGCCATGCATCAGCATGCCGTGCCGGAACAAGACAATCCCTTCGTCAGACCACAGATCGAAATGGCCGATCCACATCTGCTCATTGATCATGGCCAGAAGCGCGTGAATCTCCGCGCGCCGCGAATCCGGCACGCGCATATCGAACGCGCATGCCAGATGCAACGCTTCCAGGTCCTCACGCCAGTTGAAGGTGAGCTGGTATTCGCACCATTGTCCGCTTACGGAAATATTGAGCTCATCTTCACCATTGCGGTCGAAGGGCCAGCTTTCTGCGGACACGACTTTTTCGATCGTGTCGAGCGGATTCGGGATCGGCTCGATCGTGGTCAGCTCGCGTTGGTACATGGCTCTACTCCCGCATGAAAACGCCAGGGGACGGACGGTCTCCCGGCATGGGTGGAGAACGGCGTATGGGACAGTGAAGATGGAGGCGGAGAATAGGACAAGGGGCGGCCCGTTGGGGTCCGGATGCGGTTCGATCCCGATCCGATCACCGGCCCTTGTCGAGGACGACAGTCTGGGCCGATCGACACACCACGCACCATGTCATCCCTTCCGTCAGACACGCTTCCCTCATCTAGAGTGATTTGCGCGCCCCGCGCAAGGTGTCCGGCACGCCTGTGATCAGACGTCACCGGTCTCGCCGGCGGCTTTTTTCGTCTTTTTCGCCGGCTTGGCCGCGTTGAGATCGTCCTGAACCTGATCCATCAGCGCCTGGATGCGGCTCTCGAACGCGGTCACCCGCGCCTCGAGACGAATGTTTTCCTCGCGCGCGGCAATCGCCATCGCTTTGACGGCTTCGAATTCATCGCGCGGCACGAGATCGAGGTCGTTGGCAATACGCTCAATCTGGGCGCGCAGAAGCGAATCCATTTCGCCGCGCACGCCTTGGGCGGCGCCCGCCGCGCTCGTGACCACCTTGGCCAGATCGTCGAAAAGTCGATTATTGGTTTGCATTGGTCTCCACCATCCGGGCCTGCATCGTTGTCCCCACCCACGTTATGCGAAATAGGGTGTTAACGTGCCCTTGAAAAGACGGACGGGCCCGGCTAGGCCACTGTGACACGGATCCGTGTAGATACCCCGCGCGCAACGGTTTGGCCTGCGCCCGGCGGGTTCACCAGGCGCGGTCCCGATGCCGCGCCCCGAAGATCAGGAACACGGCGCATGACCCCTGCGTTCGACACCGGCCACTGGATCGTCGCCTTCGACCCCATCGCCATCGATCTGGGTTTCCTGCAAATCCGCTGGTATGCGCTGTCCTATATCGCCGGGCTTGTCCTGGGCTGGCAGTACATCAACCTGCTTTTGCGCACCGACCGCCTCTGGGCTCAGAAGGACCGCGCCAATTTCCCCCGGGACACGCGCCCCCTGACCCTGCCCGGCGGAGTGCGCCTGACCCTGCCGCGCCTGTCCTTCGGCCCGCAGGTCCGCAAGACTCACGATGTGCGTCCGCCGGCCCGCACCGCTCATATCGACGATCTTCTGGTCTGGGCGACCCTGGGCGTGATCCTCGGCGGACGGCTGGGCTATGTGCTGTTCTACGGGCTGATCGACAATCCGGAAGCCTATTTCGAGAACCCGCTGCGCATTTTCATGCTGTGGGAAGGTGGCATGTCCTTCCACGGCGGCCTGCTTGGCGTCGTGCTGGCGATCGTCTTTTTCTCGCGCCGCAACGGTCTCGACATGATCCGGGTCGGCGATCTGGTCGCGGTCGCCACACCCATCGGTCTGTTCTTCGGACGGCTGGCGAATTTCATCAACGGGGAGCTGTGGGGCAAGGTCACCGACGCGCCCTGGGGCGTGATCTTCATGACCGAGGTCGCCCGCGATGCCGCGCAAGGGATCGTCAAGCCGGCGGAAGCCTATGTGCGCCATCCCAGCCAGCTCTACGAGGGCGTGCTTGAGGGATTGGTGTTGTTCGTCCTTCTCGTCTGGGCAGTGCGCCGGTTCCACATTCTCGACCGGCCGGGCCTCGCCACAGGCCTGTTCCTGGCCGGCTATGGCGCGGCGCGGACCACGGTGGAATTCTTCCGCGAGGCCGAAGAGGCCTTCATTCCCGGCCACTGGTTCACCATGGGCATGGCGCTCTCGCTACCCATGATCCTGCTGGGCGGCGCCATTGTCTGGAAGGCCATGCGCGGCACACCGCCGGTGCCGAAGCCCTTGCCTCAGGGATAACCCGGCCGTGAGCCCGTCGGGCGCCCCGCTCATGGATCTTCTGCGCCGCCAGATCGCGGCGCAGGGGCCTATGACAGTTGCGGACTATATGGCCCTGGCCCTCGGCCATCCCGAGCATGGCTACTACAGAGCCCGCGATCCTCTGGGAACGGACGGTGATTTCACAACCGCTCCGGAAATCAGCCAGATGATGGGCGAACTGATCGGTCTTTGGACCGGTCAGGTCTGGCTCGACCAGGGTGCGCCTGACCCCGTGAGCCTGATCGAACTCGGTCCCGGACGGGGCACCTTGATGGCCGATGCCTTGCGCGCACTCCGAATCGTTCCCGGATTTCTGGATGCGGTCCGTGTGCGTCTTGTCGAAACCAGCCCGGTGCTCACCGCGCGCCAGCAATCCGCCCTCGCCGGCCATCCGGTCACCTGGCACACGGGTTTGACCGATGCCCTGGCGGCCGATGACAGCCCGGTCCTGATCCTCGCCAATGAGTTTTTCGATGCGCTGCCCATCCACCAGTTCGTCCGGCGCGACGGCGCCTGGCGCGAACGCATGGTCGGCCTCGATGAGGCGGGCGCCCTGTGTTTCGGCCTCGCCTCCGATCCCGCTCCGCTGGACCGTCCGGGCCCGGACGGCGCCATGCTGGAACGCTGCCCGGCCGGCGAGTCCATCGCCGCCGAGATCGCCGCCGCCATCGCCGTGCGCGGCGGTGCCGGCCTGATGATCGATTACGGTCACGATAGGCCGGGATATGGCGAGACGCTTCAGGCGGTGAAGGCCCATGCCTTCCATCCGGTTCTGGAAACGCCCGGCGAGGCCGATCTGACCGCCCATGTGGATTTCGCCGCCCTGGCCGACGCCGCCACCGCGGGCGGGGCCGCCGTTTGGGGGCCGATCGGCCAGGGCCCGTTTCTCCAGGCTCTGGGCATCGAGGCCCGCGCCGCCCGGTTGAAGGCCGCGACGGGCCCCGATCAGGCCAAGGCCGTCGATGCCGCCCTTGCCCGTTTGACCGGACCCGGCCAAATGGGGGACCTTTTCAAGGTGCTGGCGATGAGTGCCCCACAGGCACCGCCGCCGCCCCCCTTTCAGCCGGATCAGCGCCGTCCGGCTTCACCCGGCGCTCGCGCTGAGCCGCCTGCCCCGAGGACACTATGAGCGATCGCGATTTTTTTTCCGATTATCCGCCCCGCGCCCGCGCCGCCGACCTCGACGCGCTCGACGGCATCAGCCACGGATTTTTCGGCCGCGAGGGCGGCGTGTCCACCGGCCTTTATGCCAGCCTCAATTGCGGTCTGGGCTCGAACGACGATCCCGCCGCCGTCATCGAAAACCGCGCGCGCGTGACCCGCGCCATCGGGGTGGACCCGGATCGTCTGGTCACGGTCTATCAGGTCCACTCCGCCGATGTCGTGACCGTGACCGGTCCCATCGCCACGGACGACCGGCCCAAGGCCGACGCCATGGTGACCCACACCGCCGGGCTGGCGTTGGCGATCCTGACCGCCGATTGCTGTCCGGTCCTCTTTGCCGACGGCGAGGCCCGGGTGATCGGGGCCGCCCATGCCGGATGGGCCGGAGCATTCGCAGGCGTGCTCGAAGCGACCGTCGATGCGATGGAAAGCTTCGGCGCCCAGCGCGAACGCATCGTGGCCGCCCTTGGCCCGACCATCACCCAGGATCAATATGAGGTGGGTCCGGAGTTCCATGAGCGCTTCGTGAGCCATGATCCGCAGACGGCGGATCTGTTCCGCCCTGGCGCACGGGACCATCACTGGCACTTCGATCTGCCGGCCTATGCCGCCCGGCGCCTGACCGCGGCGGGCACCGGCACAGTGGTCTGCCTCGGCCAGTGCACGTATACCGACGAGGCCGGCTATTACAGCTTTCGCCGCGCCACCCATCGCAAGGACCCCGATTATGGGCGCCAGCTTTCGGCCATTGCGCTCGACATATAACGCGCTCGCCGGGGCGGTGCGCGCGGGCTTGGTTCTGGTCCTTCTGGGCCTTACCGGCTGCATCAGCCTGTCCGAAATGACCGGGATCCCGAACCCTTTCGATGTCGCCCGCCCCTTCGAGGGTCAGGACCGCAACCCGCTTGCCGTGCGGGGGATCACCCGGGGCGCCAGCATCGCGCTGACGACCCTCGGCGGCCTGGTGCCTCAGCGTACGGACGACCTGGCCAAGGCTCTGATTGCCGCGGCCCAGGCCCGAGACATTCCGCTCATGCAGACCGGCGCCGCCGAAACCGCCGACCGCCTGGCGGGGATTGCCGGACCCGTCCCCGGCAGTATGCCGGGCACGCTGGAGGCCATCTGGACCCTGAGCGACCATACCGGCGTCCGGATTGCTCAGTTCACGGTGCAGGGCCGGGACACGGGCGGCCTTGCCCAGGCCACGGCCCAAATGCTCCAGACCATCTTGGAGGCCGCCCAGGGCCGGCTGCCCGCTGCCGCCAATATGAAGCGGCAGACCATCGTGCTGCCCGTCACCGGCGCGCCGGGCGACGGCAACCGCATCCTGCCGCGCATTCTGGCCGGCATGATCGATGCCGCCGGGTTTCCCGCCGGGCTGGGATCGGCGGTGGCCACGGATCTGCGCCCCGGCACGGTTCAGATCGCGGGCCAGGTTGGGGTGACCCCTGTGCCCGGCGATCCCAGCACCGAGCAGGTCCAGATGACCTGGCAGGTCCTCGACCATGCGGGCCGGGTCATGGGCACGGTCGCACAGCAAAATCTCGTGCCCGCCGGCCTGCTCGATGGCGGGTGGGGCGATAACGCGGTGTTCGCCGCCCAGGGAGCGCTCGACGGCATCATGGACCTGCTCGCCAATCCCCCCGGCGCGCGCCCCTGAGAGCCCTTTTGGAAATAGGGCATGACCTGCAGCCAGTATTGCCTGCCAGCCGCGGCGTCTTTTCCCGTTTCGGGACGCTTGACGCTTGACGCAGGGCGCCCCGGTCGTCAGAAAAGGGTCACGGAATGACGCGTAGACGACGCCGGTCGCAACCAGAAAGATCAATACCGTTTCACTGCCACTGATCGAGGGGCTGGCATCACGGCCGATCCTTGCCCTGGACCGCGCCTGCCACGCCGAATGAGGGGACCGCAGCCCATGAAACTGCTTGCCGGCAATTCCAACCGGGGCCTTGCCCAGGACATCGCGAAATATCTCGGCACGACCCTCACCGCCGCTGACGTCCGGCGGTTCGCCGACATGGAGGTGTTCGTCGAAATCCAGGAGAATGTGCGCGGTCAGGATCTCTTCTTGATCCAGTCGACCTCCTACCCCGCCAACGACAACATCATGGAACTGCTGATCGGTATCGACGCCCTGTCGCGCGCCTCGGCGCGGCGGATTACGGCGGTGGTGCCCTATTTCGGCTATGCCCGGCAGGACCGCAAAGCCGGCGGCCGGACCCCGATCTCGGCCAAGCTCGTTGCCAATCTCATCACCAAGGCCGGCGCCGACCGCGTGTTGACCCTCGATCTCCATGCCGGGCAGATCCAGGGCTTTTTCGACATTCCGACCGACAATCTG
>CAZHDI010000035.1:0-30623 GCA_964531285.1 uncultured Alphaproteobacteria bacterium | reverse complement strand
GGCGCGCCCGCGCCAGCGCGGGAATGGTCGGAACCGAAATATGATCGCGGAACATTAGCGGCGCCGCGCCGGTCCCGCCGCCCCGCCCGTCCAGAATGATGTAATCGACGCCGACCTCGAGCGCGGCATCGATATCCTTCTCGATGTGCTGGGCCGAGAGCTTGTAGCCGATGGGAATGCCGCCGGTGCGCGAGCGCACGTCATCCGCAAACGCCTTGATCTGAGACGGTTCGGTCCATTCGGGAAACCGCGCCGGGGAAATCGCCGCCTCGCCTTCGTTCAGCCCACGGACCTCCGCGATCTTGCCGGTGACTTTCGGCCCCGGCAGGTGCCCGCCGGTGCCGGTCTTGGCCGCCTGTCCGCCTTTGAAATGGAATGCCTGGACCTTGGCGAGCTTGTCCCAGGTGAAGCCGAACCGGGCCGACGCCAGTTCGTAGAAATACCGGCCGTTGGCTTCCTGCTCTTCGGGCAGCATGCCGCCCTCGCCCGAGCAGATCCCCGTTCCGGCATCATGGGCGCCTTTGGCCAGCGCGATCTTGGCTTCCTCGGACAGCGCGCCGAAGCTCATGTCGGACACGAACAGCGGTATTTTCAGAGCCAGCGGTTTGGCCGCACGCGGACCGATGACCACGCCGGTCTCAACAGGGTCCTCATCGAGAAGCGGCGGGCGGTGAAGTTGCGCGGTCACGAATTGCAAATCGTCCCAAAGCGGCAGTTGATCGTAAGGCACGCCCATGGCGTCGACCGGCCCGTGATGGCCAACATTTTTGAGGCCGTTGCGCGCCAGTTCCTGAATGAGCTTGGTGTGCGGTTCTTCCGGCGCCGGATGGGTATCGGCATAAAGGCCGAGATAGGCCGACCGGTCGAAGGGTTGGGGATTGTCGCGCTCCCAGGCCGCGATCTCGTCTTCATCGACCAGCACCGACCCGTTCTCGATCCAGGCAGAGAACTTTTCGAGCACCTCTTCGTTGTTGTAGGCGCTCACGCCCGTCTCATACCGGTAGTCCCAGTTATGCACCCCGCAGATCAGATCCTCGCCGCGCACGAAGCCGTCGGCCAGCAGTGCCCCCCGGTGCAGGCAGCGCCCATAAAGGACCGACACGCTATCGTCGAACCGGATGACGACCAGATCGACATTGGCCACGCAGGCATAGGCCGGTTTGCGGTCTTCCAGATCATCCCAGCGCGCAACGGCAACCGTGTTCACCATGGTTTCGGTCCTTTGGGTTATGAAAATCCGCGCCAGAGGGCATGAACCGGCACGCAGGGGCAAGACAGGAACCGTCATGCGCGCAAATTTGTGATCCGGTCAAGGGCTGCGCGGGCGGCCAAATCGGCTAAGCTGCGGGCAGAGATGAGAGGGAGGGGCTGGACGCGATGTCGACAGCCGAAACGATCGTGACCGGGCTCGGCCTTTATTCTGCGGCCGGGCTGGTGTTCGCCATTCTGTTTGTCAGTCTCGGGCTGGGCCGCGTTGACCCCGCCGCGCGCGGCGCGAAGCTGTCCGTGCGTGCGCTGCTGGTGCCTGGATCCATGCTTTTGTGGCCGTTGATGGCCGTGATCTGGCTGCGCGGCCGGACGGAGGACTGAGATGAAACGTGCCCATCGCCGGTCCCACCTGCTCATGTGGCTCATTCTTCTTCCGCTCGTGCTCGCGGGCCTTTATGTCGCCCATGGCGCACGGGTCGAACAGCCGGTGGTGCCGGTGACCGACAGCCTGCCGCGCTGACGGCCATCCGCACTCAGACGCTGTCGCGCGCTGGGCGCTTACTGAAAAGGGACCGACCCCATGGCCGCCGGATATCAAGCCATTCTGTGGAATGCCAATAAAAAGGCCTACGACGCCCTGCTGGGTGTGGGCGTGGTGCTGTTTATCGGCCTGTTCATCGGGGTGAGCCTGGTGACCGCACCGCCCGACCGCGCTGTCCAGTTTCCGATCCTGCTCATTCGGGCCTTCGGGACCTGCGGGTTTCTCATGCTGGTGATGATCCTGTCTATCGGTCCCCTCGCCCGGCTCAATCCGGCCTTTCTGCCGCTGCTCTACAATCGCCGTCATTTCGGCGTGCTGACCTTCCTGGTGCTGTTGTTTCACTTCATCGTGGTGCTCGGCTGGTATCACGCGGGCGGGCCCATCAATCCCCTGGTCTCGATCTTCGCCAGCAATACGCAATACGCCGATCTGCGCGCCTTTCCCTTCGAGTCCCTCGGCTTCGTGGCCCTGATGATCCTGTTCGTCATGGCCGCCACCAGTCACGACTTCTGGCTTGCCAACCTGTCGGCGCCGGTCTGGAAAGCGCTCCATATGGGCGTCTATCTGGCGTTCGGGCTGATCTGCCTGCATATCGCCCTGGGCATTCTTCAGGACGAAACCGGCCCGGAATATTGGTGGCTCCTGGGTGCCAGCGTGGTCTGGCTGGGCAGTCTCCATTTGATAACGGGATTGCGCGAAGCGGGCACCGACAGCAAGGCGATTGCGCCGGGCGATACCTGGCAGGCGGTCGGCAAGGTCACGGATATCCCGATGAACCGGGCGCGGATCATCCCGGTCAAGGGCGCCGAGAGCATCGCGGTGTTCCGCTATGACGATAAAGTCTCGGCGGTCTCGAATGTGTGCCAGCATCAGAACGGCCCCCTGGGCGAAGGCCGCGTGATCGACGGGTGCATCACCTGTCCCTGGCACGGCTACCAATACCGGCCCGAGGACGGCCAGTCGCCGCCGCCCTTCACCGAGAAAATCCACACCTACCGGGTCAAGATCGAGGATGGCACGGTCTATGTGATCCCGGCTCCCCTGCCGCGCGGCACGCCTGTCGCCCCGGCGGTGGTTGCAAGCGAGGGCGCCGCTCATGGCTGACACATCCGACAAAGACCGCTTCTTCGTGGGCTATGCCGCCATGCCGGCGGGGCTGCGCACCCTCATGCTCCTTGTGGCCATGTTCCTCGTGGGCGCGGCCGGGGCCCTGGCCGTCACGGTCGCGACCCAGCAGGACGATCCGGGTGACGGGGTCTGGGAGGTCGTGCCGCGCACCGTGACCGGGCTCATCGATTTCGTGCCCTATCCCGTGGTCCATCTGCCTGCGGAGGGAACCGAGCCTGCGCGCACCGCCCTTCTCGTCTCAATCGGGAAGTTTGCTGCCGAGACCCAGGCACAAGGCTTTGACGGCCGGACGGCGGACGTCACCGGGCGCCTGGTGATGCGCGGCGGTCAGTGGCTCATCGAGTTGAGCCCGGGAGACGATGCCATTCGTGCCGCCGCGACGGATGTCAGCGTGGCCGGTCTGGAGCCGCGCGACCTGGGCGCGGTGACCCTCGAAGGCCAGATCGTCGATTCCAAATGCTTTCTCGGCGTCATGAAGCCGGGCGAAGGCAAGGCCCATAAGGCGTGTGCCAGCCTGTGCATCCGGGGCGGCATTCCGCCCAGCTTCATGGTGCGCCATGGCGGCGACGATTTCAGCTTCCATGTGGTGGCGGGGCTGGCGGGTGAAGCCGTCAACATGGACGTGCTGGATGTCGTGGGCGATCCGGTGCGCGTCGCGGGCCGGCTACAAAAAATCGGTGCGATCACGCGGCTGCTGATCGACCCCGCCGCGATCGAGCGCCTCTGAGAGTCCTTTTGGAAATAGGGCATCACCGGCCCGCTCCCCTTCACGGACAGGGGCCAAACGGCGTGCCTCCAAAAAAGACACTCAACCCTTTTTTTCGTCCGTATCGGGAATGACAAAGGCCCAGCCGGTCCGTGTGCCCTTGACCATGCCCGGGCGCAGCGGCGGCGGCTTGTCGTCCTCATCACGCGCACCGATGGGTGCGGGCTTGGGCACCGCGGGCTTGACCGGCATGATCCGCGGCGCGGCCGGAGCCACCTTGGGCCGCGTCCGGCTCGGGAGCGGCGGGGCGAGATCCGCGCGCTGCTCCCGTGACAACGGCACCTGCGGCACGGTTTCAGGCGCCGCTTCGCGCACCGGCGGTTGCGGCACCGGCGCCGGGGCCGGCTTGCGCGTGGGCACGCCCGTGGCCCGGTCGAGTGTCGGCAGTGCGCGCGGTTCGGTCCCCGTGGTCAGCGACGGCATGCGCGGCACGGCATCGGCGGCCTGAGGACGCAGAGGCGCCTCACTCCGGGGGCGCGGGCCGGAGGGCGTCACCGGCGGCGGCGTGCGCGGTACCGGACCCGGGCGCGGCACGGCCGGGCGTTTCGGCAGGCTGGAGCGTTGCGGTGCCGCCGGGCGTTCAGGCACCGGCGCGGCGGGACGGGCCGCACCGTTGACCTGCGGCTGCGGGCGGGACGGTGGCGGTGCGGCGACGGCAGGACGATCCGCGATAGGACGGTCGGCAGCCGGACGGTCTGACGACGACGGCCCGGGGCGCGCAGGTTGCGGCGCCGGGCGCTGCGGCGCGGGCGGGCGCATATCGGGACGGTCGGCCGCAAGGGCTGTCCGGGCGGCCGGCCGCTTCGGTGCTGGCGGCTGTGCAGCGGGCCTTTCTTGCGCAGGCTGCGAGGCGGCAGGTTTCGGCGCCGCGACAGCCGGACGCTCCGCAGGCGGTGTAACCGGCTTTTGCGGCGCGGCGGCTTGTGGCGCCGGTGCGGCCGGTCGTGCCGCGGCCGGAGGCCGGGATGCAGGCGCCCGCGGGGGCGGTGCTGCCGGTGCCGAAGGCTTAGGGGCAGCCGGTTTCGGCGCGGTGGCCATCGGGCGTTCGACAACCGGCGGTGCGGGCTGTTGCGGGGCCGCCGGTCGTGGCGCAGGTACCGCGGGCACAGCCGACGGAGCCGGCGGCGCGGTGGGCCGAGGCTGCTCCTGCTGGCCGATCCCGAGCCGTTTGGCGACATCATCCGCCAGCGCCCAGGTTTCCTCGGGCGCCTTCGCGGGCGGCTCATCCGGCGTATCCGCCAGCGGCCAGTCGTCATCATCTTCAAGAAGCCAGGCCGGCGGCTGCAACGAGGGTTTGGCCGCCTTGGGCGGGTCGGCCGGTTCCGCCTTGGCGTCCGGCACCGCTTCGGCGGCAGGCGACGGCTGGGCCGGCGGCGCAGACGCTTCACTCTTGGGGGCCGGGTTGGCGGGTACCGGGTTGGGGGTGGGCGGAGGAGCGTCATTGAGCCCGGCCAACGCCTCGCGCAGCGACCGCGCGGCTTCGTCCATCTCGCGATGTGCCGTGGCCGTCTCGGGCACCGCCTGTTCAGCAGGGCGCTGCTCGCGCAGCGGCACGGCCTCGTCGGTGCGCGGCGCGGCCGTCTCGACCATGACGCCGGAACCGCCGCTTTGGATATCCGGGAACGGATCGGCGCCGTAACCGCTGGCGCCCCCGGCCTGCATGCCGAGCGGCGCCGGGGTCAGAACGCTTTGCGCATCGACCGTAACGGCCCCTTCAATCGGTGTGCCCTGGGCCGGTTGAGCATCTTCACCAACGAGTTGATCCAGACTGTCCGTCCCGGTTTCAATGGCCTCGAGATCCTCATTGGAGAAAATCTGCGTACGGAATTCATCGTCATCGAAATCGTCTGACTCATCGCGCAGCCAGTCGGGCACGGGCGATGCACCCTGACCCGATTGGGCGTCACCGCTTTCCGGTCCGGCCGGCTCTTCATCCCGGGACGAGTCCGCATCGAGCGAAGCCCGCGCCCGGGCGAGCCAGCGGTCGGTGTCCTCATGATCTTCCGGCTCGCGCAGGGCGGCGATGCCCTCGTCCGCCTGCTCCGTCCCATCAGCCCCCTCGTCCGAGGGCGCGTCCGAATAGGACGTCCACGGCGTAGAGTCCTGCGCAGGCTCCACCTCGGCGTCCTGGTCAGTGGCGGGCTGCGCTGCGGCACGCCCCGACAGGCGCGCCCGCGCCCGGGCCAACCAACCGCCACCACCGGACGGCTGACGGTCGTCCTCCACCGCAGGATCGGCCGCCGCGGGCGGCGTGTCCGCCCGATCCTGCTCATCGGGCGCCACCCACAAGTCCTGGCGGATCTCGTCGGCGGCTTGCGCCTCATCCGCCGGCTGCCCGGTCAGCCGCGCCCGCGCACGCGCCAGCCAGCCACCGGAGCCGCCGCCGCCCTGCCCGCGATCGCCATCACGATCCTCGTCGCGGTCCGGTACACCGACATGGTCAACCGGTTGCGGCGTGTCCCATGGTGCCGGCTCGGCCTGCGCCCACGGCTCGCTTTGCGTCTCATGGGGCTGGGGGTCCTCGTCCCGGTCGCCCCAGGGATCACGCTCGGGCGCCTGACCAAAGGCCTGCGACGGATGCGGATCATCCTGGGCGGGCGGCTCATAGCCCGCCTCCTCTTGCGCCGGTGCCGGCGGCTCACCCGCGGCTTGAAATCCGGAGGGATCCTCCGCATACCGCTCGTCGTCACGCCACCGGTCCGGCTCCGGCCGGTCCTCCTGGACAGGCTCGAAGGATTGGAAAGCAGCCGGACGCTCCTGCTCCTGAGCATCATCCCAATCCGGATCGGGGCTCGACGAGGGCACCGGCCGGGCCATGGCACCTCGGGCCCGCGCCAGCCAGCCGCCGCGTTCGGAGGGTGCCGGTTCGGTTTGGGCCGGTTCCGTTTGGGCCGGTTCGGGTGCGAATTGGCGAGCGGGCTCCGGCGCCTCGTCAAGGTCATCGACAAAGCGCGGCGCCCGGCCAAAGCCGCCGCCACCGCGCCGGTCACCGGTATCGTCCTCGAACCCATCGACATCGCGGGACTCAAAACCGCGATCGCCGGATGGTTCGTCCCTATCGTCAAAAAGCGGAGCGGCGGGCGGCATGCGGCTGGCCGCAGCGGGCTGCACCACAACATCGTCCGCCCCCAGACCAGCGAGGAACTGCTCCGCTTCGGGCGGGATCGGCGCGCCAAGCTGGCGCATGACTTCGTATTCGCGTGCCGATTCCTGGACCACGCGCCGGATCTGCGCCTCATTCAGAAGATCGCGCCAGGATTTCTTGTCGCGGCGCAAACCGGATTTGGCGCGCGGCATCCAGCCGTCATAGGGAATGCCCAGATGGCTGCACACGTCCCGCACTTCCTCGGCGAGTTGGTCAAAGCGGATGATCTTGTCGACCGCCGGCTGACCGTCGATGGCATAGATGTCGAAATTGGAATCGAAGGCGGAGCGTTCGAAGAAGTCCTCCAGCGAGCGGCACCGCCCGTTGGACAGGTCCCAGTAGAACCGGGAGACGATCCGGTCCAGCGGGTCGCGCTCGATGGTGAACTTGTAGTAATCGTTCCAGATCGACGGATTGATGGACCGGGCCACCTCGGCCGCCGTGCCGTGCTGGCGGAACCGGCGCATACCGAGCTTGCCGATCAGCTTATTGGCGCGCGGCCAGTATTCATGCAGGTTGAAGCCGCTGCCGACGACCATGCTGAGGGGCCAGCGTGCGTAATGGCGCGGAAAAATGCCGAGATCGGCCCGCGTCAGCTCATCTTCCGGTGTGGTCGGCGTTAGCACATCTTCCGGACCGCAATAGCGTGAAAGAGCAATCTCGACGCTGGTGCCCGCTGTTTTGCGTGTCTTGATAAAGATGAACCGATAGCGATGCGAGATAATCAAAGTCGTCGCCCCTGCTTCACCAGTGCGGTTCTTACCACAGCGGGCCAAGACCCGTCGAGGCGAACCGCCCGTCCAGCCGCCTGCCCCCTCCACAGACTTGGCCGCCTGCCTCCGATGCGGTACCGCTCAGGAGTAAAGCAAGAGGGATGCCGCCCATGAACGACCGCCTGATCGAAGATGCGGTAAACGCGCTCCGCTTCAATGCCGACGGCCTCATTCCGGCCATTGCCCAGGATCACCGTTCGGGCGCCGTGCTGATGATGGCCTGGATGTCGCCCGAAGCCGTGCGCGAAACCCTGACATCCGGCCGGGTCACCTATTGGTCACGGTCGCGCCAGGCCCTGTGGCGCAAGGGCGAAACCTCGGGCCATGTCCAGCGGCTGGTGGAGTTCCGCTATGACTGCGACGCCGACACCGTGTTGTGCCTGGTGGACCAGACCGGCCCGGCCTGTCATACCGGGCGCCCCACCTGTTTCTTCAATGCGGTCCGGCCGGGCGGCATCGAGATCCTGAGCGCACCCGACGCATCCTGATTATTTTATGGGCAATCGCCGCCCGGATTGAAGAAAACCCCCGCGCCGCTTCCGGCACGGGGGTCTCAAGGCTTACCGCTTCAGCGTGCTGCGATCAGAAATTCACGCCCAGGGTCACACCATAGGTCCGCGGGTCGAGCGCGAACACATTGGTGAAGAGCCCGGTGGCTGAGTCGGTCACATACTGACCGGTGATGCTGTCATCATCGAGCGCATTCTGAACATAGCCGCGCACATACCACTGCTGCTCCGGGCCGTAGACCGTGACCGACGCATTCAACCGGTCGAAGCCTTCGATGCGGTCGGCCTCGGTGTTGAAGGTCCGGGCATACATTTCGCCCTGCCAGTAATAATCGGCACGCGACTGAAGCGACATGTCGTAGCCGTTGACATTGAAGTCATACGTATGCTGAGCACCGAAGCTGAGTGTCAGATTCGGCGAATTGGGCAGCTCGTTGCCTTCCAGATTCTGCTCGACGCCGTCAGTCACCTCATAAGGCAGGTTGGCGACATCGAAGAACTGGGCAAGGCCGTCGCAGCTGCTGAAGGCCGAATTGCCGATGCCCGGCGTGTCCCGCTCAATATACGGAATACCGGCCTGCTGAATTTGCGGCACGACACCGAGGGTCACCGGATCGGGAAGCCCGTTGTGCTCGATCACGCAGTTACCGGCCGTCTGAAGGTCCTTCAGAAGGGTGACATCGAACCGTCCGCCGGACGGATCGCGCTGATCGATCGTGGAGAAGTCGCCGATGCTCGTGTTCAGGTACGAGACGGCCATGTTGAACAGAAGATTGGATGTCGGCGCGGCAACGAACTCGGCCTCAAGACCCCAGATCGATGCGTCGACATTTTCGTTGATCGCGGTCCGGTTGGCGATCCGCGAGACCTGATACCCATTGTAGTCGTAGTAGAAGCCGGTCAGGCTCGCCTGCAGCCGGTTGTCGAACAGGGTGTTCTTGGTGCCGAATTCGATCGCGTTGACGAATTCCGGATCGAAGGTCGCCGCATCGGTGCCCAGGAAGCTGGCCGGATTGAACCCGCCGCCCTTATAGCCCCGCGAGAACGACGCATAGATCAGCGTGTCGTCCGTGAAATCGAATTCGGGCGTCCATTCCGCGATGAAGCGGCCGGTAAACTCGTTGAACTCGACACTATCGGTCCGGAAATCATCGATCAGCCCGCTGGCATTCGAGGTTCCGATCGGTGCCACGCCATCAGAAAGACCTTCGCGGTCGACAATCTCTTTCTCATCGACCGTGTAGCGCAGACCGCCGGTGAGTTTGAAGCTGTCCGTCACCTCGTAATACAGCTCACCGAACGCGGCATACGATGTCAGATTATACTCGTCCGTCCGGTTGTTGAAGAAGGGCGAGACAAGCGCGAGGCCATCGACGCCGCTGCCGACCAGCGCAAAGTAATCGAGCTGGTTCGCGATCACATAGTAATCGCTCTCCGACGTTGAATCGAGATAGTAGAGTGCGGCCAGGAAGTTAAGCGGACCGTCATATTGCGACGCGATGCGCGCTTCGATGCTGTATTGCTCCGCGAACAGCGTCGACTCGTCATAGCCGTCGAGGAACGGGGTCTCATACGCGATCCGCCCACCGACAATACCGGCATTGTTGGGGTCGGCCTGCGATACCGGGAACGACCCGCCGGAATAGTAAGTGTTGAACACGTTCGGGAACGCGACCTGGAGTGCCGCCGGCACGCCCGGCGCATCGCCGGAAAAGGTGTTGTTGAAGTCCTGGTTCGAGACGACCGACGTGTCCTGATATGCGGCAAGCAGGACGAATTCGTAATCGTCGAGGAACTCCTGACGCAATTGCGCCATGACGAAGGTTTCATCCGACGTATATTGCGGCGGGAAATCCAGGTTGACCGTATAAATATCGTCCGGATTGTTCGCATTCGCGCCGCCGCCCGGACCGAGAAGCGATCCGAGCCCCAAAGGCCCGAGAACTTCGTTCGAGGTCAGAATACCGGCCAGCGTGGCATTGCCATTGGGCACGTCGAAGCCCTGCTCACCCGGCAGACAGCCGAGAACACCGGACGGATCGCGCGTACATTTCTGCTTGGCCGCGCGGACACGGTCGCTGTCTTCGCTGAAATAGGACGCCATCACGTCAAGGGTCGTGCTGGCCGTCGGCGTCCAGCGCACCGACCCGCGGATCGCGTATTGATCGCGCCCGTCGATATCCTCGCCGTCGAACTCGTTCTCGATGAAACCGTCGCGGTTGTTCCAGATCCCGGCAATACGCACGCCCAGCGTATCGTCGAGGATCGGCACGTTCACGAAGCCCTTGACCTTCTTATGATTGAAGTTGCCGTACTGACCTTCGACATTGGCGCTGATCGTGGTCAGATCGGGTTTGGCGGTGATGACATTGGCGGTACCGCCAGTCGCGTTCCGGCCATAGAGGGTGCCTTGCGGGCCGCGCAGAATTTCCAGTCGCTCAACGTCGAAATATTCAATTTCATTGAGACGCGGGCTGTTCAAATAGACGTCGTTGACATGGACGCCCACGCCGCTGTCCGCGGAGGTGGCGATCACGCTCGCCCCGATGCCGCGAATCTGAAAGTTCGAACCCGTGAAATTCGTCGTCGTGAAGCTGACATTCGGCACGTTGAGTTGAATGTCCTGGAACTCTTCGATCTGGCGGGCGTCAAGGGCCTCCGCGTCGAACGCGGTCACGGCAATCGGGACATCAAGCAGGCTTTCTTCCTGCTTCTGCGCCGTCACCGTCAAAACCTCGATCCCCGCCACATCCAGCGGGTCCTGCGCGAATGCGGGCGCGAGCCCGATCACGGTCGCCACAGCCGAGCCGGCCATCAACCGCTTCGCAACAGACCAATCCACCACGACACACCTCCACCAACAATTTACCGCCACTCTTTCGAGCGGATCCGACCCCTAAGCGGCCACCATATGACCTCAATCATGACCGGCCTGAAAAGGTGGGTGATGCTTTTGCGCCGTGTTCGGCTCTGGCGGGATGTCCAAATCTTCACGGTTGTATCTTCATCGCCACAGTCCCTACCACCAAGGGACCAACACCGACGAATTGTCAGTCATGATATTTTATCATTTTCATTGTTGTGCAACGGCGCCGTCCGTGAGGGACCACATCTCTTTGCCAAAACGACGAAGGCTCCGCACGCGCAGGTGCGGAGCCTTCTGCCCCCCGCTCCGGCCCCCCAGGCCGGAGCATCGCCGATGCGTGGCCGTCAGAAATTGACGCCGACGGTCACGCCGTAAAGCCGGGGTTCGAGCACGAACACATTGGTGAAGTTGCCCGAGGACGGATCGGTGAAGTAGTGACCCGTGATCTGGTCGCTATCCAGCAGGTTCTGGACGAACCCGCGGACATACCAGCGCTCTTCCGGCCCGTTGAGGGTGATCGACGCATTGAGCTGGTCCCAGCTTTCGATGCGGTCGATGGACCGGTTGAAGATCCGGGCGAACATGTCGCCCTGCCAGTAGTAATCGACCCGGGGCACGACCGAGAGCGGCGTGTCCCCCACCTCGAACTCGTGGGTGTACTGAGCGCCCAGGCTGACGGTCCATTCCGGCGAATTCTGGAGCTGGTTGCCTTCCAGATCGGCCGGCACGCCGTCCGAGACGGTGTAAGGCAAACCGGCGCCGGCAAAAGTCGCCGCAAGACCGTCGCAGGACGAAAAGGCCGCATTGGCGATGCCTTCGGTCTGGGCCGGAATGTAAGGCAGGCCCAGCGCCGTGAAGGTCGGCAGCAGACCGGCGGTCACCGGGTCGGGCAGGCCATTATGCTCGACGATACAGTTCGACGTGGTCGCCAGGTCCTTGATCAGGGTCACGTCCGCGCTGCCGTTGGTCGGGTCGCGCCCATCCACCGATTCCGCATCGCCGATCTCGCTGTTGAGATAGGAGAACGACAGGTTGAGAAGCCAGTTGTCGACCGGCGCGGCCATGAACTCGCCCTCGAGACCCCAGATGGTCGCATCGATATTCTCGTTGATCGAGGTCCGGTTGACGATCTTCGACACCTGAAGACCCGAATAATCGTAATAGAAGCCCGCAAGGCTGGCCTGCAGACGGCCATCGAACAGGGTGTTCTTAGTGCCGATCTCGATCGCGTTGATGAATTCCGGCTCGAACGCCGGCTCGGTGTTCGGGAACAGGGTCGGATCGAACGGCGGATTGAGACCGCCGCCCTTATAGCCCCGCGAATAGGACGCATAGACCAGGGTATCGTCGGTGAAGGCCACCTCCGGGGTCCAGTCCACCACGAAGCGCCCGGTGACCTCACGGAAGGTCACATCGTCTTCCCGGTATTCCTGCTGGCCCGGCGTGCCCGGATCGCCGTCCACCTGGGTCGCCAGGATCGGGTTCACATTGCTGGTGCCGATCAGCGCGGCCGTGTTGAACAGCAGCTGACGGTCGCGCACGAATTTGTCGTCCACCGTGTAGCGCAGACCCAGGGTGAATTTCACATCCTCGACCGGCTGATAATACGCCTCACCGAAAGCCGCGTAGGACTCCAGCGTATAAAGATCGGTCTCGGAGTTGAAGTATGGCGCCACCAGGCCCACGCCGTCCGCTCCGGCGCCGACGGCCGCGAAGTAATCGAGCCCGGACGACACGACGTAATAGTCGCTGTCGGCTTCGAAATCGAGATAGTACCCGGCCAGCATGAAGTTGAGCGGCCCGTCGAAGTCGGTGTTGATCCGGGCCTCGACGCTGTATTGCGTGTGGCTGGTGGCGGACTGGTCGTAACCGTCGAGGAAGGGCGAGCGGTTGTCGATGTTCAGCCCGATGACGCCCGAATTGCCGCCGGTGATCTTGGAGATCGGAAACAGGCCGTCCGCATACAGCGCGGCGAACGTGTTGGGCAGCGCGAACGGAAACGCGGCCGGCAGCGTCGCCGGATCGTTGACCGTGTTGTTGTAGTCCGCGCGGGACACCAGATCGCCCTCCGAATAGCCGCCGAGAACCGTCAATGTCAGCTCATCGGTCAGCTCGTGCTGGACCTGAGCGGTGACGACCCAGTTGTCGACTTCATATTCGGGAATGAAATCCAGGTTGGTCTGGCGCAGGTCCTTCGGATTGATCGAGGTGCTGTTGGAGCCCGCGCCGAACTGGCTGAGGCCGAGCGGCCCAAGCACCAGATCGGTCGTCAGCAGACCGGCCAGCGTGGCGTCGCCATTGGTGGTCTCGAAGGCCAGCTTGTCCGGCAGACAGCCGAGAATGGCGGACTCGTCGCGGTTACACAGCTGCTTGACCGCGCGCGAGCGGTTGCTGTCCTCGGTCTGATAATCGACCGTCACATCGAAAGTCGTGCGGTCTGTCGGCGTGAAGCGCAGCGAACCGCGGATCGCATATTGGTCGCGCCCGTCAATATCCTCGCCGTTGAAGATATTCTCGGTATAGCCGTCGCGCTCCAGCCAGATCCCGGCAACGCGCACGCCCAGCACATCCTCGATGATCGGCGTGTTCACATGCCCCTTGATGCGGCGGTGATCGAAATTGCCGTACTGCGCTTCGACAAAGGCGGTGAATTCATCCAGCAGCGGCTTGGCGGTGATGACATTGACCGTACCCGCGGTCGCGTTCCGGCCATAGAGCGTACCCTGAGGACCGCGCAGCACCTCGACCCGCTCGATATCGAAATACTCGATCTCGAACAGGCGCGGCGCATTCAGATAGACGTCGTTCTGATGGATGCCGACACCGGTATCGCCCGAGGTCCCGACCGCGGTCACCCCGATGCCGCGGATCTGGAGGTTCGAGCCAGTGAAGTTGCCCTTCGTGAAGGTCACGTTCGGCGTCGCGAATTGCAGATCGGAGAAGGCATCGATCTGGCGGGCATCGAGCGCGCCGGAGTCGAAGGCGGTCACCGAGATCGGCACGTCCAGCAGGTTTTCTTCCTGCTTCTGGGCCGTCACCGTCATCACCTCGATGCCGGTCGACCGGCTTTGCGCGACCGCGTCGTCCGCCTCCTGGGCATAGGCCGGACTGAGCGCCAGAATGGTGCCGAGCGCGGTGACCGCCGTCAGCGCCGAACGCCAACGAATGTGATTGGGTGCCTGGGTCATGCCCGTCGTTCCTCCACGATTTATATGAACCCCGCCCGTCTTCCGGGTCCTTATCGATCAGCCTAACCACCTCCTGAAACCGCGTTAAGTCGAACACGGGCTATTCAAGACGCGGCGACTGCGTTTTGGGTCACAGCGTTGCAAAACGCACACAATATCTGTGGACAGATTCCAATAAACTGTTGCTTTGCAGTGCAGCACACTCTTTTTGTCTTGGATTTTTTCGTCTAGCAGCACAAAAATCCAGGTAAGTTGTCATTTATGACAATAAATCATTTCATGAAGACTTGTCAGGTAAGGGCGCGCGGTCTCAATCGGTGTACAAACACTTAAATATCCGTCGAAACGAGGATGGCCGCCCACAAAAAAAGCCGGCGCCCGAAAGCGCCGGCCCGACCGCAGTCATCGTCATCGCGATCAGCGCGGATCCACATAGGAGAACCGGGCGACCCGGCCGGCGCGTGCCGTGCAGGTCACATAGATGACCTCCGGCGGTGCCGTGCCCTGTTCGTCGAGAAAGTCTTCATACGCATCTTCGTCATACAGCGCCTTGAGATAGGCCGCGACCTCATAACCGTCGTCGCCGGCGGGCTTGATCGTCAGGACACGGTCGACCAGGACGGTTTCAACGCCGAAGCCGCGCATGGAGGACGCGGCATGGGTCTGGCACGCGCCGACAGCCTGATCCCGTGCGGAAGAACCGTAGCGGGGCGTCCCGCCAAGGGGCGCCGTCCAGGCGGTCGCGACCGGGGCCCGGGGCGCGGGCTCAGGCTGCGGGGCCGGTTCGGGCGCAGGCTGACGCACGGGCTCGGGTGGGCGAACCGGCTCCGGCGCCGGCGCGGGAACCGGTGCGGGCGCCGGGCGTGCGGCGGCCTGCGTCTGGGGGGCCGGGTCAGGCTGATCAGCATTGCCGCCAATATCCCCAGCGAGGAAGAATTCACCGACACAGCCCTTGTCGACCCAGACGCCGCGGCTGTCGAAGCCCCAGCTTTCGTTCAAGGTGCAGGGTGTGCGTCCGATCTGGCGATAAAGGCGCACCCCGCCCCGGGTGTCGCCCGGGCAAAGAGCGTAATCCTCGCCGCGGGATTCACACACCAAAAGCCGGGGCTGAGCGCGCACCGCGGCCGCCATCTGCGCCTGGGTCCGCTCTTGCGGGGCCGCCGGCTCGTCATAGACCGGCGCACTGGCGGGCGCGGCGGCACGGCCGTCCCCCACATGCCCCGATTGAACGATGCCGCATCCGGCCAGCAGCAGCGCCGCGCCGGACACGATCAAGATCCGCCAACCGCCGGCCCGCGGCGGCTTCGGTGTCATCGTTACCGGTGCCATTTTCACTGGCGTCATCTTTACTGGCGTCATTGTCACACTCGACCTCATCGGCGACATCATCGACCCCCAACCCTTTGGCCAACACCGTGTCCACCACCGGCGATCGGCACGACAAGAACCCTGGCGCGGCGGCGCGGCATCACCCATCGAGAGTATCGGACCCATCGAAAGTATTGGCAGTGCGCTCGCCGAAAGCCCGCCATCGCGCGCGAGCCTAGGGCCTCGCGCACGCCCGGGCAACTGCTGCAGCATAGGCGATCGGGGCGCGGCATCCGGCGGGCCATTGGCGGTGCCACGAATGGGACCGGTTCAATTCTGGCACAGGCTTGGCTATGCTCTCGGCGCAAAGGCTGGCCGGGAAAAGGTCGGCCTGCCCCGTGGAGTAGACGAATATGATCCGCCCGGTTTCCTTCTCGATCCATCGCGCCGGCCTGACCGGCCTTGCGTTCGTGTCCATGCTGGCAACCGGGCTCGCCGTCCTGCCCGCCGCCGCACAAGAGGGCATGTTGGATATCGAGCGGTCCCGGATCGGGCAAAGCGGCGAGGGCGATCTCATCGGCCCGGCGATCGGCTCGCCGATTGGCTCCCCGGTCGAAACAGAACCGGACGGCGCGGCCGAGGCCGCAGCGCCGGGCTTTGAAAACCTGCCCATGCCCGTACGGCGTCCGGCCGGTCTGGCCGTTGCCGGATCGGGCACGATCAACGGCGCCTCGTCCGGTTTCGCCGAATTGAACAGCCCGCTGCCGTCGGACGACGCCCCGGCCGGCGATTTCGGCCCGCAACTGCCGGCGATTGGTTCAGCCGCACCCGACCAGACCGAGGCCGCGCCGCGTCCCGCGCCGGCACCGGCCCGCGCGGCGCCCGCCCCCCGGGCCAGCCGTCAGGCCAGCCGGGAACCGGTTCGCGATGCCGACCCCACGAGCCCGACGCTTTCGGACATCCTGGACCGCGAGGTGATCCGCGTGGGAACGGTCCTGCGCGCGCCCTATGCCATGCGCGATGCTCAAGGCGCCGTCATCGGCCATGATGTGGATATCGCCACGGCGCTGGCTTTCGCCCTGGGGGTCGAGTTGGACCTGGTGGTCGTGACCGAAGATACGATCCGTGCGGGCCTCGAAAAGGACGCCTATGACGTCGCCATTGCGGGCCTTGCCGTCTCGCCCGACCGGGCGCTGGTGATGAATTTCACCACGCCTTATGCCGAGAACGGCATCCAACTCGTCACCACCCGCAAGCTGGCGCGCCGGCGCGACACGATCAATGCCTATTCTGACATCGACATCAGCATCGGCGTGACCTCAGGCACCCTGGCTGAACGTTTGGCCGAGACGAATTTCCCCCGCGCGACCATCCGGCGGTTCGCCGATGCCCAGCAGGCACAGGCGGCATTCCTGCGCGGCGACCTGTCGGCCATGGTGGCCCCCTCGCCGTTCCCCGAGGTGCTGGCCACCCAGACGCCCCGTGAATTCGCGCTGCCTTTGAAAGCGCCGCTGAGCCGGACCGCCGAGGCCATGGCCATCGCGCAGGGCGATCCGGAATTTCTCGCTTATCTCAATGCCTGGATCGTGTCGCGCACCATGGACGACTTCCTGGCCAAGACCCGGAGCTATTGGTTTGAAGGCACGCAATGGCTGCCGCGCCTGACCAAGCGCCCGCGCGTCGAGGGCGATGACCGCACCGCCCGGCGGTGAAGCCGCAATCTTTCGAAATTTGATCAGTAACCGGACGGCTCGCCCATGCCTTCGCCGTCCTTCCAGACGCCCTGCTTTTTGAGCGCATCGGCGACTTCCGGCGGCATATAGGTCTCGTCATGCTTGGCGAGCACCTGGCTCGCCTCGAACACCCCGTCCCCGGCGAATCGGCCTTCGATCACCACGCCCTGACCTTCGCGGAACAAATCCGGCAGCAGCCCCTCATAACGGATCCGGATGGTTTCGGCGGTGTCGGTCACGGTGAAGGCCACCGCCATCTCGCCGGTCCGGTCCACGCTGCCCTCGGCCACGAGACCGCCGACCCGGATCGCCTCGGTCGGCAGGGCCGGCAGGGCCGCAAGATCGCTCGGGCCATAGAAATAAGTGACCTGGTTCTGGAGCGCGACCAGCACCAGCGCAACGGCAATGGCGATGACGCTGCCGCCGGCGCCGATCAAGGCAAAACGTTTCTGCTTGCGGGTCATGGCCGGGTGTCCTCCACACGCCGCCGGGCGCGTTCGCGCGCGAGCATGGCATGTTTGGCCTGGAGGTAAGCGCGCACGCTCACCCCCGCAAGCCCGCCCAGGACCAACGCGGTGATGAGATAGGACGACCAGACATAGGCGCCGACGCCCTGCAACGACAAATCCATCAGGCTCATGACGGGACCCCTTCCGGCTCGTTGGCGCCGGGCGCCTCGATGCTGACCCGGGCGGCCGGTTTGGCCGCCTCGGACAGGCGCTTCAGGCGGCGCTCGAAAATCTCGGTCTTCATCCGCAGGACGATCAGCGCCGTTGCGAACAAGGTGTAGCCGACCGCCATCAACAGCACCGGCCACAGCATGGACATGGGAATGGTCACCGCGCCGTCGAACCGCGTGATGCTGGCCGGCTGATGCAGGCTGTTCCACCAGTCCACGGAGAATTTGATGATCGGCACGTTGACGAACCCGACCATGCACACCACCCCGGCGATCCGCGCCGCGCGGGTCTGGTCGTCCATGGCGCGCCAGACCGCCATATAGCCGAGATAAAGAAAGAACAGGATCAGCACCGAGGTCAGGCGCGCGTCCCAGACCCAATAGGTGCCCCAGGTCGGCTTGCCCCACAGGGCGCCGGTGACGAGACACAAAAAGGTGAAGGCGGCGCCGACCGGCGCGGTGCTCTTGGCGGCAATGTCCGCCAGCGGATGACGGAAGACGAACCCGATGAGGCTCGCGACAGCCATGGACGTGTAACAGAACATCGCCATCCAGGCCGCCGGCACATGGACCGACATGATCCGCACCGACTCGCCCTGCTGATAGTCCGCCGGTTTGACAAACAGCGCGCCATAGGCGGCGACGAGAATCGCCGCCGTCCCCAGCGCCCACAGCCAGGGCAGCAGCGGGTCGGCGATGCGCTGAAAGGCCAGCGGATTGGCCCATTCGTAGATGGACCGGGAACGGGCCGTGGCTACACGTCCAGTCATGCCGTCTCACATCCTTTCCGTCTCACGCTCACCTGCCCGCCCCTATTCGCTGTTGAGCCGCAAGGCCGCCGCGCCCGCCACCGCCGCGATCACGGCGGACATCAGGCTCAGGGCCGTCAGGATCAAGAGGCTCGGGCCGGCAAAGAGCCCGCTTTCGGCCTGCTCCCCCACGGCCGCCATGCCGAAGATCACCACCGGAACATAAAGCGGCAGGACGATCAGGGAAATAAGCACACCGCCCCGTTTGAGGCTGACGACCAGGGCCGCGCCGACCGCACCGACCAGCGTGAGCGCCGGCGTGCCGATCAGGAGCGAGACCACCAGCGGCGCGGCGAGCGCGCTGTCGAGGGCGAACAACATGCCGAACACCGGCGCCGCCAGGATCAGCGGCAGGCCTGTGGTCAGCCAGTGGGCCAGCGCTTTGGCGAGCACCGTCAGTTCCAGCGGCAAGGGCGCGGTGAGCAACAGATCGAGCCCGCCTTCCTCGTAGTCGGCCTGGAAGATCCGGTCGAGCGTGACCTGGACGGCGAGCGCCGCCCCGATCCAGGCCATGGCCGGAGCGATGCGGGACAACAGATCGCGATCGGGGCCGATGCCGATGGGCACGACAAGGGCGATCAGCGCAAAAAAGGCCAGCGCCAGAAACGCGCCGCCGCCGATCCGCGTGGCCACCATGAGATCCCGGCGCACCAGCGCCCAGAAGGCCGCGCCCATCATGCCGCCGCCTCCCCGCCGATCCGGGCAATCAGCGCATCGGGCAGGGCCAGCCCGCCATGAAGCGCGACCACGGCAATGCCGCCCCGTGCCCGGTGATCGGCGATCAGGCGTTCCAGGAGACCGATGGACCGGTCGTCGAGCGAGACCGCCGGCTCATCCAAGAGCCAGACCGGACGCCGGCACACCAGCAGCCGGGCCAGAGCGAGGCGCCGGCGCTGCCCCGCCGAGAGCGCGCGCACCGGCAGATCCGCCCGGTCCGCAAGGCGCACGGTATCGAGCACGCCCTCGGTACGCCCGCCGAACAGTCGCGCCCAGAAGGCCACCGTTTCGGCGGCACTCATCGCGCCCTTGAGCCCGTCGCCATGGCCGAGATAGGCCACCGCCTCGCGCCGCGCACCGGTGTCTTCCGACAGCGCGCCCGCGGGCCCGCACAGGATGCGCCCCTCCAGCGCCGGAGCGAACCCGCCCAGCGTGCGCAGAAGCGTCGTCTTGCCCGCGCCATTGGGCCCGCGCACCGCCAGCGCCTCACCCGGGGCAAGCGCCACGCTCAAGCCCTCGAACAGGCAGGCGGTGCCGCGCGCGCAGGCCAAGCCGTCGATCTCCAGATGCCAGTTGTAATCGGATGCATTCGCGTGGCCGCGCACAGTCTGCTCCCCGGCGGCCGCCCGCCCCTGATCTCCCATGAAGGCATCTTAAGGGATGGGGCGCCCCGGCGCGAGCAAGACCGGTGCGGCGATTGGAGTATGCTGGCCGCGTCGGCAATGGCATGATCGGTTGTCAAAGAAAGAACCGAGGAGGACCGCGCGATGGAGCTGGACCAGATTGTTGCCGAGATCACCGGGCCGGACAGTGAGTTCCCGCTGGGCGAAATCGAAATCGACGGCGTGCCGTACAAGCACATCCAGAACGGTCCGCCCACCTTGCGCGAATATTACGGCATTGCCCTCCTCCATGGCGACGCGCCGTTCATCGTCTATGACAATGAGACTTGGAGCTTTGTCGACGGTCTGGTGCACATGACCCGGACGGCCCACGGCCTGATCACGAAACTGGGTGCCAAGAAGGGCGACCGGATCGTCATCGCCATGCGGAATTATCCCGAATGGGCCGCGGCCTTCATGGCCGTGACCGCCATCGGCTGCGTGGCCGTGCCCCTCAACGGCTGGTGGACGGAAGAAGAATTCGACTACGGCATGGAAGACTGCGGCGCCACCATCGCGCTTGTGGATGACGAGCGGATGACCCGCATCGCCAAGCCCGCCGCGCGGCTGGGCATCAAGATGGCCGTCGCGCGTCCCCGGGGGCCGCTGATCCCCGGCGCCATGGCCTGGGACGATCTGGTGTCCGGCATGCCCGCCGATGCCCTGCCCGATATGGCACCGGGTCCGGACGATGACGCGACCATCTTCTATACCTCCGGCTCTACCGGCCACCCCAAGGGCGTGGTCTCGACCCACCGGGCGATCCTCCAGGTCATGCTGATGTGGGCGATGGTGGGCCGCGCGCGCCTCATCCAGTTGGGCAAGGCGGATGAAACGCCGGCCTTTCCGCCTGCCGTGCTGATGGCCGTGCCGCTGTTCCATGTGACGGGCAGCCATTCGCAATTCCTGCTGTCGTTCCTTGTCGGACGAAAGATCGTGCTGATGTACCGCTGGGATCCGCAAACCGCGCTCCAATTGATCGAGCGCGAACGGGTCACCGGCTTTACCGGCGTGCCCACCATGTCCTGGGAGATGCTCAATCAGCCGAACCTGGACGATTTCGATCTGTCGAGCTTCACCGATATCGGCTCAGGCGGCGCGGCCCGTCCGGCCGATCATGTTCGCCAGCTCAAGAGCAAGTTCGGCACCGAGTCGAACCCGACCTCCGGATACGGATTGACCGAAACCAACGCCGCCGGCGCGATCAATGCGGGCGATGACTATGTCGCCCGGCCGGGCAGCACCGGACGGCCCACGCCGCCCCTCGTTGAGATGAAGATCGTCGATGCCGAAGGCCACACCCTGCCCACCGGCGGTGAAGGCGAGATCCTGATCAAATCGGTCGGCAATGCGCGCGGCTACTGGAACAAGCCGGACGCGACCGCCGAAGCGTTCCGGGACGGATGGTTCTATACCGGCGATATCGGCAAGTTCGACGAGGACGGGTATCTTTATATCGTCGACCGCGCGAAGGACATCGTGATCCGGGGCGGGGAGAATATCTCCTGCCTGGAGGTCGAGGGCATTTTGTTCGCGCATCCGGATGTTCTGGAGGCGGCCGTGTTCGGGGTGCCCGATGAACGCCTCGGCGAAACGGTCGGCGCGGTGCTCGTGCCCAAGCCGGGCCGTGTGATCGACCCGGACAATGTGAAGGCTTTCGTGCGCGAGCACATCGCCGCGTTCAAAGTGCCCGAGCATATCTGGATCCAGCAGGAGCAACTCCCGCGCACCGGCTCCGGCAAGATCTTCAAACGTCAGCTTAAGGACGAATTGACCAAGGGGCGGTGAGGGTCGTCGCGGACCGCTCAACCGCTTATTCAAGGCTCAAGCGACGATGACCCGATCCGTCCTTGCCGGGAGCGTCTATTTCGCCGCCGTGTTCGCGATCGGCTTCACCTTGGGCGCTGTCCGGACGCTGCTGCTCGCCCCGGCGGTGGGCGAGTTGACCGCGACGCTGATCGAGCTGCCGGTGATCCTGGGCCTGTCGTGGATCGTGTGCGGGCGGGTTATCGCGCACTGTCGCGTGCCGGGAGGCATCGCCCCGCGGGCCGTCATGGGCCTGACGGCGTTCGTCCTGCTGATGGCCGCTGAAGGTACGCTCTTTATGCTGATGACCGGCGGGTCGCTGGGCGCCTTCCTTGCACAGTATCAGACCGCACCCCATCTGATCGGACTGGCGGGCCAGATCCTGTTTGCCCTCTTCCCGATGTTTAGACGGTAGGTGCGACCGGCGGGTCGCGCGGCGCTCTGCCCGCCCGACGCATCGTCCGCGCGCCTCACACCATCGCTTCGATCAGCATGGGGCCTTTTTCGCTCACGCCCTGACGGAAGGCTTCGGTGAAGTCCTCGGCCGTCGAAGCGCGGACCGCGCGCACGCCCATGCCCTCGGCGATCTTGACCCAGTTGAGGTCCGGATTGCCGATATCGAGCATGGAGAGCGCCTTGGGCCCCGGATTTTCGGCGCCGACGCGGGCCAGTTCGATATTGAGGATCGCATAGGACCGGTTGTTGAAAATCACCGTGACGATATCGAGGTTCTCGCGCGCCATGGTCCACAGCGCCTGGACCGTGTACATCGCACCGCCATCGCCATGGATACAGATCACCTTGCGGTCCGGGCAGGCCGCGGCGGCGCCGACTGCCAGAGGCAGCCCCTGCCCGATCGCCCCGCCGGTGAGCTGGAGCCAGTCATGGGGCGGTGCGCCGATGGTGTGAATCGACGAATAGACACCGCTGGTGGCACCTTCGTCCGAGACGATCGCATTTTCCGGCATCAAGGCGCCGATGGCCCGGCCCACGCCATCCGGCGTCAGCGGCCCGGGGTCCGGGAGATCCGGGCGCATCAGCACCTGAGGCGCCGCCGGCTTGGCCCGCGCGCCCAAGGCATCGGCCAAACCGGTGAGCGCATCGTCCACATCCGTGGTGGCTTCGCACAGCGAAAGGGTCTGACAACCGTCCGGCACCAGTTCGCTCGGCTTGCCGGGATAGGCGAAAAAGGCCACCGGGATTTTCGTTCCCACCAGGACCATCAGATCGACGCCCTGGAGCGCGTCCATGGCCATCTCGCCGAAATAAGGAAGGGGCGTGGCCAGCATCCGGCCCGCGCCGCGCTCGATACGCTGGTTGAACGTGTCCGCATAGAGCCGCGCGCCAGTGGCCGCCGCGACCCGGCCGGCGATCTCCAGAGCGTTGGCGCGCACGCCCCGCCCGCCCAACAGGAGAACCGGATTCTTGGCGGCCTTTAGCGCCTGGGCGACGGCATCGATGGCGGCGGCATCCGCTTTCGGCGTTTCGGGTGCGGGGCGCGGCGCGGCGGGCTCGGCGCCCTCGTTCCAGGCGGTGTCCGCCGGGACCGCCAGGGTGGCGATCTGGCCCGGATAGGTCATCGACGCGGCCACGGCTTCGGCACCGAGGCTGGGCAGAATCTGGGCCGACTCGGCGGCCTTGTACCAGGCCGACATGGGCGCGGCGACGCCCGCGAGATCGCTGGTCAGCGGCGCGTCATATTTCAGGTGATAGGTCGCATGATCGCCGACCACATTGACGATGGGCGAGCGGGCGCGCCGGGCATTGTGCAGATTGGCGATGCCGTTGCCCAGGCCGGGACCCAGATGCAAGAGCGTGCAGGCGGGCTTGCCGGCCATACGGGCATAGCCGTCCGCCGCGCCGGTCACCACGCCCTCGAAGAGACCGAGGACCGGGCGCATGCCTGCCACCCGGTCGATGGCGGCCACCAGATGCATTTCGGAGGTACCGGGGTTGTTGAAGCACACCTCGACGCCGCTGGCGACGAGGGTCCGGATCAGAGCTTCCGCACCGTTCATAGTTGCCTCCCTTTGGACCGCGCGGGCACGTCAGGGCGCCGCTTCGGCGGTGGATGATGTCACACAAGCGCCGTGGCGATAACCTTGGCCAGCACAGCCGCGCCGAAGCCCCCGATCAGAACGCCGGAAAACCGGTTGATAAACCGCAACCGCGCAAAGCTGAGACGGCCTTTGAACAGGCTCATCAGACTGGTGAGCGCCAGCCACCACAGCGCCGAGCCGGCAACGACCGACGCGACCAGGATCGTCGCGGAGGTATAGGAGGCGTTCTCGGTCAGGCTGCTGCCCAGCCCCGAAAAGATGGCCACGAAGCCCAGCATGGTCGCCGGATTGGAAATGGTGAGCACAAAGGTGGACGCGAACGCCGCCGCGATCCCGCCGCCGGACCCGCCGGCCGGGAGGTGGACATCGGGCGCGTTCATGAAGGGGCGCGGATTGGCGAAGAAGGTCTGAGCGCCGATCGCCAGCAGGACAAGGCCGCCGACGATCTGAAACATGGCCGAGTGGCCCTGAATGAATTGGGAGACGGCGGTCAGGCCGAACGCGACAATAATGGCGAAGACACCGTCGCCCAGCGCCGCACCGGTTCCCGAGAGGAACCCGTTGAGGCGGCCGAAGGCCAAGGTGCGCCGAATGCAAATGAGATTAACCGGGCCAACGGGGGCAGCGACGATCACGCCGATAAATACGCCACTCGCGATCAGTACCAGCCAATCCATCCGGCCATTCCCGTTCTCATCCGCCCCGTCTGGCGTCCCATCGGCACCGGTCCTGCCGATAAAGCGCCGCGCAGCGTATCCGGCCTTTCAGCCAATGGCCAGCATTGCCGTGCGGCTGCGCCAGTTGCCTGTTTTGTCAGCACTCGACGGCACACAGTGCTAACAAGATTGCGAAAATTGGCCGCAATGAGCACGAAAATTGCGCCTTTTTACTCGACAGATATCAAACACGCCACCTAGACTTTTTTCTGGGAGGAAGACGCGTCTTCGAAAAGGAGGCCCCATGGCACTGTTGAAGGAGCAATTGGACGGATACCGGCTGACCACGGCCGAAATCCTGTATCACCTGCCCGATCATCCCGAGATCCTTCAGACCTATGTCTGGCAGGAGTTGGATCTGGCGCCGAAATTCCCGGTTCTCAAAGGCTTTCTGCGGTTCTGGCACGACAATCTGGATGGCCGGCTCCATTCGGTGCGCGTCGCCTCGCGGGGCATCGTCTCGGCCTTCGAGGCGCGGCATCTCGATGCCGAAGTCACCCTGCACTGACACCGGACCGCTAAGGGTCCTTTTGGAAATGCGCCGGAAGGCGCATTTCCGAGTGCCTGGCCGGCCCCGTCTGATCCGTTAGAAGCGTGTGCCGACGCCGACGCCGATCACCCAGGGATTGAGGTCCACATCCGCCGTGACCGCGCCGTTGCCGACATCGACGCTGGTGCTGAGGAAGATCTTCTTCACATCCAGATTGAAGAAGTAATCCTCATTGACCGGAATATCGACGCCGGCCTGAAGCGCCACCGCAAAGCTGTCGTCATAGTCGATGTCGAAGCCCGGCGCGTTTTCCTTCCAGAACACCGTGTAGTTGATGCCCGCGCCGACATAGGGGCGAATCTCCGCCTCGGGCCAGAAGTGATATTGCAGGGTCAGCGTCGGCGGCAGCACCCAGGTCGAACCCAGATCCACATCCCCGATGGCGGTGCCTTCGGCTTCCACCTCATGGCGGGTGGTGGCCAGAATCAGTTCCAGCGCCAGTTTGTCCGTGAAGAAATAACTCACATCGAGTTCGGGCGCGAAGCTGGTGCTCACCTCCGCTTCGCCGCCGATGCCCCGGATCGTCGAGGACTCGCTCGGCGCAACCGCGATGCCGCGCAAACGCAGTTGGATATCGCCCGCCGCCGCATGCGCGCTCGCCGCCGCGCCGGCAAGACCCGCCGCCAGCACCGCGCCGGCCACGATCGATGTCATGGTTTTCATAGCACCACCCTCTTCTTGCGGGACCGCCGCGCCGAACCCGGCTGACGCGCCCCGATGAACCTGGCGCCATAATTGACAGCCTGTCGGCCCGGACATTGATCAGGATCAAGACCATGCGGAATTTCACGCGTTTTTTCAGGACTTTATCCCCCGCCGTGCGGCCTAGGCCCTTGGGTCTAGCCGGGCGGGCTTGACTCCGCCCGGGCCCGGCGGCACCAAAGGATCAGTCACGAAGGATCCGACACCATGACAAGCCGGTCGGACCGGATCAGAATGACGCGCGCCCGCGCCCGCCGGCAGGGCGTGACCCCGCTGATTTCCCTGATCATTCCGGTCTACAACGAAGAAGAGGCCGTTCCGCGGTTCGTCCAGGTGCTGGACGCGCTGGCCCGGGCCCGTGGGCTGTCGCTGGAATATGTGTTCGTCAATGACGGCAGCCGGGACGACACCCTCGCGGTTCTGGTCGATCTTCAGGCCCGGCACGCGAGCCTGCGGATCCTCGATCTGTCGCGCAATTTCGGCAAAGAGGCCGCGATGACCGCCGGGATCGACGCCGCCCGGGGCGATGTGGTGATCCCGATCGATGTGGATCTTCAGGACCCGCCGGATTTGATCCCGGTCTTTCTCGACCGCTGGCGCGAGGGCTATGACGTGGTGCTGGCGGTGCGGGCATCGCGCACCCGGGACGGCTGGCTGAAGCGCTGGACGGCGGCGCTGTTTTATAAGCTCGTCAACCGTATCGCCACCTCCGACATCCCGCGCAACACCGGGGACTACCGGTTGATGGACCGCAGTGTGGTGGACGCTCTCGGTCAACTCGGCGAGCGCAACCGGTTCATGAAGGGGCTGTTCTCCTGGGTCGGATTTCCCACGGCGTGCGTTGCGTATCAGCGCCCGGAGCGCAGCGCGGGCACGTCGAAGTTCAATTTCTGGCGGCTGTGGAATTTCGCCCTGGACGGGGTCACCTCGTTTTCGGCGCAACCGCTCAAGGTGTGGACCTATATCGGCGGGATCAGCGCGCTGGCGGCGTGTCTTTATGCCCTGTTTCTTCTGATCCGCACGCTGATGTTCGGCGTGGACGTGCCGGGCTATGCGTCGTTGATGGTGGTTCTGCTGGTTTCGACCGCGCTCAATCTGATCTCCAATGGCGTGCTCGGAGAGTATCTCGGGCGCATGTTCATCGAGATCAAACGGCGGCCCATCTATATCGTCCGTGAGGAAATCACCCCCGATCAAGGGCTGAGCACCGGCGGGACCGTCACCGATTGGGACCCAAACGATGATACGCGCCGCCATGCATAACCGGGTGACACATGCCGCACGCTCGATCCGCCGCCTGGCCGGAACGGCGATGCGCTTCGGCCTTGTGGGTGCCCTGGCGACGCTGGTGCATACGGTTTGCGTTTATGCGTTCGCCCTGGGGCTGGGGGCCGCGCCGCTCGCCGCAAACACCGGCGCCTTTCTTGTGGCCTTCCTGGTCTCGTTCACGGGCCACCATTACTGGACCTTCGGACGCCGCCAGCCTGCGCAGCGGGCGCTCTGGCGCTTCTTCATCGTCGCCGGCACGGGTTTCGCGGTCAGCACTCTGGCGCTGGCCGCCGCGCTCCACGGGCTGGGCCTGCCGCGCGCCGTTGCGCTGATCATCGGCGTTCTTGTGGTGTGGCCGACGACGTTTACCCTCTCGGCCCTGTGGGCTTTCGCCGCCCGGCCGGCCGCCCGGGACGCAGCGGTGCAGCCCTCGCGAGCGGATCGCTGAAGACCGGCAGAATCGCGGCTACGGTGCCGCTGTCTCATGATCTCACCGACAAGGACTTCCCCATGACCGGCCCGCGATCCCTGTCTTTCGCCGCGCTCGCGGTGACCGCGCTGTGCGGCCTGGGTGCCCTGGCCGCCGCTTTGTGGAGCGCGGACCGGTCCTTCGATTTCACCGACGAGGCGCTTTACATCTATCTGCTCGCCAATCCGGGTGAAGACTTTTTCTTCGCCGATTACCGGATCTGGAGCCTTTTGGGGGCGCCCTTCGGCCACTCCATCGTGTTTTACCGGCTGCTCCCGGCATTTCTCAGTCTCATCGCCGCCGCCGGCCTGGCCTGGGCGGTCTGCGTGTGCCTGAAGCGCAAGGGCCTTGCCCTCACCCGCATGGACGAGGCGGTGATCACCGTGCTGACGGTCACCGGGGGCCTGCTGTTCTTCTCGCTGCTCCGCCCGACGATGAATTACGCCGTCACCGCGTTTGTAGCGGCCAACGGGATGGCGATCCTGCTGCTGATCGATTATGCGCGCAGTCCGGCGCGCAGCCGCGCCTGGGTTCTCTGTCTTCTGGGGCTGAGCATCACGGCCATGGGGCTGGGGCGGTTCTCCGCCGCCATGCTCGCCCTTGTCATGCTGCTGGCCTATGTCTGGATGCTGCGCCCGGGCGGCGGCCCGTGGGAGCGGATACGCGCCAGCGCGCTTCTCCTCGCGGCCGCGGGTCTGGCCATGGCGGGTGCCCAGGCCTGGATCGTGGATTACCCCACCATGCTGGCGCTCATGGGCGTCGCAGCGAGCGGCACGCACACCCTGTCCGCGATCCTGGTCTATGACGCCAAGTTGCTGGCCGCGACGCTGGCGATCACCGCGGTGCTGCTCGGTGGCTATGCCGGGGCGCAGGCGGTCATCGCCGGGATGGGCGGGGCGGGTCCGCGTCAGCGCGCGCTGTTGCTCAGCACAGGCCTTGCGCTGGCCGTCGCCGGCCTGACGGCCTTGTGGGCCTGGCTTTATGGCCGCCCGCCGCCCGCCAGCGCCGATCCGTTCCAGCAGAACGATATCGGCATGGGCTATGGCGCCCATGGCCGGTTCATCTCGGCTTTCACCTTCGCCTTCATGGCGCTGGCCGCCTGGATCACCTGGCGTCAGCGGGGCAGCCGCCCGCAGCCCGGCGCCTGGACCGTCCCGCTCATGGTGACGCTGATCCTGCTGGGTGCGGCCTACACGCCGTTTGCCGGCACCAATACCGGCATCATCCGCCGGTCGGTCCTCAATGGCGCGCCCTTCTTCGCGGTGATCGGTGTGATGATGGTTTATCTGAGCCGGCATCTGAAGGCGTTCGACCCGGCGCGCCTGACCCTTGCGGCTGTCCCGCTCGGTGTCTTCGTCCTGGTGACCGTCGTCTCGGCCACCCTCATCCATCCGGTGCGCTCGAACGGCAGTGCCTTTGCCCAAACCGTATCGCTTGAAAACGCCGGACCGCTCACCGGCCTGCGGGTGAGCCCGGCCGTGGCCCGGCTCCATGAGACCACCCGGTCGGCGCTCCGTGACCGGCGCTTCGATCCTTTGCGCGACAAGCTGGTGGCGGGGCCGAACCAGCCGGGGCTGCTGGTGTTAGCCGGCGGCACCGCGCTGGGCAGTTCCTGGTACATGCACCCGGATCACAATCCGCTGCACGACACCTATAACTGCGCCTTTGTGAAGACCGCTTCCGCGGATGGCCTGGCGCGGGTGATCGGTCTTAACACGGACGGTCACTCACCGGTGTTCCGGGGCTGCCTCGCCGAGATGGGTCTCGGTGTTGACGCCGCGCCGCGCGCGCCGGTCAGTCCCCACCTGACCCTCGAGACCTTCCCGGTCGGGCAGACGACCGACACTACAGGGTCTCGGTGAACGCGACGGGCTGGCCATGGGCCGTGCCCTGGATCTCGCCCTCCCACATGACCGTGCGCCCGCGGATGATCGTGCCCTTGGGCCAGCCGGTGACACTCATGCCGTCATAGGGCGTCCAGCCGCATTTGCTGGCGATCCAGCCGTCCTCGACGGTCCGGGTCTCGCGCATATCGACGACCGTGAAATCGGCATCATAGCCGACCATCATCCGGCCCTTGCCGGCAATGCCGAAGATCCGCTGGGGACCGTGGCACATCAGATCGACAAAGCGTTCCAGGGTCAGATGCCCGGCATTCACATGATCGAGCATGATGGGGACGAGGGTCTGAACGCCGGGCATGCCGGACGGAGACTTGGGATAGGGATCGGCTTTTTCTTCGAGCGTATGCGGCGCATGGTCCGAGCCCAGAACGTCAACCACGCCGCTGAGAAGGCCTTTCCAAATGCCGGCACGGTGGGCGGCGCTGCGCACCGGCGGGTTCATCTGCGCACGGGTGCCAATCCGCTCGTAGATCTCCGGGCCCGCCAGGGTCAAGTGCTGAGGGGTCGTCTCGACCGTGGCGACATCGCGGTAGCCGGCCAGCAGGTCCATTTCATCCGCGGTCGAAATATGCAGCACATGGACCCGCGCGCCGGTCTCGCGGGCCAATTCCACCAGGCGCCGCGTGCACATCAGCGCGGCTTCGGCGTCGCGCCATTCCGGATGGGTCAGGACATTGCCCAACTCGGCGACCTCGCGCCGGTCGCGCAGGCGGAACTCGTCTTCGCAATGGAACGCAGCGCGCCGTTTGATCCGGGTCAGGACCGACCGCACACCCTCATCGTCGGGCAGCAGGAGGGTGCCGGTGGACGACCCCATGAAGACCTTCACACCGCAACAGCCCGGCAATCGCTCCAGATCGGGCAGATACTGGGCGTTCTCCGCCGTGCCCCCGACAAAGAACGCGAAATCGCACCACATCCGGTCGCGCGCCCGCTGCACCTTGTCATGGAGTGCATCCGCATCGGTCGTCGGCGGCTTGGTGTTGGGCATCTCGAAGACCGCCGTCACCCCGCCCATCACGGCCGAGCGCGCCCCGGTTTCCAGATCTTCCTTGTGTTCCATGCCGGGTTCGCGGAAATGGGCCTGGGTGTCGATCGCGCCGGGCAGAACATG
>CAZHDI010000034.1:28773-31781 GCA_964531285.1 uncultured Alphaproteobacteria bacterium | reverse complement strand
ACGACGACTCCGGCGATGGCCCCGGGTCCGAGGGCTTGACACGGAGCGAATCATTTTCCCGCGTTTTGCGCGGCGGGTCCTGGTTCCTCACTTCACGGTTCCTGCGCTCTGCCTTCCGCCTCTGGTTCCAAGCCGACCTCAGGAACGACAACATCGGCTTTCGTTTTGCGAGAACGCTTTAATTACCCTTTGCCCAAGCCATTGATGGCTTCCGCTCCGCTTGGTCCTTGGGACCAATGCTCGCATGAAGCGGGCTCAGGGCTGCTTACCCTTTTACCCTTTTCATGCGCCGCGCGTCAGCGCGGCGCGCGAAATTTGGGGGGCGGTCCAGCGCCAGCGTGCCATCGGTTCGCGCGCGGCGCGAACGCCCCTTTGCTCTTGGCAAACCGAACTTGGCGCCCCCGGATGCCGGATCGGCGCTGCGCGTGTCCGGCATGACGATAGTGAGGGAAGGTTCGATCGGGGCTCAGCCCAGTTTCACGATCCCCTTGGCGGCGAGATCGTCGATCGTGCCGGCGTCATAGCCCAGCGCGGCGAGAACATCGCGGGTGTGCTCGCCATGGGCCGGGGCTGGGCCCTTGGGGCCGTCATCGGCGCCGTGGAAGCGCACCGGCGCGGCCGGGGTCGGATAGGGCTCACCGCCGTCCGCATCGGCGATTTCGGCGAAGGCGCCGGCGGCATGGGCCTGAGGATCGGCGGCGACCTGGGCGGCCGTCTGGACCGGCGCCCAGACAAGACCGTACTCGTCGAGCACCGGGCCCCAGTCCGCCAAGGTCCGTGAGCCGATCACCTCATCCACGAGCCCGACGAGTTCGGGGCCGTTGTCGCGCCGGGCTTTGGTATTGGCAAAGCGCGCATCCTCGATCCAATCGGGCTTGCCCATGGCCTTGGCGAAATTCGCCCATTCCTTATTGCCCTGGCGCGGGATGAAACAGATCCAGGTGCCGTCCTTGGTCAAAAAGAAATTGTTCAGGGGCTGGACGGCATCGGCGCGGGCGCGCGTCGAGGCGACCCGGCCCAGGCGCAACTGGATCGCCATGTCCGAGCCCAGCGCGTAGATGCCGCTGCGCAGAAGGCTGGTTTCCACCAGACGGCCTTTGCCCGTGGACTGACGTTCGTAAAGCGCGGCCAGAATGCCGGCCACGGTGGCCTGCCCCGTGACATGATCGCCGACGGCGGTGCGGATCGGCACCGGATCCTCGCCCTTGGGCGCGAACAGCCGCGCCATGCCCGAGCGGCACCAGAACGCGGCCATATCAAAGCCCGGCCGGTCGGCTTCCGCGCCTTCGAGCCCATAGCCGGTGACGCTGGCATAGACGAGGCGCGGGTTGAGCGCATGGAGCGCGTCCCAATCGAGCCCGGCGCGCGTTAAACTCCCTGGGCGCAGATTGGTCAGGAACACATCGGCGTCTTCCAGCAGCTTGCGGACGATGTCCGCGCCCTCCGGCGTCGCGATGTCGAGGGCGATGTCCTTCTTGCCGCGATTGTCCAGCGTGAAAACGGGGTTGTCGTCCTGGGCCCGGCCGAGCGAGTTGAAGAAATCGCGGATCGGATCGCCCGCGACGGACTCGATCTTGATCACGCTCGCGCCCCAGTCGGCCATCATGCCGCCCGCTGAGGGGGCGGCGATATAGGTGGCCATTTCAACGACTTTCAGCCCTTCCAGCATGGACGATCCCTCATGGTTTGCTGCTCTCAATGCGCCATGATCGGCCATTCCGAGCGGATCGCCAAGCCGGGCGTTCGGTTAGCCGGGTGTCCCGTTAGCTGGCGGGGGCGTTGTTATCGAGGCGCATGGACAGGCAACAGGCCGAGCCGCCGGATTTCAGGAACGCCGGCAGGGGCACCCGCCGGACACTGTAGCCCACGGCGGTGAGCCGGGCCTCCAGATCCGCCGAACAGTCGTTGAGCACGATGGTCTGGCCCAGCACCACGGCGTTGAGCGCCATGCGGTCGGCATCCTCCGTGGACACCGGAATGATCCAGTCGGCGCCGGCGCGCTCCGTCAGGCGGGTGACGGACTCCGGGCTAAAGGCTTCCAAGCACGCCATGATATGGCCCGACGGCAGCGGGCACATGCTCACATCGAGATGATAATAGCGCGGGTTCACCAGATGCAGGGGCACGACTTCGCAGCCGAAAAATTCGGCGATGACCGTGCTCGCGGCTTCCTCCGAGCGCTGACCGTATCCGGACCAGAAGAGCCCGCGCGTGGCGTCCCACAGGCAGTCGCCTTCGCCTTCCTGGATGACGCCTTCGGGAAAGAACCCAACCTCGCGCACGAGCCCTTCGTCCATCAGGGTGCGGAAATAGGCATCGAACAGCGGTTCTTCGCCGGTGCGCTCGGGATAGCGGAAGCGGGCCAGCAGCACCCGCCCGTCGAGCCAGATCCCGGCATTCGCGGTGAACACCATGTCGGGCCAGCCTTCTCCGGGCGGAACGATCCGGATCTCGGCGCCGAGCTGTTCGAAGGTGTCGTGCAGGGCCTGCCACTGGCCTTCGGCATTGTGGTGGTATTCGCTGTCATGGGCGGCCCAGCCGTCCGGGTCCATCCAGGGATTGATGGCATAGACGACCGCGAAGTGATCGGGCGGGCACATCAGAAGCTGGGGCGTGGGCATGGGACGAGATCCATCGGTCAGGGCAAGGGTGTTCGCGGGCCGAACCTATCATACTGGGGCCCGCGGATCATGGGCATCGCGCGGTCCCATCGTCAGGACCTGAGGGCGTCGAGAAAGGCGGCGCCATAACGCGCGGTCCGGCTGCGCCCGAGGCCGGCCGCCACATCAAGCGCGTCGAGGCTGCCGGGACGGGCCCGGGCCATGGCTTCGAGCGCCCGGTCATGGCAGATCAGCGCCGCCGGGACGCCATATTCGAGCGCGAGGGATTCCCGTGCGGCGCGCAAGGCGGCCAGGGCCACGGTGTCGGGCCGGGCCGCGGCGGGGGGGCCACCGGTGGGGCAGGTACTGGTGGGATCGTCAGGACCGGTCCAGTCGCGCTGGATCGGC
>CAZHDI010000034.1:24660-28673 GCA_964531285.1 uncultured Alphaproteobacteria bacterium | reverse complement strand
GGTGGGGCAGGTACTGGTGGGATCGTCAGGACCGGTCCAGTCGCGCTGGATCGGCACGGCGCCCTGACGGGCCATTTGGTCGAAGCCGGCACGGGTGACGCACAGTGCCGAGGTTTGCGGGCCCGACGGGCCGATAAAGCCGCGCGCGATGGCCTGACGCAAGAGCGAGCGCCAAAGGGGGGCCGGTCCGTGGCCGGACAATGCCGCGATCAGGCGGGCCGCACCCATCGCTCGCGGCGCATCGGTCAGGGTACGCAGCATCAGGGCGACCGGCTCGCGTCCATCGACGGACTCGGCGGGCGCGAGGCATTGATCGCACCGGCCGCAAGGAGACCCTGGCGTATCGCCGAAATAGCGCAGAATGGCCTGGGCGCGGCAGCCGCTGGTTTCGCAAAAGGCGGCCATGGCTTCAAGGCGGGAGGCCGCGCCGGGATGGGCATCGAGAAGCGCGGTGCCCGTGGTCAAGGCCCGGCGGCGCAAGGCCAGCATCTCATGGGCGCCGTAAGCCAGCACGGCTTGTGCCGGCGCGCCGTCCCGGCCCGCGCGTCCGACCTCCTGCCAGTAGGCCTCCAGGCTGTCGGGAATGTCCAGATGGGCCACGAGGCCAATATCGGGCCGGTTCATCCCCATACCGAACGCCACCGTTGCGGCCATCACCGCGCCCGGCCGGTCCATGAACCGCCGCTCGGCGGCCCGGCGGTCGGCTGCGTCGAGACCCGCATGATAGGCCGTGGCCGGAACACCGCGTTTGCTCAGCATGGCCGCCGCGCGTTCGGTCCCCTTGCGGGTCCGGCAATAGATCAGCGACGCGCGGGACCCTTGAGCTTCGACCAGCCCCGCCAGCCGGTCCGCGCGGTCGTTGCAGTCCTTGAGAAGGGTGAGCGCGATATTGGGGCGGGCGAATCCGGTCCGGAACAGACGGGCGCGCTCAAGCCACAAATGGCGGCGGATATCGTTGAGGGTCCGGTGATCGGCGGTGCCGGTCAGCGCAAGGCGCGGCACTTCGGGCCAGCCACCGAACAGCGTGCCGAGATTTTGGTAGGCGGGCCGGAAATCATGCCCCCATTGAGAGACGCAATGGGCCTCGTCGAGCGCGATGAGCGCCAGGGGCACGCCCTTCAGCATGCTGAGAAACGCCGGGGACGCGGCGCGCTCGGGCGCGACGTATAGAAGATCGAGGGCGCCGCCGCGCAGGTCGTTAACGATGATCTCCGCCTCACCGGACGGCAGATCGCCGTGAAGAGCGGCGGCGGCCACACCCTTGAGTTTTAGCTCCGCCGCCTGCGCGGTCATCAACGCGACAAGGGGCGAGACGATCAGAGCGGTGCCCGGCCGGAGCAGGGCGGGAACCTGATAGCACAGCGATTTGCCGGCCCCCGTCGGCATGAGAACGATTGCATCGCCGCCGCCCGTCACATGATCGACAATGCCGCGCTGGGGGCCGCGGAACGCATCATGGCCGAAGACCGTCCGCAGGAGCGCCTGCGGATCGGGCCGGTTTGCCGGTTGGTCATGGGCGAGGATCACCATGGTCGCCGAAATGCCTGAGTCGGCCCAAGGCGGCAATTGCGTGGGTAATCGCACGTCCAGGTGACGGCGGCCATGGCGCCCGCCGCCGTCCCGGCCTAAGCTTGTGCCCCCTCGACCGACTCTCGATGGCTGGAACACATACAAAAACGGAGTTCAGCGTCCCATGTCAGACCCGTCCGCGCTCCCCGATGCCGTGCCGTCCGCAACCATCCTTTTGCTGCGGGACAGTCCCGAGGGGGTCCAGGTCTTCATGGTGGTGCGCCATCATCAAATCGATTTTGCATCCGGCGCGCTGGTGTTTCCCGGGGGCAAGCTCGATGGCGGGGACTGGGATCCGGCGTTCCGGGAGCGGTGCCAGGGCGAGCGGGGCCTTGATGACGACGGGCTGGCGCTGCGGGTCGGCGCGATCCGCGAAGCCTTCGAGGAATGCGGTGTGCTGCTTGCGCGCCGGCGCGGCGAGGCGGGGCTTGTCGATCCGGCGGGCATTGCCGATTTCACCGCGGCGCGGGATGAGATCCAGACCGGCAAGCGGTCCTTCGCTGGCTTTCTCGCCGAGCATGATCTGATGCTGGCTCTCGATGTGCTGGTGCCCTACGCCCATTGGATCACGCCGGACATGATGCCCCGGCGCTATGACACGCATTTTTATCTGGCCATGAGTCCGGCCAGCCATGAAGCGCGCCATGACGGGTCGGAGTCGGTGGATTCAATCTGGATCAATCCGGCCCGGGCGCTGGCCGAAGCGATCGAAGGCACCTGGACCATCATCTTCCCCACGCGCATGAACCTTTTGAAGTTGGCCCGCAGTCAATCGGTGATGGAGGCCCTCGAGCGGGCCATGGCCGAACGGATCGTCACGGTCAAACCCTGGATCGAGGACCGGGAGGGCACCAAGGTGCTGTGCATCCCGTCCGATGCGGGGTATGGCGCGGTGGTCGAGCCGTTGGAAAATCTTCCCTGATCACGCCCGGCGTTGCATCAAGGCCAAAAGGCTCGGCGCCAGGATCACGATCAGATTGACCCGGAGCAGATGCATCGCCGTTACGAAGGCCGGGTCGACACCCATGGCAAGGGCAATGATCATCATCTCGGTGAAGCCGCCGGGCGCGAGGGCCAAAAACAGCAGGACCGCATCCTGGGGCAGGACCGGCGCGGCGATCAGCGCAAGCAGGGCGGCGCCGGCAATCATGACCAGCGTGGTCCCGGCGCTCAAGCCGATGAGCGGGGCCAGCCGCCGCCAGGGCTGACCGGTGAAGGCGGCCCCGATAAACGCGCCGAGAACGATCTGCGCCAGGATGATCAGCGGCGTCGGCGGCGCCGCCTTTGTCAGCCCCAATGCATGGGCGCTCAGGCTCAGGAGCATCGGCCCCAGAAAGGCCGGGGCGGGCATACCGAGCCATTGGCCGATGACGATCCCGGCGCCCGCGCAGGCGAGCAGGATCGCGGCATCGATCCATCCCATGGATCCTGAGCCCAGATCGGCCGGCACGCTGGTCGGCACGTCGATGCCCAGGCCGTAATTGAACGCCAGCGGCACGAGCGTGACCACCAGGACGATCCGGGTGGCATGGACCAGACCCACCATGGGCACGGCGGCGTTATACGCACTGGCGAGGATGGCGAGTTCTCCGAGCCCGCCGGGAAAGCTGGCGAAATAGGCCGTGTGCGGCGCAAGCCGTCCTGCCCGGCGCAGCACCAGATAGGACAGGCCCGCGCAAAACGGCAGAAAGACCAACAAGAGCCCCATGGCGGGCAGCCAGGACAGCGCCCCTTTGACCAGATCCGGCGTGAAGATCGACCCCAGCAACACGCCGAACACCGCGATGGCGCCGGTGCGCAGGGCCGGGTTCGAGGCGAGGGGCGCGCCCATCAGGGCCGCGATCATGTTCGCACCCATTGCGCCCAGGAGCCAGGCCAGCGGCGCGCCGGTCGCCGCGAGACCTGCGCCCCCGGCGGCGCCAAGGGCGAGGCTGAGGGCGGTACCGCGCAGCGGCGGCGGCGCCGGCAGGGCCGGGGAAGAGGGACCGTCAGTGATAGAACTGTTCCTTCAAGATCCGCTCTTCCAGATTGTGGCCCTGATCGAACAGCATGGTCAGGCTGACCGACTGATCCTCATGCACATCCACGCTGAGCACATGGCGCACCTCGGTGTTGTCGGCGACCGCGCTGACGGGGCGTTTGACATGTTCCAGCACCTCAAAGCGCACACAGGCCGTATGCGGCAGCAGCGCCCCGCGCCAGCGCCGGGGCCGGAAGGCCGAGATCGGCGTCAGCGCCAGAAGCTGGGACGTGATCGGAATGATCGGTCCGTGAGCGGAGAGGTTATAGGCGGTGCTGCCGGCGGGCGTGGCCACGAGGATGCCGTCGCAGGTCAGTTCATCGAGCCGCACATGGCCGTCGACCAGAATGCGGATCTTGGCGGTCTGACGGGTTTCGCGCAGCAGCGAGACCTCGTTGATCGCGAGGCCGTGTGTTCCTGGCCG
>CAZHDI010000034.1:0-24650 GCA_964531285.1 uncultured Alphaproteobacteria bacterium | reverse complement strand
GATCGCCAATGCCTGATGGCGCCCGCCGTCCCGGTCCTCCGCCGTCATGGACAGAGGGTGGATCACCGCCGGTTCGGCGACCGCGAGGCGCGCCGGCAGATCGTCGATCGATAGTTCGTTCATGAGAAAGCCGACCGTTCCGGCGTGGAGCCCGTAGATCGGCAGGCGTTTGCTCATGGTGTCGTGGAGGGTCTGCAGCATGAAGCCGTCGCCGCCAATCGCGACGATCACATCGGCATGGTCCAGCGGCGCGTTGCCGTAGCGGTGGCACAGTTCCAGGAACAGCCGGCGGGCCTCGGGCGAATGGCTGGCCCGAAAGGCGATCCGGTCGGCATCGATCGAGAGCGGGGTCATAACGCAGCCTGGCTGGTGACGGGGCGGGGCTCAGGGATCCCATGGGGTCCAATGGGCCGCGCCTTGCCTGGGCAGCGGCCTTGCGGCGATAGTGACGGCTGATCATTCCTGTCACAACAGCAAAATCGGGAGGACGGAGCCATGGCAGGCGGTGCGATTCTCGCGCTCGACCAGGGCACCACAAGCACGCGGGCCATCGTGTTCGACGAGGGCTGGTCCGTGCTGGGCACGGCGCAGCGGGCGTTGCCGCAGATCTTTCCCCGCGACGGCTGGGTGGAGCACGATCCGATGAGCATCATTGCCGATGCCGTGGCGGTCATGACCGGCGCGCTGGCGGATGCGGGTCTTCAGGCCACGGACCTTGCCGGGATCGGGATCACGAATCAGCGCGAGACGGTGGTGCTGTGGGACCGCGCGACCGGCCAGCCCGTTCATAACGCGATTGTCTGGCAGGACCGGCGGACCGCCGATCGCTGTGCGGCGCTCAAACGGGCCGGTCATGAAGCGATGGTTCAGGAGCGCACGGGCCTGCTGCTCGATCCGTATTTTTCGGCCACCAAGCTGGCTTGGCTGCTCGACACGGTACCGGACGCGCGCCCGCGCGCCGAGCGCGGCGACCTGGCGTTCGGAACAATCGACAGCTGGCTGATCTTCTGCCTGTCGGGCGGTGCGGTGCACAGTACCGACGTAACCAATGCGGCGCGCACCCTGTTGTTCAATATCGGCACCGAAACCTGGGACGACAGGATGCTGGCGCTGTTCGACATCCCCGGTCCGGTCCTCCCGATGGTGCAGGGCTGCACCGGACATTTCGCCGAGACAAGGGCGGATATTCTCGGTGCGTCGGTCCCCATTTTGGGCGTGGCGGGCGATCAACAGGCCGCCACCGTGGGGCAGGCGTGCTTCGGCCCGGGCATGATGAAATCGACCTATGGGACCGGGTGTTTTCTTCTGCTCAACACCGGGCCGGACAAAATTCTGTCGACCCAACGGCTGTTGACCACGATTGGCTACCGCATCGGCGAGACCCGCAGCTATGCCATGGAGGGCAGTATTTTCATGGCCGGCGCGACCATGCAGTGGCTGCGCGACGCTCTGGGTCTGGTCAGCGATGTGGCCGAGACGGCGGCTCTGGCCGCGTCGGCGCGTGACGAGGATGGGGTTTATCTCGTGCCGGCCTTTACCGGGCTCGGCGCACCCTATTGGGACCCCGATGCCCGCGGCGCCATGGTCGGGATGACCCGCGATACCGGCCGGGCCGAGGTGATCCGCGCGGCCATCGACTCGGTCTGTTACCAGACCCGCGATCTTCTCGACGCCATGGACCGGGATATCGGCGCCCGTCTGGACCTGGCGACCCTGCGGGTCGATGGCGGCATGATCGCCAATGACTGGTTTCTCCAGCGGCTGGCGGACCTTACCGGGCGCCCGGTGGAGCGTCAGGCCATGGCTGAAACGACGGCCCTGGGGGCGGCCTTCCTGGCGGGTATCGAGAGCGGGATTGCGCCGTCCGCGGATGACCTGGGCGCCCGCTGGCAGCGTACGGCCCGGTTCGATCCGGCCCTGCCGGAAGCCGAGCGCGAGCGGCGCTATGGCGGCTGGCAGGCGGCGGTCTCAACCATCCTCACACGGGACAATCCGTGACGCACGCGTCATGCTGATTATTTGACTCTTCTTGAAGGCATGGGCAGTGTTGATGGTCAGAGTCAGGGCTCTGGCCGTGTTGCGATGCAACAAAAAATCGTCATGGATCGAAAGGGCGGATTGCGCTTCGGATCGATGGACGCACCACGGCAACGGACTCCTGAAAGCAGAGGAAACGCCGCTCCACGGTCAGTGATCGGCAATCATTTGGCCATCCATGCGGTGCATGATGAACCATAGGCCGTCTGCGGAGGGTCGCTGGTGTGCATTTGATCCGTGCGCAGAACGCGTGCACGGACCCCGGTGTTCTATGCCGCGCCGTCTTGGCTTGGCGATGCCGCATGAGGGTCTGCAATCCTCCGGTACCGGACATGGGGATGTCCCGCGGCCGATCAAGATGGGGCGCAAAACGTCGGAGCCCAAAAAGGAAATGACGCGGTTCGGGACCTTTGTCCCATGCGGAGCGTTAGGATGGATGAGGGCCTTTGCCTCCCTGTGGCGACACTGAAGAACGGGTGACAACGACAGAAAAAGGTATCCGGGAATGACCAAGTCCATGCAGTCAAGCGCATCCATGTCGGGCATCGGCTCCGAGAACGGCGAGACAACCGCCCTGCAAGCCGGCGCAGATGAGCCCACGGCGCCCGAGACGGCGCCCCGCGGCGGACGGCGGCGGCAGGAGAGCCGGCGAAAACTGCTGGCGGCGGCGCGCCGCTTGTTCGTGGAACGCGGATATCACGACACCCGGCCCCAGGACATCGCGCGCGAGGCCGATGTGGGCCATGGCACGTTCTATCTGCACTTTCCGGACAAGCGGGCCTGCTTCTTCGCGTTCGTCGATGAAGCCTGCGCCGAACTCGACGCCCGGGTCACTGCGAGTACCGACGGTGTTGACGAACTGGAGATGCGGCTGGAGCGAATCCTTCAGGCGGTGATCGATTTTCATCTGGAGAATCCCGGGGTGCTGCTGACCGCGCTATCCAATCCGGGTGTGATTGCCGCCGGTGCGGATCACCGGATTTCATTGATCTCGCGCTGGGCTCAAAACTGGAGCGAGCGGCTGAGCGAGCAAGCCAAGGCGGGCCTCGTCTATGACGATTACGACCTCAATGTCGTCGGCTGGGCCTTGATCGGCATGCTGCATCCGACCTGCGTGGCGTCGATCGCGACCCCCGAAACCCGGGACGAGGTGGTCGACAATCTCAAACGAATGCTGGTGCGCGCGCTGGTCCGCCGGTCATCCTGAAGAGGTTTGCGCCTCCTTAAGACCCGTGCGCGAGTGTGACCGCGCGTCCATGTCGGTTGATTTGTGACAGCGCATTCGGGATGATCCTCTGCAGTTTCTGCCACAACGCCGTATGGTCTGATCCTTGCTAAGTCTGGGCACAGACAAGGTTAACCGCCAGGGCGGTGACTGATAGCGGGAAAGATCGGCTGATCGAACCCGCTAGCGGTTGCGGCCAGCACCGTTTGTGCGACCGCGCGTGTGAGGCAGTTGGGGGGCGCGGCCTGCGCCCGATTCGCAGGGGAGCTCAGCCAGGTGGCCGAGAGTTCGACGAAACGGACATGCCGCCAACCAATGGCCGGGCTCGGACAGGCTTCCGCTCGGCACACCGCTGGACACAACCTGGGCGCGTTCTTTACTGTTTGCATCACGTTTTTCGGATTGGCGGCGGTTCTCGCCGGCCCTGTCCAGGCGCAGGTCAATTCCCCCAGCGATCTGCCGCCCGCCGCGCAGCCGCTCGACCCGCGCGACCGCATTATCCCGCCCGCCATCGAGGCTCCGGATCAGGCGTTCGAGGTGCCTGCCTTTGGCGGCATTGTCCCGCCGGGCGCCGAGGAGACCTTTTTCGATCTGACCGGCGTGCGGTTCGAGGGCGCCAGCGTTTATACCGACGCCCAGATGCAGGCCGTCTTTGCCGATCTGATCAGCGCCGGCCGGATCCCCCTGTCGGCGTTCTACGGCGCCGTCCGCGATCTTCAGCGCCAGTACCGCGAGGACGGCTATATCGTGACCCGGGTGGTGGTGCCGCCCCAGCGCATGGCCGATGGTGTGGCGACCGTGCAGATCGTCGAAGGCTTTATCTCCGAGGTGGTGGTGCAGGGGCGCCTCGGGCCGGTCCGGCGCAAGGTGGAAGGCTATGTGCGCCAGCTTCTGGACGTCTTCCCCGTCCATGCGCTCGATATCGAACGCTATCTTCTGCTCGCGAACGATATTCCCGGCGTACGCGCGACCGGCGTGTTGCGGGCCGATCCCGGCGGCGCGGCGGGCGCGGTCCAGTTGATCGTGGACGCCACCCGCGATCCTTATGACGGGTTCTTCACCGTCAACAATCGCGGATCGAAATTCACCGGGCCGTGGGCGGCCGCGGTCGGATTGTCCGCCAACAGTTTTTCCGCCCTCGGAGAGCGGACGAGCGCACTTTATTACGTGACCCTGGATAAGCAGGACACCACGGCGTTCGGTCCGGGCGGCGGGCCGGAACAGGATTTCAAGCTGATTGCCTATGAGGCGCGCCTCGGCAACGAAGGCACCCATGTGCTGCTGGAAGCCAGTCAAGGCTTCAGCTTTCCCGGGGCTTCGCTCGCGGTGCTGCGGATCAAGAACCGGGTCGATCGCTATAAGGCGAATGTCCGTCATCCGATCGTGCGCAGCCGGAACGAAAATCTCTACGTGACCGCCGAGGTCGAGCACGTTCTGGAGCGCGTCCGCATCCCGGGCGTTGCGCTCGACAGCCGCGACAAGCTGACGATCCTCGATCTCGGCGTGGACATGGAATTCAAGGACACCCGCTATTACCGGCTCCGGCCGGCCCGCACGGATGTTCAGATGCATTTGCGCCAGGGTTTGCCTCTGGCGGCGACGTCCCAGGACGATCAGGACCGCTCGCGGCCCGAGGGCAGCGCCGTCTTCACGGCCGTCGCGGTGCGCATGTCACGTGAACAGCCTGTCTCGCGCCGCTTCAGCGTCTACGGCGATGTGGCTGCCCAATATGCGTTCGACACCCTGTTGAGCCAGGCCGAGTTCCGGGTCGGCGGCGAGGAGTTCGGCCGCGGCTACGATCCGTCGGAACTGGCCGGTGAACGCGGGGCCGGGGCGATGGTCGAAGTGCGCTACAATGGTACGACCGATTGGGAGGCCATGCGCGACTATCAGCTTTATGCTTTCGGCGATGCCGGAGTGGTCGAGAACAATGACGTGGGCTTCGAGCCGCGCGAATTCATTGCCTCGGCGGGCGTGGGCGCTCGGGCGCAGATCAACACCAATTTCTATCTCGACCTGGAATATGCCCGGACGCTGAGCAAGCCGCCGGGGTCCCGGGCCGACCGCGAGGCCAACAGCAAGTGGCAGATGCGCTTCACGGCGCAGTTTTAAGACGATTGCCGCGCGGGCAACGCGCGCGGCGGTGACGCACGAAGAGGGATTGGGGTGTCAGGCACGGTAAGGGCAGACGCGGCCGGGGTCGCCATACAGCGGCGGCGCGGTGCCGTGCGTCGGGCATTGCTCGGCGCAAGCGCCCTTGTTTTCCCCATGGGCCTGGTCCTGGGACTGAGCGATGCTCGGGCCAATCCCCAGGGCGGCACTGTGGTCGAGGGCGAGGCGACGATCTCGGCGCCGGATGCGTCCACCACCGTGATCGATCAGACCTCGAACCGTGTGGTCATCGACTGGACCAGCTTCGATATCGATCCGGGGGAGACGACGCGCTTCGATCAGCCTGGGTCGGACTCGGTCGCCCTCAACCGCGTGACCATGGGAGCGGCGTCGCAGATCCGGGGCTCCCTCGAAGCCAATGGCATGGTGTTCCTGGTCAATCCGGCCGGGATCGTGTTCGGGGCGAATGCGTCGGTCGATGTTCATGGCCTGGTCGCCACCACGTCGGATATCGACAACGCCGCCTTTATGGACGGCGATTACAGTTTTTCCGTTCCCAGCAACGTCGCCAATGCGGAAGTCGTCAACAACGGCACCATCACGGTGGGCGAAGCCGGGCTTGCGGCTCTTGTGTCGCAGAGCGTGCGCAACAATGGCGTGATCGCCGCGCGGCTGGCCAAGGTGGTCCTGGCCGGCACCGAGACATTCGTGATCGATTTGAACGGCGATGGCCTTTTGTCGTTCGCCGCACCGCCGACACCGGGCGAAGAGCTTCCATCGGTCACCAATCCCGGCATGATCTCGGCCGAAGGCGGCTATGTTCTAATGACTGCCGAGACCGCCGCGGGCCTGCTCGATACCGTGATCAGCATGTCCGGGGTGATCGAGGCCGACAGCGTGGGCATGCAGAACGGCGAGGTCGTCCTCACGGCCGTCGGCGGTGAGGTCGATGCCAACGGCACCTTCTCGCTCCAAGGCGACGATGCGGGTGAGACCGGCGGCAGCCTGCGCATGGCCGGCCAGACGGTCGACTACAACGCCACCACCAATGTCACCGGGAGCGCGGGCAGCGGGTCGATTGAATTGGCCGCGGTCGGCGGGCTCGACGTGGACGGAACGCTGACCGGACAGGGCGCCACGCTGGCTTTGGCCGGCACCGATCTCGCCGTGACCGGGTTCGGGTTCGGGATCGACGACAACCGTCTGAATTCGGCCCTTGCTCAGGACATGGATGTGACCCTCGAGTCCGCCGGGTCGATCGAGATCACGCGGGACGTCGATGGCACAGGCAATCTGACCCTTGAGGCGGACACCGATATCGAGTTGTCGAACGGTGTGCTGATCGATCTCGACGGCGGCGCGTTGACCGCTCAGGCCGGGCTCGGCGGCACCGGCGATGTCGTTGGGGCCGAGTCCGCCCGCATCGATGTGACGGATGCGCCGGTCTCGATATCCGCCGCCGGGGATATCCGGCTGGGCGGCGTGGCCGTCACCGATACCGGTGGCGAGGCCGCCAGCCTGGCTCTCGATGCCGGCGCCGCGATTGTCGATGTCGATACGGACGATCCGCTGATCACGCTGGACGGCAGCGTGCCGCTCAGCCTGACCGCGGCCGATCTCGGCGACACGGCGCCCCTTGATGTGAGCGTCGTGAACGGAGCATCCTCTCTGGCGCTGACCACGCGGGCCGGGGACGGCGGTATCGATCTTAATCTCAATGGCGATGTGACATCGGTGGATGTTACTCTGGCGCAGACCGAGCACGGCGTCGATATCGATATCTCCAATGGCGATAAAGTTGACATCGCGCCCGGCGATACGGTCAGCACCTTGATCACCGCCGATTTGAGCGCGAGCGGTGCGCCCTTCACCTGGACCCAGCTTGAGGCCGGCGCCGATCTTGTCATCACCACCGGAACGCTGGTGGTGGCGGGCGACACGGTGCTGTCCACGCCGGGCGACCTGATCGTCGGCGATGGCGACGGTGTCGCCGTGGAGGTTCTGGGCAACGGCTTAACGCTCGGGCTTGAGGCGGGCGGCGCGATCGTCAGCGACGGCGGCCTTATCGATCTGGGTGCCACTAATTTCCTGTCGCTCAGTGCCGGGACGACCATCGGCAGCGAGGCGGTTCCCCTTCCGGTCCTGGGCGGGTCGGGGCTGGCCGGCACTGCGGGCGGCACGGTCTATCTCGTACAGGCCGATGGCGGATTGCTGCCCATCGGCACTGTGGGGCTGTTGACCGGGCTGACGACGAGTGCGGGCAGCCTGTTTCTGACGGCTGACGATATGGCCTTGAATGCCGTGCTGAGCGCGCCCGACAGCGTGGTGATCACACCGTTTACGGACGGTACCAATATCGCGCTGAACGATGGCGCGACGGGGCTGTCGCTGAACACCGGCGAGTTGGGCCAGATCGCTACCGCGCTGCTGGTCATCGACGCCGGCACGGGCGCGATCACGGCCCTGGGCAACGGTGCCATAGATCTTGCCGCGGCGCCTTTCGATCTGACCTTGATCGGCGACAGTATCACCTTTGCCGATACGGGCACGCTCACCCTGCGCGACGGTGCGCTGGCACGACTGACGGCCGCCACGGTCTTGGGCGGCGGCACGGCAGCGGATCTGGCCACGGCCGGCGGATCGCTCCTGCTCGATACATCCGGCGATGTGACGCTCCGCACCCGGATTGCACAGCTTGCCGGTACAGCGGGCGGCTTGTCCCTGGTGAATGAGGGCGATCTGGCGGTCGCGCTCGTGGATGCGATTGCCGGGCTCACCACCACGGGCGGTGCGTCGCTGACAGCCGAAGCGGGAGCGCTCGATCTCACGGCGCTGTTGACCACCGGCGGGGCCACGACCCTGACCGCCCAGAACGCGGTGACCTTCGGTGCCATGGGCGGCCTCGATGCCAGCGGCCACACTGGCGCCGTGGGGATCGCCAGCCTTGGGGCAGGTCTTGATCTTACTCAAGGTACGGCGCTTTTCGCTTCGAACGATCTGGCCCTGAGCGCGGCGGGCGACATCGTGGCGGTGCTGGATGGCCTTGACGGCACCACGCTCAGCCTCAGCGCGCTCGCGCCGAACGGTCTGGTGGATGTGACCCATCGGGCCGGGGAGGCCTTGCGTCTTGCCGATCTGGGCGGCGGGGCCAACGGCATTCTGGCCGGGACCACGGTGACGCTCACGACCGACGGTATCGACATTGCCGGACCGGTCGTCGCGGGCGGCACCATCGACCTTATCGCCCTGACCGACACGACCGATATTCTGCTGGGAAGCGGTGCGTTGGGATTTGCGCTCGATGCGGATGAACTCAACCGGCTGACCACGAGCGATCTGGTGACTCTCACCAGCGGCACGTCCGGGGCGATCCGTATCGTGAACGGTGCGGCCATCGACATCACCAGCCGGACCTGGAGCGAACTCCTCTTCGATACCCCGGCCGTCTTTACCGGCGGGGCGCTGGATGCCGACGGGGTGGTTTACACCCTGCCGTCGCCGGTGACGGTCACCGGAAATGCGCGGTTCAGAACCGACGCCGGATCCGGCGGTGCGCGGATCGCCTTTGCTGATGCGGTGATGAGCGACGGGCTCGGCGCCTGGGCCTTTGTGGCCGATGCCGGCATGGGCAATCTGGTCTTCGATGCCGATATCGGGACGCCGGGCACCCGGCTCGGGTCGGTCTCGCTCACCGGCGGGGCGATCTGGGCAGAGAGTATTTTTGCCGGCGGCGCTATTGACCTCGCGGCCAAGACAGAAACCGTGTTCGGAACGCAATCCGCGCCGGGTGTCGTGACGGTCAGCACCGAGAGCGCGCCCGTGACCGTGAGCGGCTCCGTGTCGCTGGCCAGCGATCTTGATCTTGAGACGGCGGCGGATGGCGGTCCGGGTGGGGACATTAGCCTGGAGACACTGACCACGAACGGCTTGACTGTCTCGGTCGATGCCGGACCGGATGGTGCGGTTGCTGTGACATCGGTAACCGGCGGCGGCGATCCGGTGAGCGGAACAGTGGATATCACGCGCGCGGGCACGGTGCTGGTCGATGGAACGGTCAGCGCGGATCTGTTCGCCTTGCGGGCCATCAGCACCGCTGCGTCCGTAACCGGAGCGATCGATCTGGCAATGCTCATCGTCGAGGCCTCGGATGCGGTCGTCAGTCTGACCGGCGGCGGCACGGTGCAAGGCTTTGCCGACATTTTGGCCATGGGCGGTGTGACCATCGGCGGTGCGGCGGACTATCTGTTTGCGGATGGGCTGCGCGCGGTTGATGCGGTGGTATCGCTGAATGCGTCGATCGAGGCCGGCGGTCAGGGCATTGAGTTTGCCGATACGATGCTGACCGGCTCGTCGAGCCTCATCACGTTTGACAATGCGCCGATCACGCTTGGCGCGGTCACGGGGGCCGGCTTCGATTTGACGCTCAGCGCTCCGGATACGGGAACCATCACGGTCGCGCGTTTTGCCGGCGAAAGCGGCGGCGTGTTGGCCGGGACGCTGACCCTGGGCCCCGCCGGTGTGATCGATGTCCTGGGCGATCTGCGCGCCGCGATCGTCGACCTGCAGCCCGAGGCGGCCGCGGTGACGGTCGCGGGGCTCCTGGAGGCCGACACGCTGACGGTTGCCGAGACGCCGTTTTCGCTCAGCCTGCTGAATGGTGCCCGCGTGCGGGACCGGGTTGTCTTCGCTCAACTGGGCGATTTGACGCTTGGTGACGCGGCGGACGATCCCTTCGCGTTCTCGGGCGGCTTTGAGGTGCTCACCGCGGTGACGTCGCTCGCGGGCCTCTTCCAAACCGATGATGCCTCGATCATTCTCCAAGAGACCGTGCTTGGCGATGATGTCTCGATCTTCACCCAGGGAGACGGGCTCGGCGCGGATATCACGGTCAGCGGTCCGGTGGATGGAACGGCCGCTGGAGACCAGGATATGACAATCATTGCCGGCCCCGCCGGCAGCGTCCTGTTCGAGCGGAGCATCGGCGGCGGCGTTCCTTTAGGCCTGTTCACTGCGTCGGGCGGAATGCTGACCTTCGACCAGCTTGTGGCGAATGACGGCATTGTGCTTCAGGCGCGCGATCCGGACGGGGCTCCCGGTCTTGTCACGCTGAACTCGCGTTATGAGACCCTGGGCGGCGATCTGATCATCGATGCCAATATCAACGCAAGCGGGGATATCATTGTCGATACCGCCGCGGGCGAGGGCGGCAATGGCTCGATTATTCTCGGAACGGACGGTTCGGTGATTGCCGCGGCCACGCCCGGTCTGATCGTCGATCTGCTGGCCGGCGGCACGGTCCTTGTCGAGGGTCGCTTCGATGAGGCGGCCGGCGGGGTGTCGCAACTCGATATCCGCGCCGGCTCGTCGGTCGAGTTGGCTGGCGGTGTGTTCTCCGGTGATGTGACCGTCTTGGCTGGCGCAAGCGGCGGCGAGCCCGGCGTTATTCCGGGCCAATCCATTCTGGTGTCCGGCCCGCTGACGGTCGGCGGCAACACGGTGATGAACGCGACCGGCGATATTCTGATCGAGGCCCCGTTCTCGACGGTCGATGGGGCGCTGACCGCCGGGGGCGACATCACGATCCGCGATCTGTTCACGGTGGACCGTTTGCTTATGGTTCTGGGCGGCACCGCACGGACCGAGCAGAACGGGTTCCTGTCCATTCAGAACGAGTTCGTCATCGGCGGTCTGACCGACGGCGTGGGCGCGTCGGATCTCGAAGGCGAAGTGCGCGGGTTCCGGTCGGGTGAGGCGGCGGCCTTCGCCAAGCAATTGCCCGCGCGGCGGAGCGATGATTTCCTCTTCAATCAGTGCGTGATCGGGGTCGGCTGCTTCCAGCTCGACCGCTCGGCCATCGTGATCCGCTCTTATGAGATTATCGTTGCGCCCTATGAAGAGGAGTCGGATGTCTCGAACATCCGGTTCTCCGATCTCGGCAATTTCGAATTGTTCCGGCGCTTGGGCCTTATCAATGAATGGCAGGACGATGATGATGAAGACGACCGCTAACCGTCTCATCGCCGCGGTCTTCGCCCTGGTGACCGGCGTGGTCTTGGCGGGGTGTTCCACCACGCCCTCGGGCCTGCTCGGTGTCGAGGGCAGTCAGCGTGTCCGGGCCGAGACGGTCACCGTCGCCGCCATGGGGCGCAACCGGGAGGACGAGCCCTGCCGGCTGGTGTCGGATCCCGAACCGGCCTATCCGGATGACCGGATCGATTACTATGTGGTCCAGTGCGGCGAATGGCCGAACCCCAGCGGATGGGTGGTGGCCACCGACCGGACGGTCGCCATCGATGATACCTCGATCGTGTGGGCACGGACGACCGAGATGGAAATGACCTGCGAAGCCGGGCAGGCCAGCGCCTTTCCCGGCGCGCAGTCGGCAACGGCCTATACCTGCCGGCGTTTGAGCGGCGGCTGGCCCATGTTCGCCCTGGGCATCGAGACGTCCCGGACCCATTATCTGACCTACGGCATCCCGGCGGCGAGCGGCCCGGTGGAGCGGGCGGTGCAGTATCTGTCCGGACAGATCGATGAGGAAGAAGCCAGCGGCGGCACGGCGGGCGACCGGTCGGCGGCGCGGTCCCGGGCCATGGCGCAGCTTGAAGCGGCGCTTGGAGACCGGGTTTACGACGCCGGAGATATCGACCGGTATGAAGAGATCTTGGCGCTCGCCCAATACAACAACAGCATCGGCAATTATCCGGCGTCCGAGGAGTTTTACCGTTCGGCCCTGTCGATCCTGACGCGCGGGCTGGAGCCGGGCGATCCGGCCTTTGCCGATCCGATGATGCGTCTGGGGCTCGCGCTGTCCAATCAGGGCAGCTACCGCGACGCCGAGGCCATGTTCAACCAGGCCAGCTTTCTGGCGGCGGGCGACTTCGACCAACTCAGCGGCGTCCGCCTGCTGATTTACCGCGCGATGCATGAAGGCCATCAGGGCAATTGTCAGGCCGGTCTCGATCATCTGGCGGCGGCGGAAGGTGACTTGCGGGCCCTGGCGAGCGAAGGGGCTCAGGACACGGAAGATGCCGTCCTGCGTGGGTCGATGGCCGGCGCGGGGGTGGAGTTGTCGTTGCTCCAGGCGGTTCAGGCGTCGTTCCATTTGTGTCTCGGCGACACGGAGCGGGCGGAAAGCCTGCTCAACGAGGCATTGGCCTCCTTGCGCTCCATGCCCGGCGCGCCGGCGGATTGGGAGCCGATCTTCCTGTCCATGAAGGCCGAGATCTATCGGCGCGGCGAACGCTTCGCGACGGCCCAGGCCGCGCTCGACGATGCCATCGGCGACCGCCAGCGCCTGTTCGATCCGACCCGCCCGGAAGCGCTCGATTATCTCTATCGCGGCGAGATGCTGGCCCTGCGCGGCGAGGACGAAGCCGCGATGGAGTCCTACCGCATCGGCCTTGAGACCCTTCAGGAGCGCGACCAGAGCGTCACGCTTGAGCAGGTGCTGCCCTATTTGAAGCTTCTGTTCGTCGAGGCGCGCGCGGCCCGGACCACGGCGGAAGCCCAGGCGATCTACCGCACCATGTTCGACATCGGACAAATGGTGAAAAGCACTCGTACCGCGCAGGCCATCGCGAAGGTCGCGGCTCAACTGGCCAGCGGCGAGGACGAGGTGGCCGCGCTGGTGCGGTCCAGCATGGAACTCGATCGTCAGGTCAATGAGATCAGCCTGGAGATCGACGATCTGCGCAATCAGGCCGATGCGGAAGCGCGCCGCCCGGAAATCTCAGCCCTCCTGGAACGCCAGGAGGATCTGCGCAACCGCCGCCGCGATGTGCTCGGCGAGTTGCAATTCGCCCAGCCGCGCTTCAGCCAGATCGTCATGAAGCCGACGCCGGTGTCCGAGGTCATCGACATGCTCGGGCGCAACGAGGCCCTGCTTCAGATTCTTCTGGGTGAAGAGGAAAGCGTGGCCTTTATCGTCACGCGCGAAGGCATCCGTCCGATTTTCCGTCAGCTTGGCCGGTTCGAGGTGCAGCACGCGGTCGATGAATTGCGGCGTGGGCTGACGATCCGTCTGACCGACCGGACCCTGCGCCGGTTCGATGTGGATCTGTCCTATGCACTCTATGAGACCTTCATCGAGCCTTTTGAAAGCGAGCTTTCATCCAAGGACCACATGATCGTGGTGCCGTCCGGACCGCTGCTCAGCCTGCCGTTCTCCGTGTTAGCGACCGAGCCGGGCCAAGTTCTGGACGGTGACTATCGGAACGTATCTTGGTTGGGGCGGCAGATCGCGATCAGCGTCGTGCCGTCGGCGCGGAACCTGGCTGATCTGCGCAAGACCGCGGCCAGCAAGATCGTCGCGCCGCAACCCTTTGTCGGCTTCGGCGATTTTCGTCCGGGCGACCGGTCCGCCGCCGTGTTCGGGCCGACCTGCCAGGAACGCCGGGACTGGATCGTCCGCAACGCATCCCCGCTCCCGGAGACCGCCCCGGAACTGCTCGCGGTTTCGAATTCGCTCGGCGCCAATAGTGGGCGCACCGTGCGCCTCGGGCAATCCTTTACCGAGGCGGCCGTCAGGCAGACCGAGCTTGATCAGTACCGGGTGGTTTATTTCGCTACCCATGGTCTGATGCCGGCCGATGCGGGATGCCTGACCGAACCGGCGCTGATCACGTCGCCGGGGCCGGCCGGCGCGCCGGAAGCCAATGACGGCCTGTTGACCATGTCCGAGATCATGGGTCTCAATCTTCAGGCTGAGATGGTCGTGCTGTCGGCCTGCAACACGGGCGGCGGTGACGGGTCGGGTGGGGAAAGCCTGTCGGGTCTGGCCCGGGCGTTCTTCTGGGCGACCGCGCGCAGCCTGCTCGTGTCTCATTGGTACACGGAAAGCAGTTCGGCCCGCGATCTGATGACGAAACTTTTTGCCGACCAGTCCCGGAACCCGGGGCGCGGCATTGCCAGTGTGCTGCGTGATGCGCGCACCTACATCATGATGGACGAGGAAGAAGGGCTGTTCCCGGGATACCGGTCGCACCCGGCGTTCTGGGCGGCTTTCACCTTTGTCGGCGATGGCTCCCAGCCTCTGCGGCTTGGCGACATCTGATCCGTTAGCCGATCAAGTGCGCTATTTCGTCTCGATGGAAATGGTCAGGCCGGTGAGGCCGGCGCGCAGACGATCCCGATGAAAGGCGATCAAGCCGTCCTCGGGATGGCGCTCCGCCAGATCGGTGAACCGCTCCAGCGCATCGGGACCATTGCTCTCCACCTCGGCGACCGCCGCCTCGTAGGCGTCGAGCCACGCGAATTCCGGGCTCAACCGGTCCAGCGGTTCATAGGTCGCGATGGGGACATGCTTGCCCGGCAAGAGCAGGTTTCCAACCTTGCGGTAGATCGCGTCGGGCGCGGCGCTGCGGGTGCCCTCCGTCGTGAGCAGTTTCGTTCCCAGCAGTTTGTTGGCCCCTTCAAGACGCGCGGCCGTGTTCACCACATCGCCCAACGCCGTGTAATCAAAGCGCTCGCGTCCGCCGAAATTGCCCACGACCGCCGGGCCCGTATGCATGCCGATCCGTGTGCGGCCCAAGCTGATATTGCGCGCCTCCCAGCGCCGGCAGGCATCCTCCGAGAACCGCTGAATGGCCAGGGCGCAGGCGATGGCGCGCGTCGCGTCGTCGGGCGCGCTTTCCGGGGCTCCGAAAAAGCTCATGGATCCGTCGCCCAGAAACTTGTCGATGGTGCCGCCATGGCTCAGCACGATGGAGCCGAGCCCGTCGAGATAATCGTTGATGATCTCGCCAAGCTGCACCGCGTCCATGTTCTCCGAGAGGCTGGTAAAGCCTTCCAGGTCGGTGAACATCAAGGTGATGGCCCGGCGCTCTCCCCCCAGCTTGAGGATCGAGGGGTCCCGGTCGAGGCGGGCCACCACCGTGGGCGGCACATATTTGGCGAAGGCGGTCCGGATCAGCGCGCGGGCGGAGCGTTCCCGGCGGCCCAGATAAACCGTTGTCAGGATCGAGGCGAACAAAAACCCGGCCGCCGGCTGGACGATGGGGACCATCGGCCCGTCGATATAAAAGAGCGCGAACGCTCCCGCGCCGTAAGCGGCAAGACCCGCGGTGCCGGCGGCGACTTTCAGCCACAGCGGAATGCGCATCAGCGCCAGTCCCAGGCCCAGCCCGCAGGCGATCAGAGCCAGGACGATCCGGCCCGGCAGACCGACCCGGCCCTGGCTGCGCCCTTCGATCAGCTGGGAAATGATATGGGCATGGACCACCACGCCCGGCATGGCATCGCGGAACGCGCTGTCCCGGTCCCAATTGGCCACGTTGAGCGGGGTTTGGTGCCGGTCGATATCGGCGAGACGCGCGCCGATCAGCACGACCTTGTCCTTGAACCAGGCATCGGGGAGATAAAGCGCGCCGGTCCCCGGATATTCCCGGAAGGGCCGCTCGAATTCGCTGCCGCGCTTCTGACTCGGCAGGCCGCGCCAGTCGATGCGGATCGGGTCGGCGGTTTCGGGCACCTCGATGCCGATGGCCCGCACCAGGGCGGCCGCGAAATGCCAGCGCACCTCGGCCTCGGGGTCGGGATTGACCACGGGCGAGAAGGCCCGGACCGCGTGATCGCGCCGGTCGCGGCTGAAAATGCCGTAGCCCGTGGGGCGCCCGCCCAGCAGATCCTTCAGAAATTCGGCCCGCGCGCCGGTGGTGTCCTGATCCTCGCCGGCCCAGATCGGCATGACCACGGTCTCGGCCCCGGCAATCGCCGATTTGAGCGCGGCGTCCTTGTCGGGCTCGGTCGGGCGGTCGAACAGCATATCGATCCCGATGGCCCGGGCGCCGGCCCCGTCCAGCTTGCGGATCAGCGCGGCCAGATAGGCCCGGTCAACCGGAAACCGATACGTGAACTGGTCGAGCGTATCCTCGTCCACGGTGACCACCACCACGCTCTCGCTCTGCGGCACGTTGGGGGTCGCGATGGCGATTCGCAGATCCCGGGTCCATTCCTCGAAGGAATCGAGGACGAACACGCTCGGCATGGCCAGGGTGACCACGACGGCCAGAGCGTAAAACGCCACAAGCCAGCGCCACGGGCGCCGGTCCTGGTCCGGCGCGGCGGGTTCAGCCGACGGGCGAAGCCGAATACTGGGCGCTGTCATGGGGTTTCGGTGTATTTGCGTGGCATCTGAACAACCGCCGAGTGTCACGGGTTTTGCGATTTGAGCCTACCATGGCACATAGGAGGCCAAGTTGGGCAGTGGCGGTAAAGCGTTACAAAGACGGCGTGTTGCGCCACGCCGCGCGAGACGGATGCCCACATGACTCGGTACTTATGGTGATGGTGCGCCGGCAGGGCCGGGGACCATCGGATAACAAAGGGGACTGATATGCATCGCTCTCGCGCTTTTGGGCTGTTCAGCCTTGTGGCGGGGCTGGTTGCGCTGGCCGCCACGGCCCTGGCCGCGAAGGACGATCTTGTCGTCATTCGCTCCACCGCCAGTGACATCAAGCCCGGCATGGTTTTGGCCTCGGGCGTCGAACTGTCGCTTGCCGAAGGCACGGAAATCGAAGTGCTGTCCATGAACGGCAACCGCGCCATCATTCCGGGGCCGTTCGAAGGCCGGATCGAAGTACGCGGCCGGACCATCGAGGACACGCGGATTGAAGCCGTGGGCCGGGCCATTTTCGGTCTGGACCCGGGCACCCGGGTGCTGGGGGCCGTGCGGGTGCCGCCGCAGGAACCCGAGACCGCCGCCGCGACGGCGCGCGACGAGGCCGATAGCCGCCTCGTGCGGGTGAATATCGCGCGCTCGGGCAACTGGTGCTTCACCGACAATGCCGGCGTGGTGCTGGCCCGGCCGCGCGGTCTGGGCACGGCGACCAGCAAGATGGTGGCCACGGTCAGCTCGATCGAAAGCGATCACGTCGTCACGCTGCGCTGGCACGGTTTCCGCGAGGTCAACACCTGGCCGGATCTTGACGATCTGCCGCTGACCGACGGTGCCCGCTACCGCATCCTGGCCGAGCTTTACGAGTACGGCACCGACCCCATTCCGACCGGCGCCGACAAGGACGACTATGCCGAGCGGACGGCTCTGGAGCCGGTCGAGATCACCATGAAAAAGGTGGTTCTACCCAACGCGCCGACCGAAACCATCCGCACGCTCGCGCTGGCGGATTGCCGGGCTCAATTTGCCCAGGCGGTCGCGGCTCTGGATGAGCCGACGGTGCCGGGGTCGGGATCCGGCGGACACTAACGCAACTGTGACCGGCCGCGTCCGGTCCATGTGAGACTGCCTAAAGAGCGGGCGCGCAAGCGTCCGCTCTGTTTTTTTCACAGCCATTCCGCCAGCATCCCGGCGCGGCAAGACTTTGTGTGGTCGAGATTGCGACCGCATGCACTATCTCGCCTTTATACTTTCGTCGTCGGACCGCCTTCGCGGGGCCTGGCGCGCGCCGTCGGACCGGGCGCACGGTCAGTCGACATTTGAGCACTGGGAATTTGAGCACTGGGCATTGAGGGGTTGCGGAGGCAATGCGGGCATTATTCATCATTGTGGTTCTGGCCATCCTTGCTGCGGCCGCGCTGTTCGGGGCCCTGACCTGGGCGGACCGCACGGCCTCCAGCGGATCCGGCGGCGGCCGGCCGCCCACGCCCATCATCGTTGCGCCGGTGGGCGAGGGTGTGTTCGCGGACCGGCTTGAAGCCCTCGGCACTGCCCGCGCCAATGAATCCGTCGAAATCACCGCCAAAGTGACCGAGACCGTGAGCCGGGTGGCCTTCGAGGACGGCGATCCGGTCGAACGGGGGCAGATCCTCGTTGAACTGACCGACGAAGAAGAGGGCGCCGACCTCGCCGAGGCCCGGGCCAGCCTTCTGGAGGCCCAGCAGCAACTCGACCGCATCTCCGGGCTGGTGACCCGGGGCAATGCCACGCGCTCCTCGCTCGATACAGCCACCTCGAGCCGCGATCAGGCCCGGGCCCGGGTCCGCGCGATCGAGGCCCGGCTTGCCGACCGGTTGATCCGCGCGCCTTTCAGCGGCGTTCTGGGCCTGCGTCAGGTGAGTCCGGGCACGCTGGTCTCGCCGGGTACGGTCATCACGACCCTCGATGACGTCAACCCGATCAAGCTCGATTTCGCGATCCCCGAGACGTTCTACGCCGCCGTCAGCGTCGGCCTGCCGGTGTCGGCGCTGGCCGATGCCTATACCGGCGAGACCTTTACGGGCACGGTCTCGGTGATCGATACCCGGATCGATCCTGTGACCCGCTCGGTTCTGGTGCGCTCGGAATTGCCGAATGATGATCTGCGTCTGCGTCCGGGCATGCTGATGCGCGTCGAGGTCACCAAGAACGAGCGCACCGCGCTGATGGTCGTGGAGTCCGCCATCGTGCCGGTGGACACGCGCACCTTTGTGCTGCGGGTCAAGGACGAGACCGTCGAACGGGTCCAGGTCGAGATCGGCGCGCGCAAGCCGGGCTTTGTGGAAATTCTCTCCGGTGTCGAGGCCGGCGATCTGGTGGTGGCCGCGGGGACCAACCGGGTCCGGGCCGGGGCGCCGGTGCGGATCGTCGAAACCCGCCAGATCGACGGGGAGTAAGCGGCCATGTTTCTCTCCGACATCTCAGTGACGCGGCCGGTTCTGGCGATGGTCTTTTCCATCCTGCTGGTCGCCTTCGGTCTGCTGTCGTTTCAGAACCTGCCTTTGCGCGAATTGCCCGATATCGACCCGCCGGTGGTCAGCGTGGATACGATCTACCGGGGCGCCTCGGCGGATATCGTGGATACACGGATCACCCAGCCGCTCGAGGACAGCATTTCGGGCATCGAGGGCATCGATCAGATCGAGTCGGTGAGCCGGGACGGGCGCTCCAGTATCACGATCACGTTCACGCTCGCCCGCGATATCGACGATGCGGCCAATGATGTGCGCAGTTCCATCGCACGCTCTATCGACGATCTGCCGGACGAGGCGGAGCCCCCTGAGATCGCCAAGGCCGAAGCCGATGCCAGCCCGATCATGTGGTTCAATCTGGCGTCCGAAACCATGGACCGTATGGAACTCACCGATTATGCCCGGCGTTATATCGTCGACCGGATGTCGGTGGTCGAGGGCGTGGCGCGCGTCTTTGTCGGCGGCGCCCAGAACTACGCCATGCGCATTTGGCTGGACCGCAATCAGCTTGCCGCGCGCGGGCTGACGGTCGCCGATGTGGAACGGGCGCTCAGGGCCGAGAATGTCGAATTGCCGGCGGGGCGGATCGAATCCCGGGACCGTCAGTTCACGGTGCGCGTCGACCGGAATTACCAGACGGCCGACGATTTTGCCGACCTTGTGCTCCAGGAAGGGGCGGACGGCTATCTTATCCGCCTGCGCGATGTGGCGCGCATCGAGCGTGCTGCCGAACAATTCCGCTCCGAGTTCCGGGGCAACACCATCGATATGGTCGGGCTCGGCGTGGTGCGCCAGTCCACATCGAACATTCTGGAGGTGGCCGAAGGCGCGCGTGCCGAGGTCGAACGCATCCGCCCCAGCCTGCCGGATGGCACGGATATCTACTACAGCTTCGACAGTTCGGTCTTCGTGGAAACCTCGGTCGAGGAGGTCTACCGCACCCTGCTGATCGCCATCGGCCTCGTGGTGCTGGTGATCTATCTGTTCCTGGGCACGTTCCGGGCGGCGCTCATCCCGGCCGTGACTGTCCCGGTGTGTCTGATCGGATCGTTGAGCCTTCTGGCTCTGTTCGGCCTGTCAATCAATCTGCTGACCTTGCTGGCGCTGGTTCTGTCTATCGGTCTTGTGGTCGATGACGCCATCGTCGTTCTGGAAAATGTTCAGCGCCGGGTCGATCTCGGCGAGCCGCGCCTCGTTGCCGCCTATCGCGGCGCCCGGCAGGTCGGCTTCGCGGTGCTGGCCACGACCATCGTGCTGATTTCCGTCTTCGTGCCGATCGTGTTCATGGAAGGCAATATCGGCCGCCTATTCGGCGAGCTGGCCATTGCCATCGCTTCGGCCGTGGCGCTGTCGAGTTTCGTGGCGCTCACCCTGTCGGCGATGATGTGCTCCAAGCTCCTGAAGGAGTCCGGCTCCCGCGGCCTCGTGGCGCGGGTGGTGGACCGGATCGTCGATGCGGTGCGCGCCTCCTATATGGCGTCCTTGCGGCTGGTGATCGACCGGCCCTCGATCATTGCCATGTTCCTGTTGCTGATCATTGGGTCCACCTATCTGCTGTTCCGGCTGGTGCCCAGCGAACTGGCGCCTCCTGAAGACCGGGGCTCGTTTTTCATGGTGGTGCGGGGTCCCGAGGGCCAGAGCTTCGCGACCACGACCCAGACCATGCGCAAGATCGAAGAGATCCTCATTCCTTATGTGGAAAGCGGAGAGTTCAACCGGGTGCTTCTGCGCGTGCCGGGCAGCTTTGGCGGCGGCGAGGAGTTCAACACCGGCGCCGGCATTATCGTGATGAGTCACTGGAACGAACGGGACCGAAACGGCCTCGACATTCTCAATGAAGTGCGCCGCAAGGTGAGCGCCATTCCCGATGCCCAGATCTTCCCGGTGATGCGCCAGGGCTTCGGACGCGGATCGGGCGGCCAGCCCATTCAATTCGTGATCGGCGGCACCGATTACGGCGAACTGGCCAATTGGCGGGATCTGATGATGGACCGGATCGCGGACTATCCGGGCATCGTCAATGCCCAGACCGATCTGCGCGAAACCCAGCCGCAGCTCCGGGTTCAGATCGATATCGACCGGGCGGCCGATCTGGGCGTGTCGGTGATCGAGATCGGCTCGACGCTCGAAACCATGCTCGGGGGCCGGCGGGTGACCACTTTCCTGGATCGCGGCGAGGAATACGATGTCATTATCGAGGGGGAAACGGACGATCAGCGCCAGCCCAATGATCTGACGAACATCTTCGTACGCTCGGAGCGAACCGGTGAGCTTATTCCGCTCTCGAACCTTGTGACGCTGAAGGAACTCGCTGACCCGGCTCAGCTTCACCGGTACAACCGCCTGAGGGCGGTGACCATCGAGGCCGGCCTTGGCGATAACGTGCCTCTGGGCGAGGCGCTGGCATTCCTGGAGACGACTGCGCGCGAGATCCTGCCCGATGTGGCGCAGATCGATTACAAGGGCCAGTCCAAGGAGTTTCAGGACAGTCAGTCCTCGCTCTATTTCACCTTCGCGCTGGCGCTGGTGATCGTGTTCCTTGTGCTGGCGGCCCAGTTCGAGAGTTTCGTGCATCCCTTCGTCATCATGCTGACCGTGCCGGTCGCCATTGCAGGGGGCTTTTACGGGCTTTTCATGATCGGCAGCAGCCTGAACATCTACAGCCAGATCGGCATGATTATTCTGGTGGGGCTGGCGGCGAAGAACGGGATTCTGATCGTCGAGTTCGCCAACCAGATGCGCGATGCCGGGCTTGAAATCCGCGAAGCGGTGATGCGCGCCGCCGAGACACGCTTCCGCCCGATCATCATGACCGGCCTGTCCACCGCCTTCGGGGCCGTGCCGCTGATCGTGGCCGAGGGGGCAGGGTCGGGCAGCCGCGAGACCATCGGCATCGTGGTGTTTTCCGGCGTCCTGTTCGCGACCTTGCTGACCCTGTTCGTGGTGCCGGTCTTTTATCTGACATTTGGACGCTACACCAAGCCCCCGGGCTATGTGGCACGCGAATTGGAGACCTGGGAGCGCAAGGACGAGGCGGCCAATGGCGACCATCGGGCCTTTTGAGACCGCCGCTTCGGGCGAGGCTTGACGGCCTTGCGCGGGCCGGGCACCACTGGGCGCCGAGTGGCGGCCCGGTGGTGATCGCGGGGCCCGGATCAGCGCGCAGCGAGGGTGAACATGGCTGGGATCGAAAAAGGGTATCCCAAATTCGTCAATGACTTGGGCGTGCCGGTCATCAAGATCGGTGTGCGCGAATTTGAATGCATGGGAGCCCACCCGCCCCATGACCATCCCCATGTCTTTCTTGATATGGGCGACGACACTCAGATCGTCTGTCCCTATTGCGGCACCCGGTATCAGTACGATCCCGGTTTCGCGCGCCTGGAATGCCTGCCGGCCGAATGCCTTTACGATGTCGAGGAACCGGCGCCGGCCGATATCGCGTAATCTGGCGATCCAATACCAGTCTCGCGTGCCGTCAATCGCGCCATGGTCCGCCGTGCCCGATTTGGGCTAAAGTGCGCGCTGTGGCGGTTGGCTGCGGAAAGCCTTGGAGGTGCCGGTGCGGTTCGATAGCGCAAACGCGAAACGGCTTAAACGGGCGTTGCCTCTCGGGGCGGTTCTCTTGGCGCTCGGTCTGACGGCCTGCGGCGGCGGCGACAATGCCCGGCGCTCCGGCGGGGGCCTCAATGCCACCGATCGGTTCAGCCAGGCCGTGGCTCAGGCCGAAAACGGCAACTGCGCCGAGGCCGAACCGGTTCTGGAGCGCCTCGCGAAACGCGGGCGCGGCTGGGAACTGGCGCAGGTTCATCTGGGCGATTGCCGGCTCGCCTCGGGCGCTCTCGACGACGCCGTCACCTTCTATACGCTGGCGGCCGAGTCCAACGAACCGCGGGCTCAGGCCCGCCTGGCGCTGCTCTATGCCGAGGGCGAGGGTGTGGCGCTCGACCGGGCCGAGGCGGCCAAATGGTATGTCTTGGCGACCCGCGAATCTCTGGGCGAACTGATCGCCCCATCCGAACTTCCCGAGAATTTCGAGGCCCGCATCCGAGCCCTTCTCAGCGCCGATGATCTGGCGGCCGGAGAAGCCCGGGCGGCGGTGTGGATCCCGAGCTATCAGGGGGTCAACGCCGAGGCTCTGCCGGCCCAGCCCGCGCGGGCCTTGCAAGGCGAGGGCGAGCTTCGCCGGCCCGATCGGCCGCGCCGGCAGTCCGGGCCCGGGGATTGAACGTAAGATGGAAAGACGGATCGGGGCGGGCCTTTGGACGCCGGCCCGGATCCTGGGCTGCTAAGCTGGAGACAAGGCGGCCGTGATACGGAATTTGCGGAACGCCATCAGGAGGTAGGTCGTGCTCTTCTTTATTTTCATTCTGTCGGTGATCCTGGGGGTCGAATTGATCCGCCGGATCCCGTCTCAGTTGCACACGCCCCTGATGTCGGGCTCCAATGCGATTTCCGGCATTACCCTGGTCGGCGGCCTGCTGGCGGCCGGATCCGAAGGCACACTGTCGGTCATTCTCGGGACCATCGCCGTGGCATTCGCGACCATCAATGTGGTCGGCGGCTATCTGGTCACCGACCGGATGCTCGCCATGTTCCGCACCGGCAAATCAGACAAATAAAGAGGCCTCGCCATGACATCGACCGATGCGGTGGCTGCGGCCACGTCTCCTTTGCTCACGCTCACGCCCGTTCAGATGGCCTATGTGGTGGCCACGCTCCTGTTCGTCGCGGGTCTGAAACTGCTTGGCCGGCGCGAGACCGCGCGGGTCGGCAATATGGTGTCCGCGCTCGGCATGCTGATCGCGGTCGTCATCACGCTGACCGTCGGCGGCCTGAGCTATCAGTGGATCATCGTCGGCCTGCTGATCGGGACCGCCGTGGGGGTGGGACTGGCCTACGGGGTCAAGATGACCTCGATGCCCGAACTGGTGGCCCTGTTCAACGGCTTCGGCGGCGCGGCCAGCCTTCTGGTCGGGGTCGCGGAATATCTGCGCTCCGATGTCACCGACCCGATCGTGGCGGTTGCCATCGTGCTGGCTGTCCTGATCGGCGGCATGGCGTTCACCGGCTCGCTGATCGCGTTCGGGAAGCTGGCCGAGCGGCTGCCCGGCCGGCCCATCATCTTCCCGCTGCAACTCTTCGTCAGCGCGCTGGTGCTCCTGGCGGCCATCGGGTGCGGCGTGTTGTTCGTCATCAATCCGGCGGACGGCTTCACGATTCTGATGGCGCTTGCCGGCCTGTCGCTGTTTGTCGGGATCCTGGCAACCATCCGCATCGGCGGGGCGGATATGCCGATCGTGGTGTCGCTGCTCAATTCCTATTCGGGGATCGCGGCGGCCATGGCCGGGATTGCGCTGGCCAATACCGTGCTGGTGGTCACCGGCGGTCTTGTCGGCGCCAGCGGCCTGATCCTCACCCGGATCATGTGCAAGGCCATGAACCGGTCCCTGCCCAACGTGCTGTTCGGCGGTTTGGGGCAGGCGGTGTCGGCCAAGCCGGATGTGGAGATCGAGGGCGAGATCAAGCCCATGAGCGCCCAGGACGCGTTCTACATCCTGGAAGCCGCGCGGTCGGTCATCGTGGTTCCGGGCTATGGCATGGCGGTGGCCCAGGCCCCGCATGCGGTCAAGGTACTGGCGGATTTGCT
>CAZHDI010000033.1:10813-31917 GCA_964531285.1 uncultured Alphaproteobacteria bacterium | reverse complement strand
GTGGAAAGCGCGGCCATCGGCCTCCTTGCAGGCACTTTCGCGGCTGCCGAACGGCGCGGCGCGGCCATTGTCCCGCCGCCGCAGACAACGGCCTTGGGCGCGCTTTTGGCGCATATCACCGGCGGCGCCGATGCCAAGACGTTCCAGCCGATGAATGTCAATTTCGGTCTGTTTCCCGAGATTGAAATGCCGAAAAAGGACGACGGCTCGCGCTATCGCGGCAAGGAAAAAGGACCGGTCCGCAAGAAAGCCCTCACGGCTCGCGCCCGGGCCGATCTGGCCTCATGGCGCGCGGGCACGCTGGGCGCCGCTGCGTAAGGGACAGGCGACGGGCACCGGCTTGGGTCTGAGCCCGCCCTTCGGTAGACTGATCATCAGTGACAAAGGCCGCGCGGAGCGACGCAGCGGCATGGATGGGAGGACCCGATGAAAGTTGCAGCCCTGCGCAAGCCCGGCGGTCTCGACAAGCTGGAAATTCAAACCCGCCCCGATCCGGAGCCCGGCCCCGGCGAGATCCTCGTCCGGATGCGCGCCAGTTCGCTCAATTTCCATGATTATGTGGTGGTCATCGGCGGCATTCCGACCGAGGACGGACGGATCCCCATGTCTGACGGGGCCGGCGATGTGGTTGCCGTTGGACCGGGTGTGACGCGCTTCCAGCCGGGCGATGCGGTGGTCAATACCTTCTTTCCGAATTGGCGCGACGGGCCGTCCGTCCTGGATAAGATGATCGGCGTGCCCGGCGATCATGCCGATGGCTGCGCGGCGGAACTGATGGTGCTGCCCGCGGAGGCCTGCACGCGCATGCCCGTGGAGTACTCGTACCGCGAAGCCGCCACCCTGCCCTGCGCCGCCCTCACGGCCTGGCGCGGTCTGATCACCGAAGCACGGATCAAACCGGGCGACTGGGTGCTGACCCAAGGCACGGGCGGCGTGTCGATTTTCGCGCTGCAATTCGCCAAGGCCGCGGGTGCCCGGGTTATCGCAACCTCCTCCTCCAATGAGAAGCTTGAGCGTCTCAAAGCGCTGGGGGCGGATCATGTGATCAATTACAAGGAGACCCCCAAATGGGGCTGGGCCGCCAAGGAGATCACCGGCGGGCGCGGTGTCGACGAGGTTGTCGAAATCGGCGGTCCGGGCACCATGGCGCAGTCGATCTATGCCAGCCGGATCGGTGGGCATATCTCGTTGATCGGTGTGCTGACCGGCGTCAGCGGCGAGGTGCCGACCGCGGCGCTGTTCTCGGCGAATATCACGTTGTCCGGCATTACGGTCGGCTCACGCCAGGAGCAAGAAGACATGATCGCGGCCATCGATGCCAACGGCATCAAACCGGTGCTCGATCAGGACTTCCCGCTCGACCGTATCGCCGATGCTTTTGCGCACCAGGCCAGCCAGCAGCATTTCGGCAAGATCACGCTGAATTTTTGATGGCTTCCGCTGCGCGCGGCCCTTCGGACCGTGCTCACATGAAGCGCGCTCAAGGCTGTGTCTTTGATGGCTTCCGCTGCGCGCGGCCCTTCGGACCGTGCTCACACGCGCCTCCCCGTCGCTCCCGCGAAGGCGGGAGCCCAGCCTGTAGGGCGGATGGAAGCCGCAAGGCCGATATCCGCCGCTAGCCCCGCAGCGTCGGGATCACCGCCTTCAGTGTGCCGACAAATGCATCGGTCATCGGCTTGAGGATTGCCGCGCTCGTCTTGTCGGTGCGGTCCTCAGGGGAATGATGATAGGGATGCCCGCCGAAGGCGCCAAAAGCCGGCGCGTATCCGGCAGCAAGGACATTGCGCAGCTCCCCAGCGGCATCCTGCACCGTTGCCGGATAGGCGTTTTCAAGACCCGCAAGGCCGGCAAAGGCAGTCCGCATGGCCGGCACCAGATCGGCCGAGCCCATCAGATAGCGGTTGTGATCCGCATGGGGCAGCAGGATCGGCGAGCCGGGGATCTCATAGATCGCCCGCGCGGCAAGCCCGGCGCCCAGATGAAGCCACAGCGCCGTCTCCGACGGGGGCGGCGCCACTTCCTTCAGGAGATGGGCCGCACCGGCATTCTCCAACTCATGCCCTGAATTGGCGACGAACATCAGCCGGTGTTTCGGCGCCATCTCTTCGAGCCGCGCCGCGATCGCAAGATAAGCGGCAATGCCCGGCCCGCGCTCGGCCGCGCATTCGAACCAGCCGCTGAGCGGGGTCGAAACCACGATCCACGGACCCTTGGTGCCCTTGGTCGCGACCACATTGGCCGCCGTGCCGGTGGTCGTGGGTGTCCCGTCGATCACCACCCTTCCCGGCGCTCCGGCCGCCGCCGCGATCAACAGCGGCTGGGCATCGCGGGGCGCGATGCACAAGAGCGGCACGGTGATGTCGTCCATGGTCGGCGGCGCATTGAGCGCGATCACCGTTTCGCTGGGGCCGGTGGTCACGATCACCACGGCAACCGCCTCACCCGCCACCGCGCGCTTGACCAGCGGCAGGATGGCGGCATTCAAGAGGCTCGAATGGCGCGCATAGGTCAAGCGGATGACGGCGATGCTGCCGGCCAGATCCTGATCCGCCGCGTAAGGGTTCAACAGCCGTAACGGCGCGGACACCCCGGACGGTCCGGTAAGGTTGACCGGCCATTGGGCATGCCCGGCAAGGGTCGCGCCGTCGCCATATGTCACCTCCGCCCGGGTCGGATTGGCCACCGGCACCTCGAAGGTTTCCTGGCGCGTCGCGAAGCCGGCGGCATCGAGCCGCTGGGCGATCCAGGCGCCGGTCCTGCGGTCGCCTTCGCTCCCGGACCGGTGCCAGCCGAAGCCGTCATAGGTCACGACATCCTGGTAGAGATCCTCGCCCATGATTGCCTCGCCTGCCGCTGCTTGTCCGATGCCTGTCAGCCCGACCGCCGAGAAGGCCGCCGCCCCTCCCAAAAGCGCCAATCCGGCCCGCCGGGTCAGGCGAGCCCCGTGGTCTATCGTCATCCGTCCCTCCCCATGGACCGGACATGGCCTGTCCGGCTTATTGTAAGACAAAATAGTGTGCCACGACCATGCGCCGCCCGCCAGCCATCCGTCTCGCTTCGCGCGCGCCGATCGGCTATCCAGGGGGAAACCAGCGCCAAGAGGAGACGCCCCATGGAAACCCGCGCCGCTGTCGCCACCGCCGCCGGACAACCGCTCAGCATCGAGACGGTTCAACTCGACGGCCCCCGGGCCGGGGAAGTTCTGGTCGAGATCATGGCCACCGGCATCTGTCATACGGACGCCTTCACCTTGTCCGGCGAGGATCCCGAAGGATTGTTTCCGGCGATCCTGGGTCATGAAGGCGCGGGCATCGTGCGCGAGGTCGGTCCCGACGTTAAGGGGCTCAGGCCAGGCGACCATGTGATTCCGCTCTACACGCCGGAATGCCGACAGTGCAAATTCTGCACATCCGGCAAAACCAATTTGTGTCAAGCGATCCGCGGCACGCAAGGCCAGGGTCTGATGCCCGACGGCACCAGCCGGTTCTCCTTGGGCGGAGAAACCCTGTTTCATTATATGGGCACGTCAACCTTTTCGAACTTCACGGTCGTTCCCGAAATCGCGCTCGCCAAGGTCCGCGAGGATGCCCCGTTCGACAAGATTTGTTACATCGGCTGCGGTGTGACGACAGGCCTGGGCGCTGTGCTGTTCACCGCGCAGGTCACGCCGGGGGCCAGTGTGGCCGTGTTCGGCCTGGGCGGCATCGGCCTCAATGTGATCCAGGGCGCGCGGCTTGTGGGCGCCGACCGGATCATCGGTGTGGATCTCAATCCGGCGAAAGAGGCCCTCGGCAGGCAATTCGGCATGACTGATTTCATCAATCCGAAGGACACGCCGCATGTGGTGGAGGCGATCCAGGACCTGACCGATGGCGGCGTGGATTATTCCTTTGAATGCATCGGCAATGTCGAGGTGATGCGCCAGGCCCTTGAATGCTGCCATAAGGGCTGGGGCCAGAGCATCATTATCGGGGTCGCGGGTGCGGGTCAGGAAATCAGCACGCGGCCCTTTCAGCTCGTCACGGGCCGGGTCTGGAAAGGCACCGCGTTTGGCGGCGCCAAGGGCCGGACCGATGTGCCGAAAATCGTCGACTGGTATATGGACGGTAAGATCAATATCGACGATCTCATCACCCACACGATGCCGCTCGATCAGATCAACACCGCGTTCGACCTGATGCACCAGGGCGAGTCGATCCGCTCGGTGGTCGTGTACTGAGGATTGCGGCGGCGGATATCGGCCATACGGCCTCCCTCCGCCCTACGGATCGATGCCGCCCGCGCCAGCCTCATCATCGGCACTTGTGTCTTGGTCCGCCGTCTCCGGTTCCGCATCCGCCGGGGTGAGCGTCACCGGCGCTGAGCCGCCGGGTGCGGCGTCAGCCTCGTCCTCGGCAACCGGTGCGGCAGGGTCCGACTCCTCCGGCTCGGGATCCGGCTCGGCTGCGGGTTCGGACGGCAGGCCGGGCGCTTTGGCATAAAGGAACAGGTTGCGGATCTTGTCGCCGCCATAGCCCCATGACAGACGGCAGCCGAAAAAGGCGTTCTGCGCCTGATCGAGCGGCAGGCTGATCGCCCGGGGCACCGAGCGGTCCCAGGCGCCCGAGCGTGCGGTGCCGCCCGGCAGGATCAGGGAAATGTGCCCCACGCCGCCGGAAGAAAAAGCGGCCACGACCGCATGGCCGCTGGCGGCACGCGCGGCGGCGGCGGTCAACGCCTCCTGGCTCGACGCCGGGCCGAGTTTGTCCCAACCGTCGATATCGGCATTGTTGAGACGCGCGGCGATGGTCGAGGCAATGGCGTAACCGTCACCCTGTTTGAAATCCGCCAGGTTCCAGCCGGTCTCAAGCGCCTCGCCGAAAAAGTCGCGGCAGGCCGACGCGGCGCGCGGCTGATCGGACGCGGACTCGGCGCAGACCTGATAGAGGGCGCGAAGCCGCGTTTCCAACCGGGCATCGATCTCGCCCTTGTTCCAGATCCCGAAATTGCCTTCGCAGCTGTGCGGATCCACCGCCGCCGCCGGGCCGCTGACCGCCAGACCCGCCGCCAGGACACCGGCGCACAGGGCACGCAGCGCCAATCGTTTTTGAACAGCCATACCCGTCCCCATTGTTCCGGACTCCCCAACGGTCCGGTCCACGCACCGAATCGCATCTTCAACGGCGGAGTCTTGGCCGTATCCGCATGGGCGTCAATGTGAGCCCTGTCACAGCCCCTGGGTGTCCGGTGCTCCCTTCAGTAGCCCGGCCAGATCAGGCGGGCGATCTTGCCATAGACCGGCAGATCGGGACCGGCGCTCAGAGGATCGTGCCCCGGGCGGGCCAGCGCTCTCAGATAGGGCCGGCACAACCGGGCATAAGCGAGCGCCGGTCGGGCCGCGGCCGGTACCGTGCCCCAGCCGGCCCGTGCGGCAGTATCGGCCGCTTCGGCGCGGCGGCGCACCGTCTCGATCGCGGCCTGGATACCGGGGCTGGTCTTGCCCGCAAACAGACGCTCGGTTTCCGCCTCCGGATCCGCGAACAGCCCATCGGGCAGAACCGCGTGGCGCCGGGCGGCCCGGAACGCCAGCGCCCGCAACAGACCCGTCAGCGCCCAGGCCCGGCCGGCCTGCTGCACCGTCCGCTCCGCCGCCTCCAGCCAGATGCCGCCCTGAGCCGCCAGCAGAAGACCCGCCGCGATGCGCATCAGACCGGCCCCGGTCGCATCGGCATAGGCGTCGAGGGCATCGAGATCGGCGAACGGGCGCTCCTCCAGGTCAGCTTCGCGGGCATCGATCAAGCCGATCAGCGCGTTTTCCGCGACAAGGCCCTGGTCCAGGAGGTCAGTCATGCGCGCGGCAACGGGGTGCCCCCTCGCCCGGCTCGCCAGAGCCTCGCGCCACCATTGCAGGCGAATCAGCCCCAGCGTCGGTTCCGACACCAGTTCGGCGGTCTTGGCGATTTCGAGGTGAAAGGCATAAAGCGCGAACAGATCGTCCCGTACGCCGCTCGGGGCCAGCAACGCGGCGAAAAACCGGTCCGGATCGCCGGCGCGCACCTCATGAACGCAATAAGCCTGCGCCTCGGCATGGTCGGACGCTGAGGCCACGCACCCCTGATCTGGCCTGTCGGGTTGATTCACCGGCAAAAAGACCCATTGTTGCGGTGGCCGGCCCGTCCGGGCCGTCACCGAATTCTCACCGAACAGCCTCGACATGGGGCTGTTCGCCCTTCTGTCCAACGGTGAGGCATATCCCATGGCATTCGAACTTCCCGAACTCCCCTATGCGCGCGACGCCCTGACGGCGGGCGGCATGTGCGAGGAGACGGTCACCCTCCATCACGACAAGCACCACAACACCTATGTGGTCAACGCCAACAAGCTCATCGAGGGCACCGAATGGGCGGGCCAACCGCTCGAAGAGGTGGTCAAGGGCTGTTACGGCAAGAACCAGGGCCTTTTTAACAATGTCGGCCAGCACTGGAACCATATCGAGTTCTGGAAATGGATGACGCCCAAGCCGACCGCCATTCCGGGCGCGCTCGAAAAGAAGATCGCGGAAGACTTCGGCTCGGTCGATGCGTTCAAGGATGAATTCGTCGCCGCGGGCGCCGGCCAGTTCGGCTCGGGCTGGTGCTGGCTTGTGGCCGATGGCGGCAAGCTCAAGGTCACGAAGACGCCGAACGCGGAAAATCCGCTTGTCCACGGTCAGCACGCCCTCTTGGGCTGCGATGTGTGGGAGCATTCCTACTATCTGGACTTCCGCAATGTCCGCCCGGACTACATCAAGAACTTCCTCGACAAGCTGGTGAATTGGGAATACGTCGCCGAGCGCTTCGCCGCGGTGAGCTGATTGCCCCGACACCAAGACGGACCGGAAAGGCCGCCCTTCGGGGCGGCTTTTTTCGTCAGTATGCAGCTTGCGCGGCGCCGACGACCATGACCCAGTAACAGCCCGGCACGACGACCCCGCCGGGTTCCTGCTTATGGGGCGCGGTGGCGAAACCGACGCCGATATTGGTCACTTCGCGATGCAGGATCGCGCCGCGATGACCCGGCGACTCCATCCAGTCGGCCACCACCGTGGTCACATCGGGCTGGCCGCGCGCGATGTTCTCCGCAACCACGCGATAATCATACCCGGCCCGCTCGACCCGGTCCGCGACGCTCGATCCGTCCGAACCCTGATGGCTGACGAAATGCCCGGCGGCCATATCCTCCGCATGGGTTTGAGCCGCCCGGGTCAGGAGGCTGTCTGACCCCAGAATGCTCAGGCCCACGCTGTAGCGCTCGGCATTGACCGCCAGACGCAAGTCATCGCGCAAGGGCGCGAGGCGGTCCTCCAGAGGCTTGGCCGGATCACATGGGGCAAGAAGCGCTTCGATGCCGGAGCGGGGCACTTCCATACGCCGCACTGTCGAGCGGATCGGATCGTCGGCGAGAGCCGCCCCGAGGGGCGCGCACACCAACGCCGACGCGGCAAGGATCAAGACCCCTGCCCGCCGCTTCGGTGTGCGTGCGCTCATCCGGGGCCGTCCTCAGCTGAGCTTCATGGTGGCGGGTTTGGATTCGATCCCGCTCCAGTCGCGCTTCACATCGGTGATCATGAGCAGCGGCGCGGCGACAAAGATGGACGAATAGGTCCCGACAACCACGCCCCAGATCATCGCGAAGGTGAAGCCATGGATCACCTCGCCGCCGAAATAGAACAGCGCCAGCAGCGCGAGCAGGGTCGTCACCGAGGTCATGGTCGTGCGAGACAAGGTGTCGTTGATCGACAGATCCAGCAGTTCGGCCAGATCCTTTTTCTTGTATTTGCGCAGGTTTTCCCGGATCCGGTCATAGACGACGACCGTGTCGTTCATCGAGTACCCGACAATGGTCAGCAGCGCGGCGATGATGGACAGGGTGAATTCCAGCTGGAGCAGCGAGAACAAACCGATGGTCAGCACGATGTCGTGGACCAGGGCCAGGACCGCGCCGAGCGAAAACTGCCATTCGAACCGGAACCAGATATAGAGCAGCATCAGCGCGATGGCGGCGACGACGGCGATTGTGCCGCTGCGGGTCAATTCGCCTGAGACTTTGGGGCCGACCGACTCGATGCGCGGATAACTCAGCGGATCGGGATAGAGCGCGTTCAGCGCCTCCTGGACCTGAGTGACGACCTGGGTTTGCGCGAGTTCCTGGGCGCGCGCATCACCGTCTTCGACGGTCTGAAGCTCGATGCGGATCAGCGCGTCTTCCGGCGAACCATATTCCTGGACCTGAACATCGCCGAGATTGAGATCCCGGCCGATGGACCGCAGCGCGCCCAGATCCACCCGGGGCCAGTCGGCGGCCTGGATGCGGCGCAGGATCACCCCGCCAGTCACGTCGCCTTCAGCGGTTTCCTGGATGGTCGCGGTGAGATCGCCAAGCGCCGCCGGCCAGTCCTGCGCGGCGACGAGTTCGCGGATGCGGGCCTCGTTTGCGGCGGTTTTGGCCTCGTCCGCCAGCCCCGACGGGCCGGTGACCAGCTTTTGCAGATCGACCACCGCCTTGGGCTTGGTCGAGACCTGCAGGATCGTACCGCCCCGGAAGTCGATGCCGAAATTCAGGCCCTGGGTCATGAACAGGACCACCGACGCGATGATGGCGACTGTCGAGAACGCAAACCCGAAATTGCGAAACTTGATAAAGCGGAGCTTGGTGTTCCGGGGAACCAGACGCAGAAGCATGATCGGTGCCCCTCCTTAAATCGGCAGCGCGGCCGGACGGCGCATGCGCAGCCAGGTCGCGACCATCAGACGGGTGAAGGTGAAAGCGGTGAAGACCGAGGTCAGGATCCCGATGGCCAGCGTGATCGAGAAGCCGCGCACCGGCCCCGAGCCCAGCTGAAACAGGATCACCGCGGCGATCAGCGTGGTGATGTTCGCGTCGAGGATGGTCCCGAGCGCCCGCTGATAACCGGCCTCGACCGCCGAGAGCGGTGTTTTTCCGGCGGCCATCTCCTCGCGTATGCGCTCGAAGATCAGCACATTGGCATCGACCGCCATCCCGATGGTCAGCACGATCCCGGCGATGCCGGGCAGCGTCAGCGTGAACTGCAGCATCGACAGCGCGCCGGCGATCAGGACCACATTGGTGATGAGCGCGATATTGGCGAACAGGCCGAACAGCCCGTAGCTGAGCATCATGAAGACAATCACCGCGCAAAAGCCGATCAGCGCGGCCGTGCGCCCGGCGGCGATGGAATCCGCCCCGAGATCGGGGCCGACGGTGCGTTGTTCCACCGGCGTCAGCGGCGCCGGCAAGGCCCCGGCGGTCATCAGGATGGCCAGATCATTGGCTTCCTCGATGCTGAAATCGCCGGTGATGCGCCCGTCGCCGGTCAGGATGGCGCTCTGGATCGTCGGCGCGCTGATCACCTGATTGTCGAGCACGATGGCGAACCGCCGTCCGACATTGTTCCGGGTCGCCTCAGCGAAGCGCCGCGCGCCGGCGGTATCGAAGCGGAACGAAATCTGCCATTGGCCGGGCCGGTCCGGATTGGGCGACGCGGTGGCATTGGTCAACCGGTCGCCGGCGACCACCACCCGGCGCTTGAGCAAGATATAGGGCTCGAAGGATTCGTCCGTTTCCACCAGGAACGAGCCCGGCGGGACCCGCCCGCCCTGCGCTTCCTCGATGGGCACCGAGCTGTCGTGCATGTGAAAGGTCATCTTGGCGGTGCGGCCCACCAGATCGATGATGCGCTGGGGATTATCCTCGCCCGGCACCTGGACGATGATGCGGTTCACGCCTTCGCGCTGGATCGCGGGCTCGAGGGTGCCCAATTCGTCGATCCGCCGCCGGATGATCTCGATCGACTGGGACACCGCTTTGTTGCGCAGATCCACAATCGCCGCTTCGGTCAGGGTCACGCGGATCAGGCCGTCATCGCTGGTGCGCACATCGATGTCGCGCTGGCCGGAGATGCCCGCCATGCCCTGATTGACCGGCGCGGACAGGTCCCGGATGAGATCGCCCGCGGCCGAGAGGTCCGCCGTGTCGCGCACCCGGACGGTAAGCTCCTGGCCCCGCGCGCCCAGACCGGTGTAGCCGATCTTGGCGCCGCGCAGTTCGGAGCGCACATCGTCCTCGAGCGCCTGAAGCCGTTCGGCCACCACCACATCGGTGGCAACCTCGAAGGCGATATGGGCGCCGCCCTGGAGATCGAGGCCCAGATTGATCTGTTTGGACGGGACCCAGCCGGGCAGGTCCTCCAGATCGGACCGGGCGATCAGATTCGGGGCGAAAAACGCGATCCCGAGGGCAATGACGGCGAAGATCAGGGTGATCTTCCACTTGGCGAAATAAATCATCGGGGTCCGTGCCGATCAGAAACGAAAACAAACCATGCCGGGCCGGTCAGACCTGGTCATGGACACAAACGAGGACACGCGCGGGTGCAAGGGATGCATGGCGCGAGCGGCCCCCGTCAAGCGGAGGCCGCAGCCGGCGTCAGTCTTTGGAACCGGCTTCAGCCGACGCCGGCTCGCCCTTGTTCATCACTTCGGTGACGGTCTGCTTCATGACGCGCACCCGCACGCCCTCAGCGATCTCCACCAGGGCCTCGCGGTCATCGACCACTTTGGCGATTTTACCGATGAGCCCGCCCTGGGTGACGACAGTGTCGCCCCGGCGCAGCGCCTCGACCATGGCCTGATGCTGTTTCATGCGCTGCTGCTGGGGACGGATCAGCAGAAAATAGAAAATCACGCCGATCAGAATCAGCGGCAAAAACTGCATCAATGCTTCCATGGCCCACACGCCTCCCGCCAATAGACTAGCCGCGCGGGGTCACTCACCCGCGCCTGCCCGGTGTTTCAGTGCGCGAGACTATAGAGGGTGGCGTTGCGTTTGGAAATGCCGGTCGGACGAGTGCTCCAAGGCCCGGTTTCCCTCAGAGCCCCTTTTGGAAATAGGGCATCACCGGCCCACTCCCCCTCCCGACCACCCACAAGGGTACCCTGATCGGGTGGTCGGGAGGGGGAGCGGGCCGGCCAGGCACTCGGAAATGCGCCTTACAGCGCATTTCCAAAAAGCCTCTTAGGACGGCGTCCCGAGATAAGGCATCGGATCGACGGCGCGCACGCCCCGGCGCACCTCGAAATGGAGTTGGGGCTCACTCACGCTGCCCGTGCGTCCCACCGTGCCCAGGACCTGCCCCTTGGACACGCTCGACCCCTCCTCGACCGTATAGGCGCCCAGATGCGCATAGGCGGTCACCAGATCGTCCTTATGGCGGACCAGAATCAGCTTTCCAAAACCCGGCACCGCATTGCCGCGGTAGATCACGGTGCCGCTCTCAGCGGCCCGGACCGGGGTGCCCATGGGCGCGCGCACATTGATCCCGTCATTGACGTCGCCGGTACCGGTCTTGCCGTAGCCGACAATGATCTCGCCTTTGACCGGCCAGGCCAGACGGGCCGGGGCCCGGCGCAGGGCCGATGTATCCCGGGGCAGCGCGGCCGGCTGACGGGCCGCCGGTTTGCGGCTCGTGGGCTGCGGCCGCGCGGCGACGACCCGGCCGGCGCGCGGGGCGCCGGATGCGCTGGCCGATGCCGTGCGCCAGCCCGGCGGGCGGTAATGGCTTGTGCTTTCCTTGGAGACCGGCAGCGCGGTCCGGGCCGGACTGCCGGGAATGCGCAACAGCGTCCCCGGGTCGAGATCGCCCGGCGTATGGAGATCGTTGAGCCGGGCAAGGCGCTCATGATCGACCCCATAAATCTGCGCAATGCCGAACAGGGTTTGACCCGTGCGCACCCGGTGCCAGGACGGTTTGGGCAGCACCAGCACATCGCCCGGATAGATCGTGAACGGCGGTTCGGCGCGATTTTTATGGATCAGATCATCGACCGACACGTTGAAGCGCCGGGCGATGGCATTGAACGTGTCGCCGGGCTGCACCTCGACCGTGTGGGAATACTGATAATCGCTCCCCACGGGATAATGGGAGACGGGCGCAAACGCGCAGGCCGCCAGCCCCAGCGCGCCCAGAGCGAGCAGGATGGCCGGCAGAAAGGGGCGCCACCGGCGCCATCGCGAAAATCGGGATCGTGTGTCGGGACGCGCACTCATGACGGGGACGGACATCCGATGCCGTTGATCCAACAGGCACCGCTTCCCCGCGCCGTTGCCAAGCGCAAAGATCCATCCGGCGTTTCCGCCACGTCGCGACACCCGTCCCGACTATGGCGGCCAAAGTGGTTAAGGCAGGGTTGAGACGGCTCTAAACCCCCGGCGAGCGGCGGGCCGGCGGCGCGCCGTTGAGCGCCCGGGCGGCGTTCTCGATGCTGTCGAAATGGGTCAGATCCAGATGCAGCGGCGTCGCCGAGATCCGCCCCTCATAGATCGCGCGCAGGTCCGTGCCCTCGGGGGGATTGCTCAATTCCCGCTCAAAGCCGAACCAGTAATAGGGATAGCCCCGCGCATCGATGCGGTCATCCACATAGAGATTGTTCACATCGCGCCGGCCCTGGCGGGTGATCTCGAAGCGGTCCACCTCGCCCGGCGGCCGGTCCGGGAAATTGACGTTCCACAGAACGCCCGGCGGCCAATGCTCCCCCAAGAGCGCCTCCACGACGCCGGGTCCGTAGGCGACCGCGGTCTCCCACATGATGTCTTCCTTGCCGCGAAACCCGCGCGCCTGGCTGAGCGCGATCGACCGGATGCCGAGGACGGTCCCCTCCATGGCGCCGGCAACGGTGCCCGAATAGGTCACGTCGTCGGCCATGTTCTGCCCGCTGTTGACGCCGGACAGCACGAGGTCCGGCAAGCGCCCGGCCATCACATGCTTGACCGCCATGGCCACGCAGTCGGTGGGCGTGCCGCGCAGCACGAAGGTCTTGGCGTCGATCTCGCGCATGCGCACCGGGTGATGCAAGGTCACCGAATGGGACATGCCGCTTTGATCGCTTTCGGGCGCGACCACCCAGACATCATCGCTCAGGGCATGGGCGATCTTCTGGATCGCATCGAAACCCGGAGCGTCGTAGCCGTCGTCATTGGTCAGCAGAATCCGCACGCTGTCACTTTCCTGATATGGAGATGGTGTCCTGGCCGCCCATATAGGGCCGCAGCACCTCGGGGATCTCCACGGTTCCGTCCTGGGTCTGATAGGTCTCGAGCACGGCGACCATGGTGCGTCCGACCGCGAGGCCCGAACCGTTCAGCGTATGGACGAACCGGGTGCCTTTACCTTCCGCCGGGCGGTAGCGCGCGTCCATGCGCCGGGCCTGGAAATCGCCGCAGACGGACACGCTCGAAATCTCCCGATAAGTGTCCTGGCCAGGCAGCCAGACTTCGATGTCGTAGGTCCGCCGGGACTGGAAGCCCATATCGCCGGTGCACAGCGTCATGACCCGGTACGCGAGGCCCAGACGTTTGAGGATCTCCTCGGCGCAGGAGAGCATGCGCTCATGCTCCTGGTCCGCCGTTTCCGGCGTCGTCACCGACACCAGTTCCACCTTGGAGAACTGATGGAGCCGGATCATGCCGCGCGTGTCCTTGCCCGCCGATCCGGCCTCGGACCGGAAACACGGCGTCCAGGCGGTGAACCGCAGGGGCAGGTCTTCCTCGGATAAGATCTGTTCGCGCACGATATTGGTCAGGGCGACTTCCGCGGTCGGAATGAGCCACATGCCGTTGGTCGTGCGGAACAAGTCTTCTTCGAATTTCGGCAGTTGCGCCGTGCCATAGGCGGCTTCGTCGCGGACCAGCACCGGCGGCACGATCTCGGTGTAGCCGAATGTGCCGGTGTGGACATCAAGCATGAAATTGGCCAGCGCCCGTTCCAGGCGCGCCAATTGGCCTTTCAGCAGCACAAAGCGCGCGCCCGACATGCGCGCGGCGGTCTCGAAATCCATCTGGCCCATGGCTTCGCCGATAGACCAGTGTTCCTGGGCCTGAAAGTTGAAGCTGCGCGGCGTGCCGTCGCGCGAGCGTTCCACATTGTCCGCTTCGTCGGCCCCGTCGGGCACATCATCCGCCGGAATGTTCGGGATGGTCGCCAACAGCGCGCGGATCTCCTCGCCGATGCGGCGCTCTTCCTCTTCACCCTGCTGGATCTTGTCCTTCAGGCGCGCCACTTCGGCAATGGCAGACTCGGCGGCGGCGTGATCGCCCCCAGCCTTGAGCTTGCCGATTTCCTTGGAGGCCTCATTACGCGCGGTCTGGGCGTCCTGGGTCGCGGCGATCACCTCGCGCAGGCGCGCATCCAGGGCAAGCACCTTGTCCGCCTGCGGAGCGACACCCCGCCGGGCGAGGCCCTTGTCGAACGCCGCCGGGTCGTCGCGAATGACTTTGATATCGAACATGAGCGTCTCGAAACAGTCAGAAGGTGAAACGGGAAATCAGACGCGCCCGTGTATAGGCGCTAACGGCGGCGGCGTCCATGGGCGGCGGCGGATCTGAGGGTGCGGCCGGAGGGCCCTTTTCGGGCTGATATTCCGGCTCTATAGACCGCCTTCGTGGGAGGCTTCCGCGCTTGCCTGCGCCGATTTGCGCTCCATCAGCGCCACCATGAGCACCGAAATCTCATAGAGCAGGATCATGGAGAGGCCGAGGCCGATCTGGCTGAGCGGGTCCGGCGGGGTCAAAAAGGCCGCCATGGCGAAGATGCCGACAATGGCGTATTTGCGCTGGCGGCGCAGGAAAGCCGCCGAAATCAACCCAACCCGGCCCATGAGCGTCAACAGGACCGGCAACTGGAACGCCAGGCCGAAGGCGAAAATCAGGGTCATGATCAACGACAGATACTCGCTGACCCGCGCCTCCAGCACGATCGGCAGAGGCGTGTCGCCGCCCGAGGACTCATAGCCCAGGAAAAAGCCCAAGGCCGCCGGCATGATGAAGAAATAAACGAGGCTGGCGCCGGTCAGGAACAGCACCGGGGTCGCCAGAATGAAAGGCAGCAACGCACCGCGCTCGGTCTTGTAGAGCCCCGGCGCGATGAACAGCCAGATCTGCGTCGCGATGATCGGAAAGGCGATACAGATCGCCGTGTAGAGCGCGACCCACATATAGGTGAAGAACGGCTCCTGGGGCGCGGTGAAGATCATCCGCCGGCCCTCGCCCTCCAGCACATCGGCGAGCGGCTGAACGAGGAACCCGTAGATGTCCTCGGCGAAATAAAAACAGGCCGCAAAGGCGACCGCGACCGCGATCAGCGATTTGATTAGGCGCCCGCGCAACTCAACCAGATGCTCAAGCAACGGCGCGCGGCTGGCTTCGATGTGATCCTCGTCCGCCGTGCTCATCCCCGCGCATCCTCCAGGCGGGGCCCGGGCACATCGTCAGCCTTCGGCGCGGAATCGGGGGCGGTGTCCTCGCCCGTCGGCGGCGCTGGGGCCGGCGGGATCACCGGTGCATTGACGGCCCGGTCAATGTCGCGCTTGGCCTCGGTGATGACGTTGCGGGATTTAAGCTCGGCCATCTCGCGGCGAATGTCTTCCAGTTCCGCCTCGCGGGACAATTCGTTCACGCTGTTCTGAAACTCGCTCGCCATGCCGCGCAGGCGCGCCAGCATCGTCCCCGCCCCGCGCATGAGCTTGGGCAGGTCCTTCGGACCGACCACGACGATCGCCACGATCGCAATGATCAGCATTTCAATGCCGCCAAGGGTGGGCATGGGTCAGGGTCCTGTGGGCACGAGCCGGACGCGGCGCCGGGATCAGCCCCGCTGGGCGTGGTCCCGCTGAACCGGATCGGACTCCGGCGTGCCGTCCTGATTGAGATGGCGCGGCGGGGTCGTGTCCTCGTCGTCCGTCATGCCCTTCTTGAAGCTCTTAATGCCTTTCGCCACGTCGCCCATCAGCTCGGAGATCTTGCCGCGCCCGAACAGCAGCACGACCAGAACGATGATGATGGCAATCTGCCAGACGCCCAGTGACATGGATCGATCCTCCAAAACAGGCCGAAGCCCCGGTCCGCCCGCAGCGGACCTGTCAATCAACCCCTATCATCGCAAACTGCGGGAGGACGCGCAATCAGCGCCGGTCCGCCGCCCCGCTCTCCAGCACCGGCCCGGCGGACGCAGCGTCATCGGGCCCATGATCGAACACGAAAAACCGGCTGGAATCCGCCTCCACGCCGATCCGCGTGCCCGGATCGGGCAGGACCGTGCCGGGATCCATGATCCGCACCGGTTTGGCCGTTCCGGCACCGTCGAGTTCAGCATCGATCAGACTTTCCGCCCCGAGCAGGCGCGCGCGGACCACCCGCGCGGGGAGCCCCGAACTGGCGTCGCAACTCGCCACCCGCAGCATATGCGGGCGGGCCAGCACCCAGACCCGCGCTCCATCGGCGTGGCCGTTGGCGGGGACCGGACCGAAGGGCGTCTGGGCCGCGCCCGCGCCGACCGTCGCCGTAAACAGGTTGAGATCGGAAAAAAACGCCGCCGCGTCCGGATCCGCCGGCTTGGTATAGACCTCGCGCGGCGTGCCGTCCTGAACGATTCGCCCCGCGCGCATCAGCACGATCCGGTCGGCCATGCGCATGGCCTCCTGGGGGTCGTGGGTGACCAGAAGGGTCGCCGCCCCGGCCTCCTTGAGCACCCGCCATGTTTCATCCCGGATGGCATCGCGCTTGATGACATCGAGGCCCGAGAACGGCTCGTCCATCAGCATGATGCCGGGCGACGGCGCCAGCGCCCGTGCCAGGGCGACCCGCTGCTGTTCCCCGCCCGACAGCGTGCTGGGATAGGCCCCGGCAAAGCGGCCCATATGCACCTGGTCGAGGACCGCGCGCACCCGCGCCGCCCGATCACCGCCCCGCGGCAGTCCGAAAGCGACATTCTCGGCCACGGTCAGATGGGGAAACAGGGCGTAGTCCTGGAACATCAGGCCGATGCCGCGTCCTTCGGGCGGGATGAACGTCCCCTCGCCCGCCACCAGGCGTCCGTCGATGCGCACCCGGCCGCTGTCCTGGCGCACCACGCCCGCCGCGATCCGCAGGCTGGTCGATTTGCCGCAGCCCGAGGGCCCCAGCAGACACACCACCTCGCCCGCGGTCACGGTGAGCGACAGATCGAACACGGCATCCACCGTGCCGAAGCGCTTGCCGATGCGCTCGAAAACCAGACGTCGATCGCTCACCTGTTCCCGCCCTTTGCCAAAGCCGGCGCCCTTTAACCCGCAAATGAAAACAAGATGCAAGATATCAGGCCGCGCCGACCCGTCACAGGGTGGCCGGATCGTCAGATGAAGGGGGCTATTGCTGGAGCTATGGCCGGGACACGCACACCCCATCCGGGCGCGCTTAAACCAGCCTCACGGGATCGCCGACGCGCACGACACCCGCCGTGTCCACGACCGCATAGACCCCGGCGCAAGGCCGCATGGATCCGGCCACGTCGATCCGGTTGTGCTGGGCCATGGTTCTCAAAATCATCGGGTCGCGGGGCAAGCCCTCCTGAGCCAGATTGGTCATGATGCAGCGGGGATCCGGTATGACGATATGAAGGCGCAGCCCGTCGCCGACCTGAAGGCTCCGCTCAACCCAGTCGTTTTCCACAAAGCCCTCAAGCCCCGTATCGACGATCAGATTCATCCGAAAGCGGCGCTCATCGAAATCGCTGTCCGGCGCCAAGGCCCGGAGCGTGTCCAAGGTCTGCCTCGTCAGAACAGTGACCGGAAAGCCGTCTAAAAAGGAGCTTTCGGGTATTGGGGACGGAATGCCCAATTCGTGGAAAAGGGCCGCACCGACTTTCTGTGCCCGGACCGTCTCCGGTTGGCCCTGCGTTAGGGCGCCACTGAGATCCGGATCGACCACGTCAATGGTGAAGCCGTCGGGCGCTTGCGACGCCAACGTGACGGACCGCCCGAAAAAGGCCGACAACACGTGGTCCCGGTTGGCGGCGTCGCTGCGCACGACCGCACCATCGGCGAGAGTGATCGCTACCGGCGGCAAGGCTTTATCCGCTAGCGGCGGATCGACAAAGGCCGCCCGGCATTCCATGACCCGTGGAAAGTGCTTGGCGCTCTTGCCGCTGACCACTTTGCCGGTTTCGGTATCGATCAGGGCATGGGCCCGGTCCCCAACAAGACCGGCAACCGTTACCTCGCCTGAGGCAATGGATTCACCGCCCATGGATTTGACGGGGAACCGCCACAGACGGGTCAATGCGCCAACGCTTTGGGTCATGGTGTCTCTCCGAGGTCTTGCACGATGTAAAGGGGCTCACCGTTTGCCGATCACCAGATGCTGGCGGGCGGTGGCGAAATATCCGGTTTCGTCCGCAAGCCGCGCTTCGGCGAGGCCGATCCCCGGCACGCCCAGCCAAGTGAAAGCATCGAGCAGGATCCACTCGCCCTGGGGCGGGCGGACGATATCCAGCGTCAGGTCCGCGTTGATATAGGTCCACTTGTCAAAATCGAGTTCCGAGGACACACCATTGGCGAAATCGGCCGTTGCGATGGCGCGCATCAGCGGACTGATCGGCTCGCCGGTGACCAGCGGCCGCGTGATCCGGTACCAGATCTTGCCCGGCCCCAACCGGCCCATGCCGCCATCGACCATGCGGAACACCACACATTCGTTAAAGCCGGTGAAGCCGCTGCTGACATCGCCGCCACCGTCGTGGGGCCCGGGCCCATCGAGCGCCGGCGGGACACCCGCCGCGCCGGTGTCGAAGTCGGCCCGGCGCATGGCCAAAGCACTGGCGCGCGCGGATTCCTTGCCGTCCTGCCAGATGCTAATCTGAAGCACGCGGATCATCCGCCCGGCGCGCACGGTCTCGACGCGCACATCCATCGGGCTGAGTGGCAAAGGGCGCATCAGATCGACGGTCAGGCGGGTCACCACATAGTCGTCGCCCGCGATCGCCCGCTCGGCCGCGCGCGCCATCAGGGTCGAGGGCGGTGCGCCGTGCTGCAAGGTCGGGTCCCAAGGCCCCAGGGTAAACCGGCTCGGGATGAAGCGCCCGGTCTCGTCGAGATCATAAATGCCGTCCATTCGCCCCTCTCCTTCTGCCCGCCCCTGCGTCATCCTGGCGCCGTCAACCGGCCAGGGGATTGGGCAGGGTCGAGAATACCATTTGTTGGGACTGGCGCGCACGCATGGTCAACAAGCTCTTGGTCCTCAGCGGCGTGCGCAAGATGCCGTCATGGACCGCTTTCAAGCTCGCATCGAACACCGCCGGATCCCGCAGGCGCGCCCGATGGCGTGCATGGCTGTCGGCGAGGCCCTCGGCGATGAGCCGGCGGATGACGGCAAACAGCTCCAGCGGGTCGGCGCGATAGGCCTGTGCGATGGTCATCGCCATGGGGATCAGATGCGCCATCAAGGTCGTGTGCGTGAACTGGCGCAGCGGCACGGCGATGCTGTCATGCAGGCCGCGCCGCACCGGATGGCATTCACCGCGCACATCGAACCCGTTGGCCAAGAGCAGGGGTTCGGCCATTTCCAGCCCGCCATTGATGTCCCGATAGACGCTCGCCCGCGGCCGCCCATCGAAATCGAAAACAAGGTCCAGATTTTGTTGATGGGACTCCAGGCCGATGCCATAGCGCACGAGCAAACCCAGATCGCCGGTCAGGACGACCCCCGCATAATCGGCGAAATACCGGGCCGCCCCCAAAGCCCCGTCGATGCCCGCGATGGCCATGACATCGACGATCACCGGACGGCCGGACACCGCCGAGCGCTCGAACAGGGTATTGAGCGGAATGCGTATTTCATCCGCACGCATCAAAGAGGCCGGATTGTCCTTGAACACCGCTGCCGCATGGGCGCCGTCGCGATAATCCGCACTGGTCTCCGTCCGGTCGCGGCCCCAATAGACCGACGCCGGTTCATGCAGGACCCGCAGCCGGGCCGCGATATCCGGCGCGCCGTCAAGAATGACAGCGATGAGATCCGAGAAGACCGGCGCGTTGAATGCCCGTGCCGGCGCAAGGGTGCGCACCACGCTGGTCATCTGCATGGTCAGAGCGGTTTTGACCTGCGGTTCCTCGGGCCGGGCCACCGGCGTCAGCGTGCGGTAGGACAGGGTTGGACGCTGAACGATGACGGCGCCGGGGACGGCAATAAGGTCGCCCCGTGCCAGGGCGCCGCCGAAGCGATCGGCGATCTCATGCGCCTGAAGCGGATGAACCGGCAGCGGCCAATATTGATCCGTATGCAGGCCGAGCCGCCGCAGGCCCGCCGTCCAGTTCGCCCAGGCATCCGGAAAGCCGCGCGCGAAAAAGCCTCCATAGCCGCCGACCTCGCGGGCGCTGACCGATGCGGTGGCACAGGTCCGCCGCACGCCGTAAAGGGGCAGCGCCACATCCGGCGCAAACTCCGGTGCCGTCCCCGTGACCTCCGCCGGGGTCAGCGCCAGACGGCGCGAGGGAAGCGAGCGCAAGCGCATCTTGGTTGCCGGATGCGTCCGGTGACCGCTGAACGATCCGATCTGGAGGACCAGGGAGTCCGCATCATGACGATCCGGGAGCGGACCGCCGCGCAGCAGATCGAACAGATTGTCGGTCTGGCGCGCGAGGGTTTGAAGGTCGATCTCGCTGGCCAGTTGGGCCTCGACCGCCAGCATTTCATTGTTGACCGAGTCGGCAATTTCTTCGGCCAAGGCCGACCAGTCCGGTGCCGCACCCTCCGGCCCCAGCGCCTCGGCCACCCAGGCCTTGAGCGGGCCTTCGACCAAGCTGAGCGGATCGCCGGTGCCCGCCGGCCCATTCAGGCCGTCAATGCGCAAGGCCGGGGGCTGGCGCGGATCGAACAGATGAAGAGCGGCCAGCAGCGACAGCACCCCGGTCGCGTCGCAGGTCACGCCGGTTTCAAGATGGTCGTCTTCACGGACAACGGTTCCGGGCGGACACAATCCTTCCGCCGCCGCACTATAAAGCAGCCGCAACGTGGTCCGCGCGGCAGCGGCGCGCCGGGCATTGCGTTCCCATCGGCTCACGGCTGCGCTCCCCTCAACCCCGCGCAGGCATCAGGCCCTCATATGCGCGGCGGCGTTTCACCGTCGTCATCGGAGGCGTCGTCGTCGTCCATATCGCCGCCGTCCCAGTCCTCATGACCGTCCAAGTCCGCATCAGCGTCCCGGGCGTCATCGGCCTCGTCCGCGTCGTCCGCTTCCAAGTCGTGCGCTTCCAAGTCGT
>CAZHDI010000033.1:0-10713 GCA_964531285.1 uncultured Alphaproteobacteria bacterium | reverse complement strand
GCGTCATCGGCCTCGTCCGCGTCGTCCGCTTCCAAGTCGTGCGCTTCCAAGTCGTCCGTTTCCGAGTCGTCCGTTTCCGGTGCGAACAGGTCCTCGTCGCTCAGCGCGGCGGTCTCTTCGTCGCGCTCGCGGTCCTCATCGTCGGCATCGAAGTCGCCGTCACCCTCGCCCTGCCCGTCGGCAGCCGGCGCCGGTACGGAGAAGTCCGGCGGCAGGCGCCAGTCCAAAAGACCGGCGGCCTTGAGTTCGTCCATACCCGGAAGATCACCCACTGCGGCAAGCCCGAAATGCTCCAGAAACGCATCGCTCGTGCCGTAGGTGATGGGCCGTCCCGGCACCGCGCGCCGTCCGCGCATGCGCACCCAACCCACATCGAGCAGCACATCGAGCGTGCCCTTGCTGACCGTCACGCCGCGCAACTCCTCAATCTCCGCCCGGGTCACCGGCTGGTGGTAAGCGATGATCGCCAAGGTCTCGATCGCCGCGCGCGACAGCTTGCGCGGTTCGGACTTTTCCTTTTGCAGAAGGAAGCCCATATCGGGCGCGGTCCGGAAACACCACCGCCCGGCAACCTGCACCAGATTGACGCCGCGCTCGGCATAGAGCGCCTGCAACTCCGCAATGATCGGGTCGAGATCGGTATCTTCGGGCAGCCGGTCCGCCAGTTCGTCCGCGCTCACCGGATCGGCCGAGGCGAACAGGATCGCTTCGACCATCCGGACCCGGTCGGCTTCGGACAGGGTCGCGGCGACCTTGCGATGGGCTTCAGCCTCTTCGGCTTTCTCGGGGTCCTCTGGCGCGTCCTCGTCCGCCTGGTCTCCCTCCAGGTCGTCATCGGCCTCGGCCTCCGCCGTGTCATCAGCTTCCGGCAGATCGGCTTCCGGCAGATCGTCATCCGGTGCGTCGCGCTCCCCGGTGTCGTCCGGAGCCGGATCGCCGGACAGGTCCATCTCGTCGGGGTCAATGGCCGCGAGGCGTGCGGCTTCATGGTCGGGTTCGTGTTCCATGGTCATCTGTCTTTGCCGTGATTATTCTGTTGCCGACTGGCCGGCCGGGCCGCCGCCGGGAAAGGCCACCAATTCGCCGCCGCCCGGTGCCGGCGCCGCATCGCTGTCATTGCCGCGCTTGCGGACATAGACCGGCCCGAACTGCTTGAGCTGCCGGACTTCCATAAGGCCGTCCCGCACGAGTTCCAGCGCCGCTGTGAAGGTGCTGGCCAGATGGGTCCGGCGCTTGACCGGATCGCGGGCCAGGTCCGGATCGAGATCGGGCAGGAAACTGTCGAGGCTGGACCAATCGCCGATACGCCCGAGCATGGATTCGATCCGCGCGCGTGCTTCTTCGATGGCGTAGATCGGCGGGCGGGTCGGCTCGTACTTGACTTCGATATTGCGGGTGCGCTGACGGGTATAGGCCTTGAGCAGATCATGGAGCGTATCGCGATATTCCGCGAGCAGAACAACCCGCACCGGCTCCGGCGCACCGCGCGCAAACACATCCCGGCCCAGACGGTCGCGCGCCATCAGCTTGGCCGCGGCCTCGCGCATGGCCTCCAGGCGTTGAAGCTGGAATTGGAGACGCGCGGCCAGTTCCTCGCCGCTTGGCGTGTCATCCTCGGTTTCGGGCTCCGGCAGCAGCAGCTTGGATTTCAGATAGGTCAGCCAGGCCGCCATCACCAGATAATCGGCCGCAAGTTCCAGACGCAGCTTTTTGGCAGCGTGGATGAAACCCAGATATTGCTCCGCGAGCGCCAGAATCGAAATTTTGGCCAGATCCACCTTTTGGGTCTTGGCCAGGGTCAGGAGCACATCGAGCGGACCCTCGAACCCGTCCACATCGACGATGAGCGAGTCCGCATCGGTCTCGGGATCGCGGCGCTCCGGCGCGCCCGTATCGAAGGGATCGCCCGCTTGTGAAACCCCGTTGGACCCCGGCGTTTCGTCGCTCGCCGGCGCGTCCTCGGGCGGTGTGGGATCAGTGGTCATGGGCGGCAGGGTTCCCGGGCAGGCGGTGTCCAAGAGCGGCGGCCCCGACAAGGGCCCGTGAGGCGCCCGACCGTCGCCCAGCCGTTAGGCCGATGCCTGGTCGAGAATCGCCCCCAGTTTATCCCATGCCGCCTGCCGGTCGAATGATATCGCTGAAATTGTTTCAATTCGGGACAGGGCGCGGTCGGCACGGTCGGCGGAGCGGCCCTCAAGCCGCGGCGTGGCGGCAAGAATTTCGGCCATTTCCGCCATCTGACCATTGCAGTGCAAGGCGATGTCGCAGCCGGCCTGGAAACTCAGCGCGGTCCGGTCCGCAAAGCTGCCGCCGAGCGCCTTCATCGACAGATCGTCCGTCATCAGCAGACCGTCAAAACCGATATGGCCGCGAATGATATCGCGAATCACGGTCGGCGATTGCGTGGCGCAGGCCGCCGGGTCGATGGCGGAATAAACCACATGGGCGGTCATCCCGAGCGGCATGTCTTTGACCGGCTCGAAGGCCGCGAAATCGATGGCCTCGAGATCGGCGCGGGACGCCTCCACCACGGGCAGGGCTTCGTGGCTGTCCACACGGGCCCGGCCATGGCCCGGCAGATGCTTGACCACGGGCAGCACGCCGTGGGCCAGCAGGCTGTCCGCCGCCTGGCGCGCCATGTCGCCCACAAGCGCCGCCGATGAACCGTAGGCACGGTCGCCGATAATGCCGTGCTCGTCCGGTGCCGGAACATCGGCCACCGGCAGACAATCCACTGTGATGCCCAGATCGCGCAACTCATGGGCCAGCAGCCGGGTGTTCAGACCCAGCGCCTCGCGCGCAAGATCGGGATTTTGGCGATAAAGCGACCCGAATGTCGCCGCGGGCGGAAACTCCGGCCATTCCGGTGCCTTGAGACGGGCGACGCGTCCCCCCTCCTGATCGATCAGGACCGGGGCGAACGGATCATCGACACTGGCGCGCAGGTCAGCCACGAGCCGGCGCACCTGCTCCCGGTTGATGCAATTGCGGGCAAAGAGAATGAAGCCCCACGGCTGGGCTTCCCGGAAGAACCAGCGTTCGCCGGGCGTCAGCTCCGCGCCCTGACACCCAAAGATGACGGCCCGCGACGGACGGCGCCCCATGGCGGTTCTCCTCTGCGGCGGATCTGTGTGCTGAAGATAAAAGCCCCGCGACCGGGGTTGCGGATCGCGGGGCGTAAGGCGTCAGCGGCTGGCGACGAGGCAGTCCTGCCCGCGGGCCTTGAGCGTCTGGCAGAAGCTCGCCGCATCGTTCCGCGATCCGAAATAACCGATCCGCAGACGGTAGAAGACCCCCTTGGCGCCCAGATCCACCGGCTGAACGTCCTTGGTAAAGCCGCCCATCAGGTCGGAATACCGGCTGGCCACCCGCGACCAGGTCTGGTCGGCCGCGCCCTGGCTCGGCAGTGACGCGAGCTGCACCACGAAATTACCGCTCGTGGCGCTGGGACGCGGCAATTGCGGACCGATGGCCCCAGCGCTCCGGGCAGCGGGAGCCGCCGCCTGGGTGCCGGCATCGCGCAGGCGCGAGGACGGCGGCGGCACGATGATCCGGCCATCCTGATTGGTGGTCCGGGCGGTTTCGACCGGTTGAGGCGTCTGGGTTTGCGGCGGGGTCACCCGGGTCGGCGCCGGCGCGGAAGTGCCGGTATCGCGCAAGTTCGGCGCTTCGGCGGTCCGGGCCGGCTGGCTCGGCGGCGGCACGGCCGTCCGCGGTGCCGGGGCTTCGGCCGTGCGCGCCGGCGCGGTGTCGGCCGGCGGCGTACTCGGACGCGGCAACTCGACGATCGGCTCCTCGCGGGTCACAACCGTTTCGGCCCGGTCGGCGGTCTCGCCGTTCATCTGACGGAACACGTCGCGCTCCTCGGGGGCCGGAAGGCCGCCCGGCTCCTCGGGACGCACCCGTTCGGCGGCGGAATTGGCGGCAATGAACCGGGCATTCTCGGCCCGGCCATTCTGCAGACCGTAATTATAGGCCACGAACCAGACGCCGATGATCGACGCGACGACCACCAGGGACAGGATTACGAACAACGGCATGCGCACGCCGCTGTCTTCCTCTTCGTACTCGTAGGCCTCCAGATCGGGATCTTCGGCGCGGTAACCGTCTTGGCCGTAATCCCGGGCGCGGTTCATGTCATTCATGGCATTCATCCTGGATGGTACTCATGGGCCGTTGCGTGACCCGTCTATGGCCCCGGGGTGATGGGATGACCGGGCCGGCCCCATAACGCGCCTCGCTCGCGGCGCTGTCTGGATCCGGTGGCGGTCCGGGCGGGCGGTCTGCGGCTGTTCCAGGCACCGCCCCGTTATCGTAAAGCCTTGACCCCGCGAAACCCTGGATCAGGCCATGTCCCGGCGAGGCAGGTCCCCCGACCCCGGCCTCTCATCTGGCGAACGTGGCTGGCTGGCGCCGGCACGGCCCCGAAGACAGAGCCCCGGGTCCGGTCCCGCCCACGGCCAAGTGCCGAAGACGAACCATAGAACGGAGCACCAATGCAACGATTCAGGCCTGTGTTTCAATACAAACCAGCCGAAACAGGCGCACGCTGCCCCGACATGATGGCGCAGCCGGGGCAGATCCCGGGCAAATCGCGGCGGAACAAGCGAATTGTGCGGAATTAACCATGCAGATCAAAGAGTTTGCGGTGCTCTTCGATGGCAAAGCGGTCGGTCATCCCGGCGATGAAGTCGCACACTGCGCGGGCGGTGCGGGCCTTTGAGCGCGGGTCGCAGCGCGCCTGCCATTCCGGCGGCAGGATGTTCGGCTCGGCCATATAGAGGCCGAAAAGGTCCTTGACCACCCGCCGCGCCTTGCTGGTCATCCGGTTGACCAGATAATGGCGGTACATGTTTTCGAACAGAAAGGCGCGGATCGCCCGGTCGTGCTCGGCCATCTGCGGCGAGAAGGCCACCAGGGCCCGCGGCAGGGCCCGGACCTCGTCGGCGCTGCGCGGCTGGTACTCGGCGATCCGGCGGCGGGTCTCGTCCAGCAGATCGTTCACCATGGCCGCAATCAAGCGGCGCACGGCTTCATGGATCAGACGGCCTAGCTCCAGGCCGGGATATTGCTCCTCGACCGACCGGAAAATTTCGCCCGCCAGAGGCAGATCGCGCACCGCATCGACCTCGAACAGACCGGCGCGCAAGCCGTCGTCGAGGTCGTGATTGTTGTAGGCAATGTCGTCGGAGAGCGCCGCCACCTGGGCCTCAGCCGAGGCATAGCTGTGCAGATCCAGGTCCTGAATCTGGTTGTATTGAAGAATCGCGAGCGGCAGATGGCTGCCCGGATCGTCCGGCCCGGCCAGCAGGGGACCGTTGTGCTTGACGATGCCTTCCAGCGTGTCCCAGGTCAGATTGAGCCCATCGAACGGCGCATAGCGGGCTTCGAGCTTGGTCACGATGCGCAGAGTCTGAGCGTTGTGATCGAAGCCGCCGTATTCCGCCATCGAGGTCTCGAGGGCGTCCTCCCCGGCATGGCCAAAGGGCGGGTGGCCCAGATCATGGGCCAGGGCCAGCGCCTCGGCCAGATCCTCGTCGAGGCCCAGCACTCGGGAAATCGACCGGGCGATCTGCGCCACTTCCAGGGTATGGGTCAGGCGGGTCCGGAAATTGTCGCCCTCATGGGTAACGAAAACCTGGGTTTTCTGCTTGAGGCGCCGGAACGCGCCGCAATGAATGATCCGGTCGCGGTCGCGCTGAAAGACACTGCGGGTCGGACTTTCTTCCTCGGGCACCCGGCGCGGGCGCGCATTTTCCGGCCGGCAGGCAAAGGGCGCGATGCCGTCGTCCCAGTAGAGCCGGGCCGGAATATGCCCGCTGCGCACGGCCGGCGCGCCCGGGGCCGGCCCATCTGTTTCGGTCAGTGTAATTTTCGAGGCCGCCATGGCCGCCTATCCTTCCCGCATCGGCGGTCTTTCAACCGCCTTCTTGCGTCCCTACATTCGCAGTACAGAATAGCAGCCCCGTTAAGCACGAATTGAGGCAGGAATGACGGACATACTGGCCGGCGATGCGCAACCCGTCACCGTGAGCGCCAGCGCCGCGGCGCAGATCGCCAAGATCATTGAGAAAGAAGACGGCCCCCGCATGTTGCGCCTGTCGGTGTCGGGTGGCGGCTGTTCGGGCTTTCAATATCAGTTCGATCTCGTCACCGAGGCCGAACCGGACGATCTCGTCATCGAGCGCGACGGCGTGACCGTGCTGGTCGATGACATGTCGCTGGAATTCTTGACCGGCTGCGAACTCGATTATGTGGACGAGTTGATCGGCGCCTCATTCCAGGTGAAAAACCCGAATGCCCAAAGCTCCTGCGGCTGCGGCACGAGCTTTTCGGTTTAGGGGCACCCGGCATGATCCGCCCGCTGGCCATTCTGATGGTTCTGATGACGGCGGGTTGTGTATCCATGCGGCCCGGCAGGGGCCCGATCTGACCGCCGACCCCTCGCTCGCGGATGGATCGAATCCGCGCCAATGGCGGTTTGCCCCGTGCGCGGACTGACCCTGCCCGCACCTCACGCGGCTGGCTCCGATGCGGCCTTTGCGCTATCCAGAGATTCTCACCACGGGCCGACTCGGCCTGCCGCAAAAGGATGATCCGCCATGCTGTTCCGCTCCGCATGCGCTGCCGCCGCCCTGTTGGTGGCCAATCTTCCCGCCTGGGCCGCCGAATCGGCGGAGGCGCCCAAACCCGATCTTCTGACGCTGGCGCGCGGCGCGGTTCTGGTCTCGGCCCCGGCCAACGAGCGCGCGGCTTTGGCGTTGACCGACGGCGATCCGTCGAGCACCTGGAACACCCACATCAAAAAGACGCCCCTGCCCGTCAGCTTCGTCTTTGAACTGATCGCGCCGAGCATCCTGACCGAGGTCGGCATTCTGGGTGCCGGGCCGCGTCCCGGCGGGATCGTCGGCGGCTCGGCAAAGACAGTCCGGATCGAGGGCTCCGGCGAGGGGCCGGCGGGTGCCTGGCGTCCGCTGGGGGATGTCACGGCGGGCGACGAGGGCGCAACCCTCGTAGCGGTCACTGATCCCCAACCGGTGCGCTGGCTGCGCTTCACCGTGGTCGAGCCCCATGCGGCGGATGCGGCCTGGCTTTATCTGGCCGAAGTCGTCGCCCATGGCACGCCGTCCCTTGAGCCGGATGCGGAGCGGTTCACCGGCGTGTTTCAGACCGGGCGGGCCGATGTGGTCGATCTGACCCAGACCGGCGCCAGCATCGCCGGGTGTTATACGGACAATTCCGGGCGCACGACCGGCACCTTGAGCGGATCGGTTCAGGACGGTGTCGCCCTTTTGGCCTGGACGTCCGATCAGAACATTCAGGGCACGGCGCTGTTGACGCTGGACAGCGCGGGCGCTCTCAACGGCGTGTCCTACCGTCATCGCAGCCGGCGCCCCTGGGGCGGCCCGGTGGCTCCGGAGGGCACCCGTTCGCCTTGCAGCACGGAACCGGCGCCGGTCAATCCGATTTCCGAGGCGCTCGAGACCGCCGGCGAGGCCAAGATTTACGGCATTCTGTTCAACCATGACAGCGATGTGCCGCGCTCGATCTCCCTGCCCGCGCTGCGCCAGCTTTACGATGCGCTCGCCGCCAATGCCGCGCTCAATGTGACCATCGAAGGTCATACGGATGCGGACGGTGCGGATGCCTATAATCGGGACCTGTCGCAGCGGCGCGCCGCGGCCGTGGTCGCATGGCTCGTCGAGGAAGGGATCGACGCGAACCGGCTCTTGCCTGACGGCAAGGGCGAGAGCGAGCCGGTCGCCTCGAACAAGACCGCCGACGGCAAGGCGCTTAACCGCCGGGTCGAGGTGTCCGTCCGTCCATGAAGATCGCCACCTGGAACGTCAACTCCCTGAAAGTCCGCCTGCCCCATCTGCTCGACTGGCTGAAGCAGAGCGACACCGATGTCGTCTGCCTTCAGGAAATCAAGCTGACGGATGACAAGTTTCCGCGCGAGGCGATCGAGGACGCCGGCTTTGCCTGCGCCGTCCATGGCCAGAAAACCTATAACGGGGTGGCGATCGTCTCGAAACGCCCGCTTGAGGACGTGACCACCGGCCTGCCGGGCGACGACGCGGACGACCAGGCCCGCTATATCGAGGCGGTGATTTCCCATGACGGCGGCGCGGTCCGCATCGCGAGCCTCTATTTGCCCAATGGCAATCCGGCGCCGGGGCCGAAATACGATTACAAGCTCGCCTGGATGGACCGCCTGACCGCCCATGCGCGCGCTCTTCTGGCGCTGGAGGAACCCTTTGTGCTGGCCGGAGATTACAACATCATTCCGGCGCCGGAGGATGTGCACGATCCGAAAGCCTGGGCCGACGATGCACTGTTCCTGCTCACCTCGCGCGAGAAATTCCGGGAACTGAGCTATCTGGGGCTCACCGATGCCTTCCGCACCTGCGCAGCCGAGCCCCATGCCTATACATTCTGGGATTATCAGGGCGGTGCCTGGCCCAAGAACAAGGGCATCCGCATCGACCATCTGATGCTCTCGCCCCAGGCCGCCGACCGCCTCACCGGCGCTGGGATCGACTCCCATGTGCGCGGCTGGGATCAGCCCTCGGATCATGTGCCGGTATGGTGTGAGGTTACTTGATGGCTTCCGCTGCGCGCGGCCCATGGGGCCGTGCTCACATGAAGCGGGCTCAGGGCTGAACTTGATGGCTTCCGCTGCGCGCGGCCCATGGGGCCGTGCTCACATGAAGCGGGTTCAGAATTCCGACGGATCGTAATTGGCGGCGCGCGCCTCGGCGCGGGCGATGACATCCGAGGTGAACCGCAAGCGGGTCGTCCGGTAGGTCGCCTTGATGATATCCGCCAGGGTGCGCCGTTCGGGGTCCGTTGCCACCTGATCCCGCAAGCCCATCACGCGGCGTGAGGCGGCCGATTCCAGACCCTCCTCGGCAGCCCGGGCGGCGATGCCCAGCCATGCGAGCCCCATGACCGGATCGGCCTTGGTTCCCACACCGTCCGTGTACAGTTGACCGAGCTTGAACTGACCCAGCACGACACCCTGGCGGGCCGCGAGGCGGTACCATTCAAAGGCATGGGACGGGTCGGCCTGGACCTCGCCGGGCACACCGCTGAGAAAGAGATCGCCGAGATCCATCTGGGCGGTGGGGTGTTTTTTCGCTGCCGCCTCGTAGAGCCAGGTCAGCGCCGAACGGTAATCCTGCGCAACGCCGCGCCCGAGACGATAGAGCGTGCCCAGACTGACCTGCGCTTCGACATAGCCCTGACTGGCCGCGCGCTCATAGAAGGAAGCGGCTGCCGCCGGGTCGGGACCCGCCCCGCCCTCGCCGCTCAGCAGCATATTGCCGACAAGCCATTGGGCGACCGGATCGCCTTGCGCCGCATCCGCCGACCAGGTCTCGAATGCCGCACGATGATCGCCCCGGCCATAGGCCTCGAGGCCCGCCTCGAAATCCGCCGCGGCCGGATGAAAGGTGAAAGCCAGCGCGAGCCCGGCTGCCGCTATGCCGATCCGTCCTGCCATGGCGGTCTCCCGATGCGGGCGCGGCTCAGCCGGCCAGTTTGAGATTGCCGAGCGCATCCTTCAGACGCGCGGCGGTCGCTTCGGCTTCACCGCGGCGCTCGCGCTGTTCCTCGACGACGTCCTCGGGCGCCTTGGCGAGGAATTTCGGATTGTCGAGCTTGGCATCGATCTTCTCGATCTCCTTGCCGAGCTTGGCAATCTCGCCTTCCAGGCGCTTCATTTCCTGGCCGATATCGATGACATCGGCCAGCGGCAGGATGAAGGTTGCCTCATCGAGAACAATCTGCACCGAACCGGGCGGGATCTCATCCGTGGGCCGCATCCATTCCAGCCGCGCCATGCGCTTGATCACCTCGTCATGATCGATGATCCGGGTGCGCGTCGTGTCCTCGGCGCCGCGATACAGAAGCGGGACCTTCGCGGCCGCCGGCACATTCATCTCCGCGCGGACCGACCGGATCTCGCCGATGAGGCGGACCACCCATTCCATTTCCGCATCGGCCTTGGGGTCCTGAAGACTCGCCTCCAGCGCCGGCCACGGCGCAATGATCAGCATGCTGTCGCGGCTATGGCCATGTTCCGCGAGGCGTTGCCAGAGTTCCTCCGTAATGAACGGCATGAAGGGATGCAACATGATGAGGATCTGATCGAGCGCCCAGGCCGCCGCCGCCCGCGTCTCCGTCTTCTCCGGGCCATCGGGCCCATTGAGCAGCGGCTTGATGAACTCCAGGTACCAGTCACAGAACTGGTTCCAGACAAACTTGTAGAGCGCCCCGGCGGCCTCGTTGAATTTGTAAGCCTCAAGCGCGGCGGAAACGGCGGTAGACGTGCGCATGGTCTCGCCGACGATCCAGCGGTTGACCCGCTGCTGCACCCTGGACGGATCGAACCCGTCCGTGCCGGTACATTCATTCATCTGACAAAAACGCGCGGCATTCCATAGCTTGGTGCCGAAATTCCGGTAGCCCTCGATCCGGCTCTTGGCCAGCTTGATGTCCCGGCCCTGGGCCGCCATGGCCGCCAGCGTAAAGCGCAGGGCGTCGGCGCCGAATTCGTCCATCAACTCCAGGGGGTCGACCACATTGCCCTTGGACTTGGACATCTTCTGGCCCTTCTCGTCGCGGACCAGGGCATGCATATAGACCGTGTGGAAGGGCACGACCTGCTAGAAATCAAGGCCCAACATCAACATGCCGGCAACCCAGAAC
>CAZHDI010000032.1:19925-32249 GCA_964531285.1 uncultured Alphaproteobacteria bacterium | reverse complement strand
CAATCAGACGATCACCCAGCGGGCCATGGCGGCGCCGTCGATCTGGGAGGCCCAGAAAGGCGTGCTCGCTGCCGCCGGTATCCGCCTGCTGATCGTTCCGGTGATTATTGCGGTGCCTGGCATCATCTCCTACAAGCTTTATGGCGATATCGGCGATGTGGCCTATGGCCGGCTGGTGGGCGATATCTTGCCGACCTGGTTGTCCGGCGCCTTCGCCGCGATGATGGCTGCTGCCGTTCTCACCAGTTTCAACAGTGCTCTGAACTCGGCTGCCGCACTCTATGTGTGCGATATTCATGAAAAATTCTTCCAGCCGAATGTTCATGTGCGCAAGATCGCCACCGGAATCACCATCGCCTTTGTCGCCCTCGCCATTGCGCTGGTGCCGGCCTATAGCGGCGCGGACTCCATCATCAATCTTGTGCAGCAGTTGAATGGGCTCTTGTCCATGCCAATCCTTTCGGCCTTCTTCCTGGCGATCTTCTTCCGGAATGTCTCGCCCTGGGCGGCCGGAATCGTTGTGGTTTTGGGCTCGGCGGGGTACGGCTTCGTGTCCTTCTTCATCGCGCCGTTCCACTACATTCACATGATGTTCTTGACTCTGATCGCCTGTATCCTCGTGGCCCTTATCATCAATCGCGTTATCTTCGGACGCCGGGCGCAATTCACCCTCGATGATTTCCGGCGCACCGCCGATCCGGCGCCGCAATCGCCCGCATGAGTACGCCGCCGCCGCTCTGGCGCCTGGACACCGATACCTCGACAGTGCTTCTGGGTCTTGCCGGAGATAACGTACCGTCGGTCCTGAGTTGGGGCGACAGGCTCACCGGCGCGGCCGATCCGGATACGGCGTATCTCCTGGCTGCTCGAGCTGTACCCCATGGCGGCTTCGATCAGACCGAAGCCTTGTCCCTTCTGCCGGGTCCGGATGGCCCGTTCACAGGCACACCAGGCCTTTCTTTACGGCGGGGCGACCGCAGCCTCCGTCCGGTCTGGGCGGTCAGCCGCGCTGAAAACCAGAGCCCTACGCTTGCTATCGGGCTCCGCGATAAGAAGGCCGGTGTTGACGCCGATCTGACCCTTGAGGCTGACGGGCCGAGCGATGGTTTGACCCTTTGTGTGTCCCTGACCAATAGAGGGTTGGGCCCGCTTGCCGTTGATCAGTGCGCCCTATCGCTTCCCGTCCCGGACGCTTATGCCCATATGCTCAGTTTTAGCGGCACCTGGTCGGATGAATTCCAGCGGGTACGGAGCGACCTTCAAGCCGGAAGCGCTGCGCGCGCCTCCCGTGTGGGGCGCACCTCCCATCATGATTTTCCGGGCCTGATCGTTTCGCCCGCGCCGCTTTGTGAGGATGGCGGGGCCTGGATCGCCCTCCATCTGGCTTGGAGCGGCGATCATCGGATCCTGTTCGAGCGCCTCCGGGACGGGCGGCGCCATCTCCTGGCCGGCCCACGGACCGATCCCGGCGAGATCATCCTGGCGCCGGGCGAGACTTTCGCATTGCCGCCCGTGCGTGTCTTTCGCGGGGCGGACGGACTCAACGGCCTTAGACGGCGCACGCACGACTTCGTCCGGCGCCGGATTCTTCCCCCGAGTGCGGGCAAGCGCCGTGTCCAGATCAACACCTGGGAAGCCGTCTATTTCCGGCATGATGTAGCCGATCTGATGGATCTTGCCCGGTCGGCGGCGGATCTCGGTGTCGAGCGCTTCGTGCTTGATGACGGCTGGTTCGGCCGCCGGCGCGACGACCGCCGGGGCCTCGGCGATTGGATACCGAATGCCGAGATTTATCCCGACGGGCTCAAGCCGCTTGCCGACCATGTGCGCGGGCTGGGCATGGAGTTCGGCCTGTGGGTCGAACCGGAAATGGTGAATGCGGACAGTGCGCTCTTCGAAGCTCATCCCGACTGGATCCTCGGAAGCCCTGGCCAACCCCTGGGCCGCCATCAATATGTCTTGGATCTCACCCGCGAGGACACCTTCGCTTATGTCAGCGCAAGCCTGGAAACCTTGGTGCGCGATCTGGAGCCGGCCTGCCTCAAATGGGACATGAACCGCGACAACGTTATGCCGATTTCGGACGGCCAACCGATATCCTACCGCCAAACGGAAGCGCTCTACCGCCTGACGGATAGGCTGCGCGCAGCCTTCCCGAACCTGGAGATCGAAACCTGCGCCTCCGGCGGCGGACGGGTCGATTATGGCATTCTGACGCGCACGGACCGGGTCTGGATGTCGGACAATCACGATCCGGATCACCGTGCGGGGATACTTGAGGGGTTCAGCCTTTTTTTCCCGCCGGAGATCGCGGGGTATCACATCGGCCCGTCGCCGAGCCACCTTTCGGGCCAGGTCTTTTCGATGGAAACACGCGCGGCCATGGCCCTTCTGGGCAGCTTTGGTCTTGAACTCGATGTTCGAACTCTTACCGACACCGACCGTGCGGTCGTCAAGCAAGCCGTCGCCCTTTTCAAGGGTCTGCGCGGCCGCACAAGTGGCGCGCACCTCGTCCGGCTCGATCATCCCGACCCGGATCTCACGGCCTTTGCTCAGATATTTGCCGACGGGGCCGGCGCATTGATCACAGTCATCCGGAGCGGGCCGATGCGCCAGAGCGCGCCCGCGCCAGTCCGGCTTCCCCTTGCCTGGGCGAGGGGGGTCTGTCGCCTCACCCCGCTTCTGTGTCCGCCAGATCTTCGCCGCCGCGCCAAGCAGCAACCGGCCATTTGGCAGGATGGCCCCCATCGTCTCGACGCGGCAAGCTTGACCGCCATGGGCCTGCCGATTCCGATCCTGGCGCGCGGGGAAGCCGTCGCCATGCTGATCGAATTAGAGCCATAGGATCGACCGATGAAACTGGGTGTCTGTTACTATCCGGAGCACTGGCCGGTTGAGCGGTGGGCGGAGGATGCCGCGGCCATGCGCGATCTCGGCCTGTCCGTCGTCCGAATCGGAGAGTTCGCCTGGAGCCGGATCGAAGCAGCCCCCGGGTGCTATGACTGGGATTGGCTCGACCGGGCGGTCGACACCCTGCACCGCGCCGAGCTCTCCATCGTCATGGGCACACCCACCGCAACGCCGCCCAAATGGCTGATCGATCTGTATCCGGAAATCCTCCCCCATGACGCCCATGGCCATCCGCGCCGGTTCGGCTCCCGGCGTCATTATTGCTTCTCCAGCCCGGTCTACCGGCGCGAAACCGCGCGCATTGTCGAGGCAATGGCCCGCCGCTACGGGCGCCATCCTGCGGTCCTTGCGTGGCAGACGGATAATGAATATGGCTGTCACGATACGGTGCTCAGCTACACGCCCGCGGCCCTGGCGGGCTTCCGGACCTGGCTCGCGGAGCGCTACGGCACGGTGAGCGCTTTGAATGCCGCATGGGGCACGGTGTTTTGGAGCCAGGAGTATCGCGACTTCAATGAGATCGACCTGCCCGGCGCAGCAGTGACCGAGCCTCACCCGGCCCATGTCATGGACTTCCGGCGCTTTGCATCCGATGAGGTGGTCGCCTTCAACCGTATCCAGACGGATATCTTGAGAACCCATTCACCCGGCCGGGACATCCTCCACAACTTCATGGGCTTCTTCACCGACTTCGACCATGTCAAGCTGGCCGAGGACCTCGACATCGCCGCCTGGGACAGCTATCCCCTCGGGTTTCTCGAGCATGGTCCCTACACTGCCGATGAGCGGACGCGCTGGATGCGTCAGGGCCATCCGGATTTTGCCGCGTTTCATCACGATCTGTATCGCGGCTGCGGACGGGGCCGCGTCTGGGTCATGGAGCAGCAGCCCGGGCCGGTGAACTGGGCCCGGAACAATCCCAGCCCGCTTCCGGGCATGGTTCGTCTGTGGACGTGGGAGGCCTTTGCGCATGGCTGTGAGACGGTCTCCTATTTCCGGTGGCGGCAAGCGCCCTTCGCCCAGGAGCAAATGCATGCCGGCCTCTTGCGGCCCGACAGCACGCCCGACCGCGCCTTCCATGAGGCTGGTCAGGTGGCCGGTGAGATAGACCGTCTCGATCCGGACGAGCAACGCCCGGGCGATGTCGCCTTGATTTACGACTATGCCTCCGCCTGGGCCTGCGAGATCCAACCCCATGGCCAAGGCTTCCGCCATGACCGCCTGATACAATCCGTTTACGGCGCTATCCGGCGGCTCGGTCTTGACGTCGACATTCTGCCCCCAGGTGCGGAGCTGAGCGGCTACCGGATGGTGGTGATCCCGTCCATGCCCATCGCCGATCCGAGCTTTGTGAAGCGCCTGTCACGGCTGGATGCGGCGATTGTCATTGGGCCGCGCTCCGGCGCCCGCACGAGGGATATGCAAATCCCGGAGACCTTGGCGCCAGGGCCGTTTCAAGCGCTGATGCCGCTGAAAGTAGCCCGTGTCGAGACGATCCGGCCCGGCATGGCCGAGCGCGGCACCGCCGACGGTCATCCCTTCACCGTGTCCGTCTGGCGTGAGGAGATTGAAACGGACCTGCCGCCCCGGGCCGCAACCGATGATGGCCAGGGCGTCTGGTTCAGCCTTGGAACCATCCATTATCTCGCGGCATGGCCAGACGCGGTGCTGGCGCGCCTCGTTCTCCGACAGGCGGCGCAGGATGCGGGGCTGGCCACGCTCGATCTGCCCGAGGATGTCCGGATCCGGCGCACGGCGCGTCACGCATTTGTGTTCAACTATGGGCGGACGCCGGTCGACATCGCTCCGATCGCTGCCCATCTGCGATCAAACCGATTGGTGCTTGGAACCGATCCGCTGAACCCAGCCGACCTTGCCGCGTTCTCGCTGGCGACGTGACCTCAGACCACGATGGCGGTCATCAACCCGCGGGGATGGCGCAAGGGTGCCAAGGAGGCACAGCATGACCGAACGCTTTTTCGATCTGACCTTCACACCCGCCGTTAAGGATGCGCAGACGGCGAATGGCAGCCGGGATGCGTATGCCCGTCTGGAAGCGGACGAAACCACGCCCGACCGCCTGACGGAACGCGAGGCCGCGTTTATCGCCGCGCGCGACAGCGTCTATATGGCGACGGTCAGTGCCACGGGCTGGCCCTATGTTCAGCACCGGGGCGGACCGGCGGGCTTTGTCAAAGTTCTCGAGCCGGGCCTTCTCGGCATGGCCGATTTTCGGGGAAACCGGCAATATGTCAGCCTCGGGAATGTGAGCGACAATCCGCGGGCGGCGCTCTTCTTCATGGATTATCCCAACCGGCAGCGTCTCAAGCTGCTCGCGCGCAGCCGGTCAGTTGACCTGTCGGACCGGCCCGATCTTCGCGATGCGCTGATCGACGACGATTACGGTGCAAAGGTCGAGCGCGGGTTCTTGTTCGATGTCGAGGCCTTTGACTGGAACTGCCCCCAGCACATCACACCGCGCTATTCAGCCGCCGAACTCGAACCGGTCATCGCGTCATTCGAAGACCGCATCGCCGCGTTGGAACAGGAGAACGCGCGCTTGCGGGCCGCGGCCGGTTAAGCCCGCGCAGGCGCATCCCCCCGCACTGGCGCATACGGTTCAGGCCTGAGCCACCTCGGTGTTCTTGATGCCGAAGATCAGGGCATAAAGAGCAGGCAGAACAACCAGCGTCAGTGCGGTCGCAAAGCTCAGACCGAAGGCGATGACCACGGCCATGGACCCGAAGAACACATCGGTCATGAGCGGGATGACACCGAGAATGGTGGTCAGCGCCCCCATGCAGACCGGGCGCACGCGGCTGATCGTCGACTCGATCACCGCGTCGAACCGCGGTTTGCCCTCGCGGATTTCAAGGTCCATCTGATCGACCAAAACGATGGCGTTCTTAATAAGCAGTCCGGACAGGGACAAAATCCCGAGGATCGCCATGAACTCCAGGGTCGTATCGGTCACGATGAGCCCCACGACCACGCCGATAACGGCACCGGGCACCAGAAGCCAGATCACCAAGGGCTGGCGCAGGGCGTTGAACAGCACGATGACCGTGAGCACCATGGCCAGAAGCCCGAGGGGCAGCGTCGAGGCAAGGGACGCATTCGCTTCTTCGCTGGCCCCGAGTTCCCCGTCCCATTCCAGGCTGTAGCCGGGCGGCAGCTCGATCGCCTCGATCTGCGGACGCACACGGGCCAGCACTTCGGATGCTTCAATGCCGCGTGCCGGATCGGCCTGCGCCTTGATCGTCCACACCCGGTCAACCCGCTTCATCTTGCCGTCGCGCCAGTTGATCGAAACATCGTCGATGATTTCGCTGAGCGGCACGGTCTTGCCGGTCCGCTCACTGAGGACTTGAATACCGGCCGATGTTTCGACAGCAAGACGTTCGCGGTCCGGTGCCCGGGCCACAATCGGGATCAGGTCGTCGCCCTCGCGGAACACCCCGACCGTGCGTCCCGAGAAATTCGTCTGCAGTGCTTCGGCCGCGGCCTCACGGGAGGCGCCGACCCGCCGGCCCCGGGTCTCCGAGTAGACCGGCTCGATCACCGGCACCTGCTGGCGCCAATCGGACTTCACCGCGACCGTCAACGGATCGGCCTTGAGGATCGCCGAGGCTTCGCGCTCAAGGGCGCGCAGCACGACCGGGTCCGGCCCCTTGAAGGTCGCCTCGATCTTGGAGCCCTGGCTCGGCCCCAGCCTGAAGCGCCACACCCGCGCCTGGACCTGCGGAAAGCGCTGATCGATGGCATTTTGCAATTCGTCGATCAGCGTTTCGATGCGGTCGAACTGGCTGACCTGAAGCAGGAACTGACCAAAGGCGGGGTTCGGATTTTGCGGGCTGTAGATCAGCGTGTAACGGGATGCGCCGCCGCCGACCACCGCATGGACGCTGGCGATCCCTTCAAAAGCCGCCAGGTCGTCTTCCATAGATGCCATCAAGGATGATGTGGTTTCGATAGCCGTGCCTTCGGGCAACCAGAAATCGACGGCAATCTGTGGATTTGTCGAGGTCGGGAAAAAACCCATCGTCACGAACTGAAAGCCGCCAATGGCCAGTGCTAGGGCACCGACGGCAGCGCCGATGGTCACGAAGCGGAATTTCACTGCGAGTGTGAGGAACTGTCGGTAAAGCGCCGCAAACCGATTGCGCTTGGGGGTTTGATCTTCGCTTTCCGGCTCGGGCTTCAACAGCAGCGAGGAGAGCATCGGCACGAGGGTCAGCGCAAAAAGCCAGCTGAAACCGAGGGAGATCAAGATCACCCAGAACAGATCGCCGGTATATTCCGCCGTATCACCCGGCGCGAAACCGATGGGTGCGAACGCGATGATCCCGACGGCGGTACCGCCCAGAAGCGCCCATTTCGTCCGGCCGACAATATCCGTTGCGGCCTTGAGCACCGATTGGCCGCGTTTCACCCCGACCAGGATGCCTTCCGCCACGACGATCGCGTTGTCCACGAGCATGCCCAGAGCGATGATCAGCGCACCGAGCGAAATCCGGTGCAGCGGGATACCCGCGACATCCATGACCGCCAGCGTCGCGGCGATGGTCACAATCAAGGCCGCGCCGATGATGATGGCCGACCGCAAGCCCATGAACAGCAGAAGGGTGACGACAACGATCAGCAGCGCCAGCCCCACATTGATCGCGAAACTCTGGACGGACGCGGTGACGATCTTGCCCTGATGATAAAACTCGGTGACCTCGATCCCCAGCGGGCGCGTGACGATTGTCTCCGCGAGGCGCCGGTCCACCGCTTCGCCGACGGCGGCCACATTGGCGCCGGCGACATTGGACACCGCGAGGGTTATCGCCGCTTCGCCGTCATAGCGGGCGTAGAACCGGCTGGGCTCCTGAAAACCGCGCCGGACAGTGGCGATATCCTTCAGATATACAAGCCCGCCGTCATCGCCGACCGACACGACCAGATTCCGGATGGCCTCGACGCTGTCGAGGTCGCCAGTGGGATTGATATCGACGCGCAAATCGCCGAGTTCGACCGTCCCCGCCGAGACGACGGAATTCTGTTCCGACAAATCGGCGAGCACGCCGTTGAGAGAAACCCCGATGGCCGCCGCGCGATCCCGCGCAATCTCCACATAGATGACTTCCTGCTGGGTCCCCTTGATGTCGATCTGGGCAACGCCGGGTACCAAGAGCAGGTCCTTACGCAAACTGTCGGCATACTCCTCCAGTTCACGGATCGTATAATCGGGTCCTGTGAGGATGTAATAGAGACCGTAGACGTCTCCGAAATCATCGACGATGACAGGGGGTTCTGCGCCGGGCGGCAGGGCACCGCGCGCATTGTTCACGCGGTCGCGCATCCGGCCCCAGATCGATTCCAGCGCCGCTTTCGATGGCGAAAAAGCGTGCTTGATCTCGACCTCGATAATCGAACGGCCATAAGAAGCGGTCGACCGGACTTCCTCGACTTCCTGCATGCCCTGCAATTCGGCCACGATGGGCTCGGCAATCTCGTCGATCACCTCAAGCGGCGTGGCGCCCGGATAATCGGTCACCACCTGGGCGACGCGGATGAGGAACTCGGGATCCTCGAACCGAGGCATGCTCTGATAGGAGAGATATCCCGCGATCAGGGCGATGCCGATGACGAGCGAACTGATCAGCCGGTTGTTGATCGCCTGTTCTGTAATGCGCATCACTCAGCCCCGTCGGTCGCCATGGGAACGATTTCCATGCCGTCCACCAGATAAGCGGCACCGGACACGACAACCTGATCCCCCGCAGCGAGGCCCGACTCGATCCGGACCATTTCGCCGACGACGCCGCGGCCGACGGTCACCTCGCGCCGGGACACCAATCGGGTCTCCGGATCGAAGACGAAAACAAACGTCTCCTCGCCCTCCCCGATAATGGCATTGATTGGAAGGGTCACGCCGCCAGCAAACCGCTCGTCGCCGCGGATGCGGATCCTGCCATCCAGAAAGCCGGTCATGCCGGGCAGGACATTCAACTCGGGCGGCGGTGTGAAGGCGAATCGGGCCGCATAGGTCTGGGTGCTCGGATCGGACCGCTGCGAAATTTCCCGCAAGGTCGCGTCGATCTCCACATCCGGACGCACATCGAGCGTGACCGTGGTCGAAATCGGCTCAATCTGCTGAGCGTTGACCGACAGGGACGCCGGCATCTGAACCACCGCCTCCATCTGGCCGACGCTTTGAAGGGTTACGATGGGCTGCTGAGGCGAGACCGACTGAAAACCCTCGACATAAATGTCGGCCACGACGCCATCGAACGGCGCGGTCAGCGTGGAATCGCTCAATGCCTTCTGAGCCGTCTCGAGATTGGCGCGCGCGACGCGGACATTCGCCTGGCGTTCGTCATAGACGCTTTGGGCGATATTGCCGTTCACGATGAGCTGCTCGGCACGTCCGAAGGCGATCTGGGCGTTATCGAGTGTCGCGCGCGCGCTGTCGACGGCGCTTCGAAAATCCCGCTGATCGAGTTGCGCAATCTGTTGACCCGCCTCGACCGGCTGGCCCTCGGTCAACTCCAATGCCTGGAGCTGCCCGCCAACCTGGAACGACAGCTCCGTCGTCTCCAACGCTTCGACGGTGAGCGGCAGGCGGACGGACTGGATGTTGCTGCCTTCCGTGACAGTCGTGACTTTCGCCGGGCGCGGCCCCGCGGGCGCAACCTCCGCCGTGTCATCCGAGCAGGCGGCCAGACCGAGGCTCAGCGCTGCACCGAGCAACACGCTTTTGAAATGGGTGATCGTGCGCATCCGACTGCTCCCGCTCCATGGTAAATGCCGCCCTGGCTTGCCTTGGTCAGACAAAACCGGATCGGGCGGCATGATCATCGGTTCAATTCGTCGCCGTGTAGCCCTAAAGATTGACCATAGCCTTGACATTGCAATGACAGATACCGCAATTCGCGTCACAAACCGGACAGATCGCGCCAAATCCGGCCGATGACCGCACGGTGCGCCTTGGCAATCCGCCGTCAGCGCGAAAGGCCCATGCGGTACTGCGAGGGCGTGGCCCCCGTCCACCGCTTAAAGGCCCGCCGGAATGATCTGTCGTCGGAATATCCGACGAGAGCGGCAAGAGTCTGCAAATCCACGGACGGATCCAACAAGATCTCCTTAGCCGTCTCCATACGGACATCATCGATCATTTTTTGTAACGATATCCCGTGGTCCTGGGCCAGGCGCTGGGCCGACCGTAAGCTGAGATTGGCTCTGGCCGCCGCCGAAGCCACACCGAAATCGCCGCGGGATGCGTTCTCGATGATCACCTCCCGCAGACGGGATAATTCCGCCGGACAGGCCGGAGTCTTCAACTGCCGGATCTTTTGATCGTAATAGGTCTCGACGAAAGAGAATAACTCCAGATTGGCATGGCTCACCGGCCGCGATAGCGCATCGCGGTTAAAGACAACAGCCGTATGCGGCTGATTGAACCGGACCGGAACGCCGAAAAAGGCGGTATACGCCTCCTTCGGTCCGGCATTGGCGAACTTGAAATCGACCCGGCGCAACCCATCCTCGATTCCCAGAACCTCGCGCACGAGCCGATGCACCAGCCCGGCGCCGACCTCGCAGGCGCGGCCCCCATCGATGGCCTCATTCGGATGAGCGGTGATGAGAACGGCCTCATCCTCCCGCTCGATCAACTCCATATGCAGACGGTCGGCAATGAAGAACCGGTTGGCAATGAGCAGGCCGAGTGCCGCGCGCAGATCGCCGGCAAACTGGGCGCCATGGGCGAGGCCGCCAAGGGCAGAGAGCGGCGCGGCCTTCGCCATTTCGATAGACAAGGGCGCGCCGGGCGCATGGTCCATCAGCATGCGCCATAGATTGAACAGCACATCGTCCGGCAGACGGGCCTCGGGATTGACGATGTCAAGACCGGACAGTCCGGTTGCCATTTCGATGCGCTCCAGCGTGAGACCTCTGGACAGCGCAAAGGCGACCGTCGTCGAAGCAAGGATGCCCAGAATTCTGGGTGTTCTTCCGCCGGGCTGTGGCGCCGCCGCCATGTCCAATGCCTTCTCGCAAACCAATGTGCCAAAGGTCTATGTGCCATAGTTTGCCGATTCGTCAACCGGCGGCGCAAAATGCCTGCTCCATGGCGCGCTGTGTCCGCCCCCGGGCCCACGCCTCGAGCCCGATCTCTAAGATCGACCGCCACGCGGCACATCAGACCCGGCTGTCCCGGAGAGGCCTCTGTTTAGGCAGTCTACGGATCAAAGAGGCGGTGTTGCCGCAGTCGATGGCAGGGCGTGCAAACCGACAGCCCGCAGAACGGGCAGAACACGGAACGGACACCGCCAAGAAGTCTTGGTGACAGATCATCGCAACCGGCTAAACTCGACCGGGCTTCAATCAGACGAACAGTGTTGGGAGGACATCATGAGACACACACTCGCCGCAGCCCTCGTCCTGTCCGGATGCCTGATCGCGCATCCCGGGGCCGCGGAGGAAAGCCAGCCCGCCATCACCATGGGAAACGGCGCGAACAACTGGATCCTGCTTGAGGACGCGACCCGGGACGGCACGGTTCTCACGGTCCCGGAGGTCCAGATCGACGGTGACGGCTGGCTCGTCATGCACCCGTTCGAGAACGGCCAACCGAATGGCGACATTTATGTCGGCCATAGTTTCGTCCGTGACGGGAAGAACGAGAATGTCGAAATCACGATGGATTACGCGCCGGCCTCCGGCGACATGTTCATTGTGATGCTGCACAGCGATGTCGATGGGGACGGCGAGTTCGACTTCGTGTTCGTCGACGATACCCATGTGGAAGACCGCGCGGTCTTCGAGGGCACGAAGATGATCGGGCACGCCTATGCCGTGCCCTGATCCATGAGCGTGGATCGCCGGCCGGTCACCGTCTCCCGCGTCGATGATGACCGGCCCGCTCCTATTTGACGTTTAGAGTGGCGGGGCGTCCGGCGAATTCGCCCGCAGATAGGCGATCACATCGGCCCGCTGCTGCGGGTTCTGGAGACCGGCAAAGGCCATGCTGCCGCCCGGGACCACCGCGCGCGGATTTTCCAGATACGGATCGAGCGTTTCCTCGGTCCAGACGATCCCCGAGTTCCGCATACCGGCCGAATAGCGGTTGAAGCCTTCCGCCGAGGCCGCCGCCCGGCCCACAACGTTGTAAAGCGACGGACCGACGCGGTGCATGCCTTCCTGCACCACATGACAGGCCATGCACACGCGGAAGACCTGCTCGCCGCGCTCGGCCGAGCCGACGGCCGCCGAGGCCACCTGGGTCCCGGCATCGCCGGCCTCGGCATCGGCCGCTTCAGGCGCCGCGTCCGCGGGATCGGTCTCGGGCGCTTCGGGTCCGGCGGGTGCCTCAGGCATGCCTGCGTCGGCGGCCGGCTCTTCGACCACCGGTTCCTCGACCGCCGGCTC
>CAZHDI010000032.1:10333-19825 GCA_964531285.1 uncultured Alphaproteobacteria bacterium | reverse complement strand
CCGGCTCGTCAACAGTGGTCTGCGTCACATCCGGTTCAGCCGGCGCGGCGGCCGGCGCGGCGTCGGCCTGGGATTGCTCGGCCGGTTCGCTCGATGTCTGACTGTTGTCCTGGCATGCAGCCAGCGCAAAGAGCGCGCATGCCAATCCCGCGCCATACGGTAATGCCTTCATTGTCCTCTCCTTTGCATTCGGGGGTCTCGCATGCGGAACGAGGTCAATCGACCACCGGTCCGGCTGCCCCGCGGCCGCCCCTCGGCATGACTGTCATATCATACCGGGAGGGATGGCCGGGCTTGCTTTTTACCGGCGGGCCCGGCCCGCCATCGGCATTGGGCTTGCCGGCACGGGCCCGCCTTGAGATCATCGGGCCTTGCGAAAGAGCATTTCGGGACATCCGTCAGCATGACCGATCCGGCATCCACACCGCAGACCCATCTCACGACCGGGCAGCCCCGGCTTGCGGGCGCACTGGCGTATGGCATCGCCGCCTGCGTGACGGCCATGGGCGCCTTGCTGCTCAGTGGTGACAGTCTGGACATGCGCATTCTGCGGGAGACCCTGCCGCTTGCCCTCGTCAGCGGCGGTCTGGCCGGGTATGTCAGTGTCCGGCACTGGCCGCGTCAGCGGGGCGCGGCGGCCCGCGCCGGGGCCCAAACCGCCATGGCGGTCCTCGCCGTGTTCTGCGCGGCTTATCTCTTTGGCGATGCGCTGATCGAGAGCCTGCAAGGAGGCGGGACCGTCACGGCGCTTGGGGATGGCGCCGCGCGATTGATAATCCGCCTGCCCGGCGCAGCTCTCCTGGCCGTCCTCAGCTTCTCGGGCGCCGGCCTTCTTCTGTGGTCATTGAGACCGCGTACGGAATGAACCCGCCGCGCTCTTGAGGCATCGGGGCAGGCCGAAGCCCGCCCCGGCCGGATCGTTCAAGACACAACATGCCTTGGAGGCTTTTTGGAAATGCTCTGTAAGGCGCATTTCCGAGTGCCTGGCCGGCCCGCTTTCCAAAAGGGCGCTTAGCGCATCTTGTCGGCCATGCCGCTCAACGTAGCCGCCAGCGCCGTCAACCGGTCCTGGGTGCGGGCATCGACACTGTCCGTGCTCAGATCGCCGGCAAGGGTGTCGAGTTCGCCGGCCAGATCCGCATCCCGGGGGCGCCGGCGCTCAAGCACCGTGTCCGCGCGGTCCAGCGCCGCGGTCAGACGCTCAGTCATGGCCTCATCCAGCGCTTCGCTGCGTTGAAGCTGATCGATGTAAGCACGAGCCACCACCGGAACAGCGGGCCAGGTCACCGGGAACTGCTGCTGCGGATTGAAAACGGCGCCCTGATCGGCCAGCTTGGCGGCCTCGATCTCGTTCTCGGTAAGAAAATCGCTCGGTGTAAGCCCGAAGACATCCAGACCACGGACGATTTCCGTGCCATAGATCCGGCCGTCATACCAATAGGTCGACCAATAACCGCCGAGCACCATGCGCTCCTCGTGGATCGGTCCGCGGTCGAAATAAGCGATCTCGACCGGGTTCTCGGAGTCCGTGAAGTCGCTCACCGAAAGGCCGCCCTGATACCAAGCCTGCGCGAAGATATCGCGGCCCGGCACGGGGATGATCGAGCCGTTATGGGCCACACAGTTTTCCTGCTCCACCTGCGGCGCCGGGATCTTGTAGTAGCTGCGGAACACCAGCTTGCCGTCGACGATATCGTAGAGCGCATTGGCGCCCCACTCCATCGAATCGTGGGTCCGGCAGCGCGGACGGGAACCGCCGCCCCATTCATCCGTGAAGATCACTTTCGTGCCGTCATTGTTGAACGTGGCGGAATGCCAATAGGCAAAGCCTTTGTCCACCACCTCATGGATGCGCTTGGGCGCGCGCGGATCGGTGATATCGAACAGAATGCCGTTGCCCGAACAGGCGCCCGCCGCAATGTTCAGGGACGGGAACACCGTAATATCATGGCAATGATCTGTCCGGTTGGTATCCTGGGTATCGTCGCCATGGTCGCCGCCGCGCCACAGGCCCGCAAGGCGCCCGCTCTCGGGATCGGCAAACACCGCCGGGCTGTCGACAATACGCGCCTTGGACGGATCATCGACCGGGATCTCGATCACATCGACACGGAACAAGGCCGTGCGTTCATCGCCCGGCATATTGCCGATGCATCCGGGCAGTTCTTCTTCATCGCGTACCGAGGCCGTGCCGGAATTATAGACGATGATCGTGCCGTCCTCGCCGGGACCCGAGACCACCGAATGGGTGTGTGATCCCCGGCAGGTCTGGACCTGGCCGACCTGCACGGGCCGACGCAGATTGCTGATGTCGAAGATCCGCAGGCCCCGGAACCGCTCGTCGCTGATATCCTCGGGCACGCCCTGAAGGCCGCAATCGACGCGCGCCCGGGTCTGCTCCACCGACATGATCAAAAGATCGCCGACAATCGACACATCGCCCTGCCCGCCAGGACACACGATGGAACTGTGAAGCTCGGGCAGGCCCTCATCGTCGAGTTTGTAGACATTAAAGCCGTGATAATTGCCCGCGACCATGACATCGCCGGAGAAGGCCATATCGGTGTTCGAGAAGCTCAGCAGCGGAGAGCGCTCCCCCCACTCGGTATCGTCATTGCTCTGACCATCGTCCTCGCGGGCCTCGGCGTCACCGGCTTGCCCATCGGGCGTGTCCGCCGGCGCCCCGTTGGTATCGGGTGCTCCATGATCGCCATGGGCGCCGTCATCGCCATGATCCGCGGCCATGTCGGCAGCCTGTGCGGCCCCATCGGTCTTGTCCCCGCCGGTTTCGCCTTCGTCAACGTCATCTTCACTGGGCGGCTTGATAGGCGGCAGCCCGGACGGATTGCGCGGATCGAAAAAGCCCGGCGGTTTCGGCAGGGTCGCCAAGCGGTCGAGATTCCAAATGGCCTCACCGGCATCATCGAAGCCCGCAGCCAATCCGGCGCGCGGATCTTCAGACAGGCTGGCCAGCAGCGCGTCCATCCGTTCGACTTCCGATGTCTGATCGTTGATCACATCGTTCACGAATTCGAACAGGACGGGGTCGTAAGCGGAGCCGCGTTTCTCCAGAAGCTCTTCGGCCATCCGGACCGCCCCATTATGGTGCTCGATCATCAGCTCCAGGAACAAGCGGTCGAACGCAGTGCCGGACGCAGCGGCAAGGGCGGCCATTTGTTCCGGTGTCGCCATCCCCGCCATGTCATGACCGGTATGCATGGCGTGATCGGCTTTGGGGTCCGGCACGGTTTGGCCGCGCTCGCGGAGCCAATCCTGCATGAAAGCGATCTCATCGGCCTGGGTGGCGTCGATGCGCCCGGCCAGATCGATGATCTCCTCCCGGTTGGTGCGCTCCTCGACCAGCGCGGCCATGTCCACGGCCTGCTGGTGATGCGGGATCATATCCTGCATGAAGGTGACATCGTCCTGGGTGAAGCGGGTGTCGGCGATGCGCACCGCCTCATCGGCGCTGAGGGTCTTGGTGCCCGACCCTGGCGCGCCGGGCTGGACGATCGGCGTCTTGGCGGCGGCAATCCCCGCCAACCCGACGGACAGAACACCGGCACACACGCCGGTAAGCAGGTGAAAACGCACGTGATTGCGGTTGGACATGGTTGGGACCCCCTGATCGTGGCGCCGTGTGGCGCGCCATTCCAGGGCGATAGTTTGGGATATCCGGCGCCCGGAGTCCAAAGGCATGCGACCGGCGCCGGCTAACCCTCAAGACACCCGTCCTGCGCGTGCGACCCGGCACCTCTCCCGCAAAGATCAGTAGAGCCGTCAGGCGCAGCGATCAGCGATTGGTCCATTTGAACTGGAACTCCAGCTCTTCCTCGTCGCCTTCGACTTCATGCTCGATCGTGAACCGCGCGCTCACGGGCACATAAATCCGCTCACCGGCCACTTGGATCTCATAGGGCTTGCCGGTCTTCATGCATTCGATCAGCCGTTCAAGCTTCCGGATATTCTCGGCGTTCGAATACTCCTTCTCGACATCGCGCCCTTCCGTGGTGCGGTCATCGCTCATGGCGCTCTCCTGCTGGCTGCCGGTAACCGATTGGGCCTTGGGGTCCTGGCCTCACACTGTCCATACCGCGTTGGTGGGCGCAGGGAAATGATAGGATGCCCGCTTGGCAGGGGCGCAGCCGGAAAGGCAACCCGTTCAATTAAGGGGGGGCAGGTGCCTGTATCCTTTAGCGTGGGTCCCCGCGTATGCCTGGGGCGCCGGACCCGGCATCGCGCCCCGTGACAAGAGACGACGCTTCCGATGGAACACCGCCTTGAGCCGCCAACCCCGTCCGTCGCGATTATCGAGGACAACGACACCCTGCGCGCCGACATCGTGCGTCTGGTCTTCGAGGACCCGTGTCTGCGGCTGGCCGGCGAAGCGGGCAGCCTTGCCGAGGCCGGAGGCATCCTTGGCGCGCCGCCGGATATCGTCCTTGTCGATCTGATGCTGCCCGACGGCCCGGCATACGATCTGATCGCCGCGTTGCGGGAGACCGGCCAGTGCAAGATCATCGTCATCAGTGTCCTCGGCGATGAGCGGGCGGTAGTCTCGGCGTTTCGGGCCGGCGCCCATGGCTATCTTATGAAGGGGGCGACGGGCTTTGAGCTCCGGGAGGCCATCCATCAAGTCATGTCTGGCAATGCGCCGATCAGCCCGTCCATTGCCCGGGTCCTGATCAAGGAGTTCCGTGACCCTGACGAGGCCTCTCATCCGGACCCGAAACTGGATATCGGCTTGTCGAAGCGCGAGAAAGAGGTGCTGCGCTGCCTCGCCATGGGCGCCACCGACAAGGAAACCGCCAAGACCTTGGAGGTCTCGCCCTACACGGTCGCGGACCATCTGCGGTCGGTGTTCCGCAAACTGCGGGTTAAGACACGCGCCGCCGCCGTGGCCCGCGCAGTCGAGGCCGGCGCGGTTTGCCTCGACGACAGCGACGGGGCGGCGTCATGACCCGGCCATGGCGCACAGTCTATGCGGTGTCTGCCGTCGCGGGCGGCCTTTTCTTGGGCTGGCTTCTGATCATGATCGCCGAGAGCCTGTCTTATTATCCGGTCGTTCCGGAAAGTCCCACAGCCCAGGTCTATCTGGCCGGTCCCGGACAGGACGCCAGAACGCTCGAACCCGGCCAGGGAATTGCCCTCGACATGGCCTTGCACAAATCCGGTGTGGCTTACGCCGCCGACGATCCGCGCGCAGAACATGGTCAGATTCTGGTGAAGCACTTCACCCTGAGTGACGCCGATCTGGACCGGAGGCTCGCGGCGCATTTCACCCTCGGTCGGCGCATCATGAGTGTCCGCCTGAACGGCACCCCGTTATACACGGCATCGTCACATCGCAGTTGGAGCGGAAACTCAGGCTTTTCGACCGATACCTACAGCTTGCCACGGGATCTGCTTCGCACAGGGCAGAATACCCTCGTCCTGTCGTCGAACTCGAACCACCGCATCGTCTTTCCGGTGATCACCATCGGTGACGCCGGACCTATCATGCAGTCGGTTTGGTGGTCGCGGTTCTTCGCCGGCCTGGGCGTCGGCATGGCCGCGGCCCTGCTCGCATTCGTTACGCTGCTGTTTGTAATCGTCGACTGGCCGCGCCGGGACCACATGGTTGTAACGGGTGTCACGGCCCTGACCGCCGTCTGGTGCCTTTACAATCTGAATGTTCTGGGATGGCCGCATCTGCCGCCCCCATGGCATTCGGTCGTCGGCTATATCACGCCTTATCTGGTGATTGCCGGTTTCGCCTTTTCGACAGCGGCCCGGATGAACACGCCGCGCTGGCTGCTTTGGGCCATCCCATCCGTTGCCGCGGTGGCCTGCTGCGTGCCCTTGATAGCCAGCCTGTTCGGACCCCAGACGATATTCGAGTGGTCCTGGCCTATCGAAGTCTGGGCGAAAATGCTGATCGCGCCGGTTCTGGTGATCGCCCTCGGCATCCATCATGCCCGGGACGAGGATGCCAGCTGGCTCGTGACGACCGCTTATGTCGCGTGCCTGTTCGCCATGGGTCTCGACGGCGTGGACGACCGGTTCGACATCACCGTTCCGTTCCTCAGTCATCTGCCGCTGGGGAGCTACGCGCTGCCGTGGTTCGGGGCCGTCTTTGCCCTCGGCATGAGCGCCGCCATCGCAACCCAGGCCGCCCGGGCCCGCCGTGTCGCCGTCGAACACAATGATATCCTCGAAGCCCGCCTGAAGGAGCAGCAAGGTCAGCTTGCGGAATACTATCGCGCGGAACGGGAGATGGCGCGCGAGCGCATCATCAATGACGAACGTCAACGCCTGATGCGCAATATGCATGACGGTATTGGCGGGCATCTGGTTTCGCTGATCGTCCAGGCCCGCGCGGGGAAATACGCACCGAAGGCGATGGAGCGCTCCCTCCAGAGTGCATTGGATGATCTGCGGCTGATTGTCGACAGTCTGGATACCGCCGGCGACAGCCTGGGCTTTGCCATCGGCGCGTTTCGCAGCCGCCTTGAACCCAGACTTCGGGAGGCCGGTGTCCATCTCACCTGGTCGATCGATCCGCATGCGGCTGAAGCCGTGCTCGGTCCCGAGACCGTCCTTGACACGCTTCGGATTGCCCAGGAGGCTTTCTCCAATGCCCTCCAGCATTCGGGTGGCGACCGCATCGCTCTGGCGCTCGGTCTCTCGGGCGATGGGTCGGCGCTCACACTGACCATCACGGATAACGGCCAGGGATGGTCCGCGGGCCCAACGGGCGGCCGGGGGCTGGCCTCCATGCGCCAGCGGGCCGAACGTATGGGCGGGCAGCTTCGGGTCGGGCCAGCAGAGCGTTCGGGCGTGGCCGTGGAACTGCGCATACCCCGCCCGGGCCCATAAGCACGGGTACAGAATTCTGACGCGGATCAACGCATCCCAAACCGCCGGGCCGGTACATAATCGCCATGCCCCGACCCGGCGGCCGATATCGGTTACACGAAGACGAAATCGTTGGCTTCCAGGCTGGCCAGAAGCGTGTCTTCCAGGGTCAGCGTATCGCCGTTGCCGAAGTCGATGAGAACATCGGCGCCCACCTGACCGGCCACGCCCATCACATCGGCGAAGTCCGTGACACCGAGATCGTCGTCGAGCTGAATCTTGTCGCGGGTGCCATCAAAGTCTTTGATCGTGTCCTGATCATCGCCCAGATTGAAGGCGAAGGTGTCGCGGCCGCCATTGCCGGTCAAAATGTCGACGCCGTCACCGCCCGCGATCAGATCGTGGCCACCGCCACCCTTCACCTTGTCATTGCCGTCGCCGCCGAAGAGCTGGTCCTTGCCGCCGCCGCCTTTGACCACATCGTTCCCGGCGCCGCCGTCGATATAGTCGGCGCCCTGCTGGCCCTTCAGCTTGTCGTTGCCGGCCTCGCCGAAGAGGGTGTCGTTCCCGGTGCCGCCGGCCGCTTGATCGTTGCCGTCCCACAGGAAGACCGCATCGTCGCCCGCACCGGCGTCCACGATGTCATCGCCGAGCGCGGTGTAGATCTCATCATCGCCGTCGCCGCCGGCGACCGCGTCGTTGCCGACACCGACCATGACAAGATCGTTGCCCGCGCCCGCGTCGATGATGTTGTTGCCGGACCCGTCGATGATCACATCCGAGCCGGCAGTGCCCGCGATACCGTTATCGATGTAGTAGGTGGTTGTGCCGCCCTGCGAGACCGCTGAATTCATCCCGCTGTGATAAACCGACACGCTGTATGCGGCCCACATATCGTTGAAATCGACGTCGTACCCGGCGCCGTCGAGCATGCTGAAAATATAGCCCAGCGTGTATTGCGGGGTGTAACCGTAGTTTTCCGGTGCGCCGTTGTACCGGTTATACGGATTGCTGATGGTTCCGTTTAGGTCATAAACGATCGTATCATCGATCCCGAGTTGGGTATCGAAGGTTGAAGCGCTGAACATCGCGGTCTCCCAGTCAAATCAAGTCATGACGTCCCTTTGGACACAGTCTTCAATGACGATTTGACGGAGGGCCCTCAACTCCCCCAGATAAGGGGGACGCAGGCTGGCGCGCGGGCGGGCTCAGGGATTACCATCACAGTCGCGCTGTCTTGGGGTGATGAGAAGGGGTTGGACCATGAAACTCGTCAGTGACGAGATCCTGTACGATACGGGCACCCAGACGCCGGTGCATGAGCCGGTCTATCCGGCGCTCGAGGGCTTTGAGCTTTGGAACCCCTCGTCTTGGACGCGTGGCCATCCCCACGACTTCTATAAACAGATGCGTGAGCGCGCGCCGGTGATGTGGTCGCGCATGCGCCAGGGCGCGTCCGGCTTCTGGTCCTTGAGCCGCTATGAGGACATTAAAGAGGTCGAACTCAAGCCCGATATCTTCTCGTCCCAGCGCGGCGGTATTGGCCTTGCCGTCCCGCGCGCCGAGAACCCGCGTGCCAAACGGCTGGCGCCGGCCGCGCTGAACAATCTCATCAATCTCGATGCGCCCCATCACATGGAACTGCGCATCCAGCAGAAAGACTTCTTCATCCCCGGTTATGTTTCCGGCGTGCGGGACCGGGTCGGCCAGAAGATCGACGCGCTTCTCGACGACATGGAGCGCAAAGGGCCGGTTGTCGACTTCGTGAAGGCCTTCTCCACCGAGGTGCCCCTGTTCACCTTGTGTGAAATGCTGGGCGTCGATGAAGAAGACCGTCCGCGGATGATCTACTGGATGCACTACCTGGAGCTTGCCTCTCAATTTCTGACGAACCCCGTCCAGACGTTCCTGAAAGAACCCATGTTCCCCTTCCGGTTCGGACCGGCCGTGAACGAGATGTTCGATTATGGGGAGCGCGTGATGGAGGACCGGCGTGCCCGGCCGCGGCGGGATCTTCTGACGGCCATTGCCCAATCGAAACTCGACGGCGATCTTCTGCCCCAGCCCTATCTCGACGGCTCCTGGCTGCTGATTGTCTTTGCCGGGAACGATACGAGCCGCAATTCCCTGTCCGGCACCATCAAGCTGATGACCGAGTTTCCCGATCAACGGGCCATGGTTCTGGACGATCCGTCGCTCATTCCGCGCATGTCCCAGGAGGCCCTGCGGCTGATCTCCCCGGTCAAGCATATGCGGCGCACCGCTCTGGACGAGGCCGAAGTGAACGGACAGCGGATCGCTCAGGACGAAAAAGTCGTGTTGTGGTATGGCGCGGCGAACCGCGACCCGGAGGTCTTTCCGGATCCGGACCGGTTCGACATGACCCGCGACAATGTGGACAAGCACCTGGCGTTCGGCCACGGCGTTCACAAATGTCTCGGCAGCCGGATCGCGGAGATGCAGTTGCGGCTGGCCTATGAGCGGATTTTCGACCGGTTCCCGAACATCACCTGGACCGGTCATGAGAAGATCGCGCCAAACGCGCTCGTCCATGCGATCTCGAGCCTTAAAGTCAATCTCTACGGCCCTGACGGCAAGCGCCCGACCCAGGTGCGCGGCCATCGCCCGGCCTGAGACGCCCAACCGCCGAGCGGT
>CAZHDI010000032.1:0-10233 GCA_964531285.1 uncultured Alphaproteobacteria bacterium | reverse complement strand
ACCTTATCGACGCGGAACCCACACTCGCCAAGACCCGATTGGGGATGGCTCACAAGACCGCCGAGTATCCGCCGAAGGTCCGGCGTCAGATCGACTTTCTCCTCATCGGTCCCCGTGTAGCGAACGGCATGATCGTACCGGGTTTGGATCACGATATAGGATGACTGGCTCGCCAAGCGTTTACAGGCATCCGGACGGTGAAGGTCCATGGATTGCGTCGCATCGGGATCGAATTGCAGAAAGATCGGCAGCGAGACAATGCCATTCGCTTGTTGTTTGACGTCGAAGGCCTCGAAGGTCGATTGCGCTCCGATCATCGACTGATAATGACTCGCCATCACCGCATTCCGGTTGAGCCCATCCAGGATCATGAACTGTAGAAAATCCCGTTGTTCGTCATTCTCACGAAAGCCCAACGCATAATTTTTGTCGTTCAGACGCAGAACGTAACCGTGATGAATGACATGCTGCTTGGCATCGGGCGCCAATTGAATATGGCTGTAGCGGAGCATCGCCTGATCCGGGTCCGGCTGAACCAGGACGCGTCCTTCGAAAAAATAGAGCCGCCAGTTATTGGGCGTGATCGACAGGCCATCCGCGAAATAGGCTCGATAAACGACCGGCCGGGACAGATCCTTTTGATCCTGCATCCGGCTGCGTTCGAGATCCCCATTGAGGTCACGATTGCGGGCGCGCATCACATGATGAATCAGATCCGAGTACTGAGCGCTGTGATTGGTCTCCCATCCGCTGCCGGTCCAAACATCCTTATCCCCCAAAAGTCCGATCTCACAGGGCGATAATGTGCGCTTGCCACCGATGCGGTCGAAGAGCAGTTTGGGCGGAATATCGTACTTTACGAACTGGTTGTATTCATGGGGCTTGCCGCCCGCCAGATATTTCGTGAACTCAGTCAGGATATGTGTGCGTATCCGAACGATATGGATAAACGCATCGTCATTCGAGCGGACAATCCCGATCCGGCGGGGCGCAACCGAAAACCAGCCACCCTGCCGGTTGATATACCGGTACATGGGCGCCACGCCCCACAGCGTATCGGCGATTTCCGTCTCATTGCACAGGAGGCACTGGCCAAAAAAGGCATAGGTCCCCATTACGTCCGCGTTCAAATGGAACCGCTTGAAGACATCCCGCGGCGCCGGACGGTTTTTGAACACAGCACCCAGCCAGGGCAGCCGGCTGAGCCACCGTTCGACCCGCCGCCAAACGGCAGGCAGGCCGACGGCCCGCCGCCATGTCTCATACTCTTCATAAAGAGTATCGCGCGGCGTATAGAAAAAGCGGCGAAAGTCTTCGGGCTTGACCGCCGGCCCGGCAAACGCGCCCTCGATATGGGAGAGAATATCGTGGAAGTCCTTGACGCTGACGCGCAGGATATGATCCCGAGCCTCTTTTAGGGCGGCTTCGTTGAATTTCGCACTCTGTGTGATTTCATTGGGATCGACGACGGGGACCGCCTTCAGCAGCTTTTCGGCATATTTTTCGTTGAGCCCGGTGCAGGTCTCATTTGAAGACTGCATCTTGTAGATCGACGTCAGGTTCAGCAAATTGCGGCCATTCTTACCGCGCACTGACGATGCCAGCAGCGTTTCGAATGCGTCGAAGGCCGTTTTGAGATCCGTGACCGCAGCATGGAACGCCTTGTTGGGGAGCTTCGATTTTCTGAGCCTGGTTTTGGGATCGGCATCGGGCGCGCGCTCGCCGCGCCAGATCGCACGCCGGATCGCATCGGCGACGATGAGAAGGGCAAGCCCAACGACGACGATCAGAGGAATCACGAACCAGAGATCGCCCGACGAGATCCAGAAGACACGATCAGTCATCGGAGGCCCCCCGACCCTGACTGCCTCAGGCTGTCCATGCATGTTGCCTGGGCGTGCGCCGTTCCCGGCATCATCGCCCGCCAGCGATCGACAGGGGCAGCCATGGGAACCACACCCGTCGGGTGGGCCGCCGCCGGCGCGCGGTCGCACGCGGTCAGGAAGGCGGCACACGCCGTCCGCTTACGCTTCCAGAAATGATCCTGACACACCGTATGAAGATCGGCATTATCCGGATCGCGCGCCCATTCCCACCGAAAAATCGGCAATCGCTTTATATGGTGGCCGGAGAAATCGCGCCGGTTGCCAAGGAGGCAAACCCCGCTGACGAGCGGCGCTGCCGCCTCAACGCTGTCCGCAGTCGCGCCACCTGCATCGGCGCCGCCCGGTGTCTGCGACCCGGCTGACGGATCGGGAAAAGCGAGGGCAGCCCCGGCCCAATGGCCGAACAGCCGGCTGCCGACGATCTCCACACGGCCCGCCGGGCCAGCCGGCGCGCCCGCGCGGATCCCATCGCCCTGGCCGCAGAACACATCGACCGTATCGATTTCCGCATGGGCCGCACCGGTCTGGATCGCGGTCCGGCCGTGCCCGGCAAACTGGCTGTCCCGGATTACCAGCCGTCCGGCCCTCGCCACCACCCCCTCGCTTTGAGCATGAAACAGGCTGTTTGTAATCGTGACGGGCGTGTCGTCATCCGACCCGGCGATATGAATCCCGGCACCGCCATGGCGGATCGCACTCCCGCTCATGGTCAGGGCGCTGTTGTCGGTAAGGATGGCCGTGCCGGTGGCGCTACCGGCATTCATATCGATCAGCGTATCTTCGATCGTGAGACTGCCGCCGACCGCCATCAGGCAGGGACTGAACAGGGCCTGGCCGATACGGATCGTAAGCCGACGAAACCCAAGCGCCACGTTCTCGGCTTTGATACAGCCATCCTTCGCGGTTACCTCAATGGTAGCCGGCGGAACGCCGCTGTCCTGCGCGCAGGTCCGCGCTCGCCCCGGCGCCGCGGTGCAGATCGTGGCTCCTGCCTTGAGAACAATCCGCTCGGGCATCGCGATCCGGCCGCCGGGCGGCAGCAGGATCGTCCCGTTCGGCTTGAGCCGCTTCACCGCCGCGGCCAGGCTGGACACGGTATCGCCGGACCGGCATGGCCCGCGCGATCCGTCCGCGCCGGTCACACAGATGACATCGCGGCGGGGCGGCGGAGCCGACCGGTCCGGGACCGTCATATCCACGCCGATTGAGCGATCCTGGAACTCAGGAGACGCCGCCGCCATGAGACCGGCGATGGGCACGATGAGCGCCATCCGCCCCAGCGCCCGGCCAACGGCATCCGCTAACACTCCGATCGTCTTGGTGCTCGCTCCGGACATCACGGCGGCCCTCCCGGGATCCTCACTCAAAAATCGCTTTGCAGGCGTCGCTTTTCTTCATCGCGGCGGCCAGGCCGGCCGCTCTGGCTTGCTCGGCCCAGATCGCCGCATCGTCCTTGGGAAAGACGAGGTCACGCGACAGCAGAAGATGCATGTAGCAAGCAGCCTCCCCGCGCACCGCCGACGTGGCCGATTTATCTGTGTCCGGCTCAGTGTTCGCGGCTTGGCGAAACAAGTCATGCGCAAGGCGGTAGCTGCGGCGCACGCCGGCCGCCTCGAAATAGAACTTGCCGAGCCAGAGGCTGGATTCCGCATGCCCCCGCCGGGCCGCGAGTTGAAGCAGCTTAACCTGCTCCCATGTGGCCAGGGTGCCCGTCACCGGAGCGCCAAGCGAGGCCTGGAAACGCTGGCGCCCATTGGCCCCTGTGAAACCGAGATGCCTCAAGGCCGTGTTCAGAAAATCTGCCGTTTCCGGGATTTTGGCGGCCAGGCGGGCCAACTCATGTTCCCGCTCAGGCAGGCGGATGGTCTCATCCGAGAAGGGCGGCGGCCAGGGCGCGTCGGGATCGTACTGGTAGGCATAGGGCGGCTCGTCTTCGGGCTGTGCGACCGCGCTGTTCGCGGCAATGCGCCGGCGGGGCGGATAAAGCCAATCCAACGGCTCCACGTCCTGGAAGGCCGCACCATCAATATCCGCCCGCAGATCATCCTGATCCTGCAGAAGATCGACCATCTGGTCCGAAGCCGGATAGCCATAGGTATCCGCCTTGTTGAAATACCGATAGGCCTTTGCGACATCCGGCGGAAAAGGCGACATGCAAGCGGGTGCGGAGTTGGTGACGCTGAACGCCGTGAACTGCGCGAGCGAAGCATCGATGTCATCCAGCACGGCGGTCATCATATCCATGCGCTGGAAGATGAACGACAATTTGCCGGCGATATTCGCCAGATCATCGACATCGGATTGGCGCAAGCGGTCCAGAAGATCGGAGCCGGTCACAACATTGCGGATCAGAGCGACCGCGTCCTGAGCGGCGCGCAGATCCGCGGCGGCCACAGGCGACAAGATCCGCCGGCGCCCTTCGTCCAGGGTTTCAAGGAAGATCGCCAGGTCTTCGAAGGCATCGTCCACGTCCTTAGCGCGGATGGTGGCATCGCGGCTCGGACCGCCGTCCTCGCCATCGTCGTCGTCCCGCGCCCGATCGGATTCGCGCTCTTCCCATTTTTCGCGCTCGGCGCGCTCCCGGGCCCGACGGCGCTCATGGGCATCGGTCAGAAGCGTTTCAAGCAAAACGGCAACCGACCCAGGGGCCCGCTCGGGATCGCGGCCGGCCGCCTCACTCGCCGTACGGCTCAGATCGGTTTCGTCCAGATGCGTATCGATCATGGCCGCCAGCGCATCCAGATACCGTTGCCGGCCGTCGACGGCATCGACCATTCGGCTGTACCGGTCCAACTGCAGATCGAAAAAGGGAATGAGATCGGTCCGGCGCCCGGAACCGGTGGCCAGCAGCATGGACATGAAATGCTCTTGGGAAATCCGCCCCAAGACGAGCGAGAGCTCATCGCGGATAATGGTCCGCAAGGCCGCAATGGCGGTCCTGGTTTCGGCCACGCGCTCTGACAGCATCTGGGTCCGCTGATCGGCGCCTTTCAGTTTTGTGTCGGCAAGATAAAGCTGACCGAGCCGGATGAAGCCGGAGGCGCCGCGCGAATACAGAATATATTCCAGCCGCCGCCTGATCGCCGCCAGCGCGGTATCGGTCTGGAAGGCCTGCTGGGCCGCCTGGAAGGCCGCCTCGTTCGCGGCCTCGACAGCCGCGAGGCACGCGGTTTGGGCCTCGTCCGTCTTGTGGCTGGCGCACGCGTTGCGCTGCGCATCGGTCGCGGCGCAATCGTTCCGGACCATCGGATCCGTCATCGCTTGGCACGCCGCCGGCAGGCTTTGGCGCGGCGGCAGCGGCAGGCCGATCATCCGGTGAAGAACACGGCATTCATAGCGCGCGCTCTGCCGGATACCCCTCACCTCCCGCTGGATGGGCGCGTAGTCGCTGCCGAATGACGGGTTGGACGCCGCGAGAAAGTACCAGACATAGGCTTCGATCTGCGCGGTTTCGGCAGCGCCGCGCGGCCGCTTGGCGCCATTCGGAAACACGCCATGGCGATAGAGCCGCCCCAGGGCGTTCTGACAAAACAGGTCATCGTCCTGCCAGGCGCAACTGCGCAGCAGCCGCTCGCCCCGCGCATAATCGGGCTGATCGTCGTCCTGCCCCCGGATCGCCGCCAGGGCGTCGTCATAGGAGGCCAGCGCCGGCGACAGCGGTCCCGCCCAAACCACCGCGAAGCTGGCAATGATGAGCAATCCGGACCGAATGACCGCCAAACACCGAATGACCGTCAAACAAAGACGGATGATCGGCTGACTCTGCCCAAAAGGAGAGTGTCGTCCCATACCCGAGTACCCCCAATCCGCCGTTTCCCGCCCGGGCGGATCAACCCCCTGGAGAGATGGCAGCTACCTCGCACGGATAGTATGAGGGCATGGACGCTATCGATTCAACCAGAAATATTGACTTTCGCTGCAGGCCAAATAAAGCTAAAATGGACTAGAGTACAAATATCCATTGCAACTGTGATATTGATATACAGAATACTTTCATTCCATTGGCTGCAATGAAATGTTATTCTGCTCTATTGCGGAAAATCATATGCACTATTCGGCTCGTAAGCCATTCAGAGCGTTGCATATAGTTTTATCGTTTTTATGACAATCGAAGCGAGTGTGCTCGGTTGTGTCCCATACTCACCAGAAGGCGGCATAGATCAGCACCAGGACAATGATCACCAGGATGCCGGCGATATTGAAGCCCGTCCGCGTAGCGAACTGCATGCCGCCGAGATCGACCGGCTGGTCCGCGCGCGGCTTGGGCGTCGCCAGGGACACGATGACACCGACGAGGATGCAGATCAGGAACACGATCCATATGCGGATGACGAAGGGCAGGTCCGGCAGCGCGATCTTGGCCGCAACGCTGAGAAGCACGGACGAAATCAACAAAGCGAACGCGCCGGCCTTATTCGTCCGCTTCCAGAAGAACCCGAGCAGGAACACTGCGACAATCCCTGGAGCGATGAAGCCGGTATATTCCTGTATCGTCTGAAACGCACTTGTCATGCCGCCCAGAAAGGGTTGGGCCAGGACCAGGGCAATGACCATGGAGGCAAGAGCGGTTATGCGCCCGACACGCACATAATGCGTTTCGCTCCGGCCCCGCGCGATATAATCGCGATAGATGTCCATGGTGAAGATCGTCGCAATCGAATTCATCATGGAGGCCAGGGACGAGACAATCGCCGCAATCAGAGCTGCAAAGACCAAGCCGCGGAGCCCCGCGGGCATCAAGGTCATAAGACCGCCATAGGTCCGGTCGGGCGTCTCGGACAGGTCGGCGAAATTCAGCGTCCCGTTCTGCGCCAGCCAAAGCGCGGCGATCCCCGGGATCACGATGATGACCGGCGTGAGCAGCTTCAACACAGCGGCAAACGCAAGGCCCTTCTGGGCTTCCTGAAGGCTCTCGGCCCCCAGCGCCCGTTGAATGATGTACTGATTAAAGCCCCAATAGGAGAAGTGAAGCACCCACAACCCGCCAAGCAGGGTCCATATCCCGGGCAGATTGCCGTAGGACGGATTATCGGCACTGAGGATCATCTCGAAATGACCGGGGATTTCGCCCATCAGGGTCGCAAGGCCGGCCACGGGACCGGCGTCGCCGCCGACGAGACTGAGCGAGATCCAGAGAAGCGCGAAGCCGCCAAGGATTAGGATGACAACCTGGATGATGTCGGTCAGGGCGACCGCCTTCAATCCGCCGTATAAGGAATACAACAGCGCGAACGCCGCGAGCCCGGCCATGGCGGGCCAGACCGCGATGCCCGTGACAGCGCCGATGGCAAGCCCGCCCAGCCACAGGATCGATGTGAGATTGACGGCCGTATACAGAACGATCCAAAAGACAGCCAGGATCGACTTCACCTCATCGCCGAACCGCGTTTCCAGGAATTGCGGCATGGTGTAGATGTTACGCGCCAGGAAAATCGGTAGAAAGAACTTCGCGACGATGAGCAGCACAATGGCGGCTTGCCATTCGTAGGCGGCGATGGCAAGGCCGACAACGAAGCCCTGACCGGATTGGCCGATGATCTGTTCGGCGGAAATATTGGCCGCGATGAGCGAGGCACCGATCGCCCACCAGGGAAGCGCCTTGCCGGCCAGAAAATAGTCTTCCGTGTTCCGCTTATGCCCGGCCGGCTCGCGCGAGACGAAGAGCGCGAGGCCGAACAATACAACGGCGTACACCCCGATCACGGCCAGATCAATCTGTTCCAGTGCCATGCCTTCGCCTTCCTCCGCCGGATCGTCTTCTTCTGCGATCAGCCTGGATGATACCGGCCGCCGGGCGCGCCGATACCGCCGCGGTGAACCCTGTTACCATAATCACATAACGCCACGCGATCTCATGTCCGGCGTCCCCTCACCGGGCCCTGCACAAATCACTCATCCGGGCAATCGGCACGCACCGGCTCCAGCCGCATCTGGATGAAAAACGGAGGAGCACGTCACCACGATTCAACGTTTGCTGATTAAAGCAAGTTATCAGCCTTTTGAAGAGCGCTTGACGCAACGTCAAAATCCATCCCGGCCAGCGCATCTTCTGCAGCACTGAGATGCGCCTCAATGGCGACCCAATCAGCCGCACTTAGGTCTCCGTCCCCGATTGCCTTGGAAGATGACGCTCTACTTTGATCAATCAGCATGGTGATCTGTTTGACTTCGACGGATTTCAATTCGTTTGACCAATTGGCACCGTTGGCGGCCACATTGCGTGCTCGGTCAGCCGCAGCATGGATGGCATCGCGTATCAGGAGATCCAACCGGCTAGAGGCATATTTCTGAATACCGCCAGTAAGCGGTTCAACCATATTGCCGAGAACTGCAACTGCAAACATCCGCTTGATCGGCGAATGAGCGATATAGAACGCGCCATCCGGCCCTATCGAAGTCACCGAAACAGAGTCTTCGCGGCCTTCGACAAAGTAACGCAGCTCTCCGGTCTCACGATCAAGCAACCCGGTTCCGACAGACACCATCAAACCGGGGCCAAAGTTAAGTTCAGAACTGCCCATAAAGGCCACGCCATTCGCGGAAATGGTTCCGGTCAGCGCTCTTGTGTTCCGACTGATACCAAACTCAGGATACATATTGAGATTGGCTTGCCATGCCTTGGTCCCCGAAGCGCCGTTATCTACCACTTTGTATAAGCTCGTGGCCGCGGAGACATAAAGTTCGCCATTATCGCTGGCAACGGATATGGACCCGAAGATCTGCTCACCAATATCAAGGTCCCAGAGCGTGTCACCGTTAGATGCATCAACGGCGATCAGCTTTCCGAAATTATCGCCGAAATAGAGCCGACGACCATCAGCGCTGAGCGCAGGCGTCGACGCGCTGCCTCCCGCAAAGCTGATATGAAAGAGATTATCCATCTGCAACAAGCCGTCCTCTGCCGGAACAAGCTTGAGCGCATAGATAGCGCCGTATTCCGATATGCCGTCTACACTGCCGTCTTCTCCATCTGGCGCGGTCGCGGCAACCCAAATGCGTCCGGTATGGGGATCGATCGAAAAGTAGTTGGCGACCATTGTGTCGTTGCCGAGCAGAACGCCCACAAGGTCTTGAAAATTGATATCTCCAAAAAAGGGCCGCGCAACGTCCTCTAATCGTCTTTGTATCCGCTCGGGAACATCCGTGACCGGTCTACTTGGGGATGGCGCAATATCAGGTATGGCATAAGGTGAAGACAACCGCTGTGCGCCCGTCTTGCGATCAAGAACATAAATATGGTTGTCTCGGGTTTGACCAATCAGAGTGTCCGTCGTCGGATCATAATTCAGCCCGAACATGTGCTCTGGCCGCTGCCCGGGTTCCGCCACCAAACCTGTCGAGACTTTCCAAATCATCTCATCAGAACTGACCAACCCATCCCCATCAAGGTCAGCATCGGGGCGGACCGCTGCCGCCCAACTGTATCCCCCGATATATATAATCTCTTCACCGGGCGTGTCGGGATCATCCAAAACCAGAGGTGCGCCGCTTCCCCGTGGCGCGTCCTTAATCACCCATCGCCGGGAGCCATCATCCGGGTTCAAGGAAACCAAGCTAACTGCTTCATTTTGGGAGAATGTTGGCGAGAAATAGGCGTTGCCCGATCGATCAAACGTCGGCCCCTCAGAAACGAACATGTCCGGCTCGGCCAACCAGCCCTCCTCGAACACCGGAGCCGTCACAATCGCAATTTCATCTGTGTTGAGCGAACCGGCATGCAACGCTCGGAAATGGCTCACCGGATTGCCCAACACGTCACCTCCGGCCAAGCTCGTCTCGTCGCCAATGTAAGGTAGCGACCGCGGTCCTTCAGGAGACCATTCCGTTCGAACCGGAGACTCAAAGGACCTTGGCGACGAAACTGATATAAAAACAAAGACTGCTGTGCCTACGAATAAGACAACCAGCAAAGCGGAGATCGTCAGTACCTTTTTCAACATGGTTGTTGTTCCCCGCCTTGCGGTTCGAATTCACGTCCACGCCGAGGGATTGGATTGCTCTACTCAGAATGCTCCCATCCACTATGGTTAGCATCGATTGCGGATTCTCCACTACGCTGCCTTGGCTTGAATATTCTACCCCAGTTTTTGAAAGCAGGTCTGACCGATTTGACTTTTGATCGAGCGGGTTGACCTGCTTTGACGTGCTAGCCGGAATGTCGCCAGCCGGGTGGACCAAACATAGGCAGCGCGTCACCAGGCGACGCCGGTGTCGTTCTGCGAGGTGAGTATGGTGCGGCAGGTGACCTTGGTGCCGTAGCACCTCCGGAATGACGTGATGACAGCGGTCTTGGCCGTCCTCGTAAAGCCAATAAGCGAAGCGAATTCGGCGTGAGCGAAGAGATGGT
>CAZHDI010000031.1:31262-32989 GCA_964531285.1 uncultured Alphaproteobacteria bacterium | reverse complement strand
CCCATGTGGACAAGGTCATCCCGCTGATGTCCGAGGGCAAGATCCTGCCCTATCTCGACATTCCCTTTCAGCACGCCAGCCCGACGGTCCTCAAGGCCATGCGCCGCCCGGCGGATCACGAAAAACTCCTGGAGCGGATCGCCGGCTGGCGCCGCCTCTGCCCCGACCTCACCCTGCGCTCGACCTTCATTGTCGGCTTTCCTGGCGAAACGGACGCGGATTTCGAGGCCTTGCTCGACTTCATGCGCGACGCGCAAATCGACCGCGCCGGCTGCTTCAAATACGAACCCGTGGAAGGTGCCAAGGCCAACGCCCTCGACGGCGCCGTGCCGGAAGCCGTCAAGGACGAGCGCTACCATGCATTCATGGCGGCCCAGCAGGCCATCAGCCGGGACCGCCTCGCCGCCAAGATCGGCCGCACCATGGATGTCATCATCGATGAAGTGGACGAGGAAGGCGCTCTTGCCCGCTCCAAGGGCGACGCGCCCGAGATCGACGGCAGTGTCTTCCTCAACGGCGATACCGGCTTGGCACCCGGCGATATCGTCCCGGTCCGGATCACCCAGGCGGATGAATACGATCTGTGGGCCGAACGCGACGGCGCCTGAAGGAGACAACGCACTATGGTCGATGGACTGCCGGTGACGTTCAGCCAGATCGAGGCCGCCGCGGCGCGTATCGCCCCCTATGCCATCCGCACACCGCTGATCTCCAGCGCGCGGCTCGATGCCATGACCGGCGCCCGTGTGCTCTTGAAACCCGAATGTCTTCAGGAAACCGGATCGTTCAAGTTCCGCGGCGCCGCCAATGCCCTGACCAGCCTGGACCCGCTGGTTCTGGCCCGGGGCGTGCTCGCCTGGTCGTCCGGCAATCACGCCCAGGCGGTCGCCAACGCCGCCCGGCGGCTCGGCACCACGGCGGTGATCGTCATGCCGAAAGATGCGCCGCGCCTCAAACTGGAGGCCACCCGCGCCTTGGGCGCCGAGGTGGTGACTTATGACCGCTATACGCAGTCGCGCGAGGACATTGGCCGGGCCATCGCGCTGGACCGCAACCTGACCATTATCCCGCCCTACGATTATGCGCCGACGATCGCCGGTCAGGGGACAGCGGGCCTTGAAATAACAGCCGATCTGGCGGACGCGGATCTGGCGGCGGATGTGGCTCTGTGCCCGTGCTCCGGAGGCGGATTGCTGGCCGGGGTCTCGCTCGCGCTCAGCCAGGCGTTTCCGGCTTGCGCCATTTACGGGGTGGAACCCGAGGCCTTCGACGACACCCGCCGGTCGCTTCAATCGGGCCGGATGGAAACCAATCCGCCCGAGGCCCGCTCGATCTGCGACGCCCTTCAGTCCGCGCCGCCGGGGGAGCTGACCTTCGCGATCAACCGCCGCCTGATCGCCCGGATTGAGACGGTCAGCGACGAGCAGGCGCTCCGGGCCATGGCCTTCGCCTTCCTGCATCTCAAACTGGTGCTGGAACCGGGCGGCGCGGTGGCGCTCGCGGCCCTCCTCGACGGTCAGGTCGATGTCGCCGGCAAGACGGTCGTCGTGATCCTCAGCGGCGGGAATGTCGATCCGGATCTGTTCGCCCGCGCCTTGACGCTGGCGCCGCCTGCCTCACAATAACGCGCCATTGGGAGGGGGACGGATGACAGGCAGTCAGACAGGCATCACGGCCAATGCGGATCTTGTCGGGGTGGCGGGCGGACGCCGCCTCCTCGATACGCC
>CAZHDI010000031.1:20992-31162 GCA_964531285.1 uncultured Alphaproteobacteria bacterium | reverse complement strand
GTGGTCGGCGCCCGGCCTTTGGCCCGCCTGACGGCCCTCAACGCGGTCATCCCCAGCCTTGCGGTCGTGGCCGATGATCCGGAAGCCGTCGATGCACTCGATGCGGCCGCCGCCGGGGCCGGACAGACCCTGCGTGTGCTGATCGATCTCGATGTCGGCCAGCATCGGACCGGCGCGCGTCTCCACGAAGCCGCGGACCTCGCGGCCCGGGTGCGGGACGCCAAGCATCTGACCTTTGGCGGGCTTCAGGCGTATCAGGGCCATCTTCAGCATATTCACGACGCGGCGCTGCGGCGCGGCGAACTGGACGCCGTTTGGCGATCGGTCGCCGGTGTCGTGGAGAGCCTCGCGGCGCGTGGGATCCCCTGCCCCGTCGTGACCGGCGGCGGCACCGGCACCTTTGTCACGGATGCGGCCTGCGGGGTGATCACCGAGATTCAGGGCGGCTCTTACATCTTCATGGACCGCGAATACGGCGCCATCGAAGACGAAAGCGGCAAGCCGGATTTCGAACCCGCCCTGTTCGTCTACACCCGCGTGATCAGCCGCAATCAGAAGACCTTCGTGACCACCGATGCCGGCTTCAAGGCGTTCGCCACCGACGGCCCTCTACCAGCCATTGCGGGCGGCGCTCCGGAGGGTGCCGGATATGTCTATCAGGGCGACGAGCATGGCGCGGTGGTATTCGGCGGTGCTCCGGCCAGCCGCGGCGCTCCGCCCTCGGATGAAGCCCTTTTGGCGACCATGCGGACCATCGGCACGATAACCGCCGATCCGGACCGGCCGGAAGACGCGCGCGCCGTCCCGCTTGGCCATCTGATTGCCTGCATGGCGCCCCATTGCGACCCCACGGTCAATCTTTATGACGTCTATCACTGCGTGCGCGGTGATACGCTTGTCGCCCTGTGGCCCATCGATGCACGAGGCAGATCCCAATGAGTGCCGAGTCCCAACCGGGCGCCATGCCGCCCCGCCCCCGCTTTCATCTGGCCTTTCCGGTGCGCGACATCGCCGAAGCCCGCGCCTTTTATGGCGGCGTGCTGGGCTGTCCGGAAGGCCGCAGCGCCGAGACCTGGGTCGATTTCGACCTCCATGGCCATCAGATCGTCGCCCATCTGGCACCGGAGGATGTCGCCTGCGAAACCCATAGCGTGGTCGACGGCCATGCGGTCCCGGCCCGCCATTTCGGCCTGATCCTCGACTGGGAGGCTTGGGAGCATCTGGCCGCCCGGCTGAAACATCAGAACGCCGCGTTTATCATCGAGCCTTATGTGCGCTTCCGCGGCCAGCCGGGCGAACAGGCGACCCTGTTTGTCGCCGACCCCAGCGGCAATGCGCTCGAATTCAAGGCCTTCCGCCGGGAGGAGCAAATCTTTGCGGTATGATGCCCCCGCCCACAGTATGGACCCCGCGGCCCGCGCGCTGTTGATCCGCCTGTTCGAGGCGGCGGTGACGGCCTGCCAGCCCGGGCCCGCTCTCAAGCGCGCTCTGGCAGCGGATTTTCTGCCGACGGTGCATGTGCTCAGCGTCGGTAAAGCCGGCAATGCCATGGCCCGAGCCGCATCCGAAGCCCTGCCGAGCATCGTGGACGGCCTTGTGATCTGTCATGCCGATGCGCCGGCACCGGAAGGTTTCGAGCACATTCGGGCCGAACACCCCGTGCCGGGTGCCGGATCGGTCCGCGGCGGTGAAGCGGCACTCGCCATGGCCGACCGTCTGGGGCCGGATGATACTCTTTTGGTTTTGCTGTCGGGCGGCTCATCGTCATTGATGAGCGCCCCTGCCGACGGCCTGGCGCTGAGCGACATCCAGGCCTTGACCACCCATATGCTGCGCTCCGGCGCGCCCATCGGCGACATCAATTGCGTGCGCCGGCACCTGTCGCGCATCAAGGGCGGGCGGCTCGCCCAAAGGGCCGCCCCGGCCCGGGTCATCACGCTGGCGGTGTCGGATGTGGTCGGCGACGGGCCCAGCGATATCGGCTCCGGCCCAACCGTCGGCGACGCGACGACCTTGGCCGATGCCCGCGCCGTCCTCGACCGCTACACCGTGCCGGTGGTCGATACGATCAAGCAGGCCCTGAGCGATCCGGCCAATGAAACCGTGTTCCCGGACGACCCCTGCCTGGCCGGCAGCCGGTATTCGGTGATCGTCAGTGCCCGGCGTCTGCTCGAAGCCGCCGCGCTGGAGGTTTCCCGCGCCGCCTTCAAGCCCATCATGCTCAGCGAGACCATCGAGGGCGATGCCGAAACCGTCGCCCGTGCCCATGCCGAGATTGCGCTTGGACACGCCCAACGCGGAGAACGTGTGGCGCTGCTCTCTGGAGGTGAACTGACGATTCAGGTGCCCGAGCGCGCCGGCGCCGGCGGTCCGAACCAGCATTACGCCCTGACCGTTGCCGAGGCGGTCGATGGGCATCGCGGCATTCATGTGCTGGCCGCCGACACCGACGGCAAGGATGGCGTCAGCGTCGGCACCCAGGACCATGCGGGGGCCCTGGTGGGTCCCGGCACTCTCGCCCGGGCGCGGGCCGCCGGCTATACCGTCAGGACCGTGCTCAAAGCGCGCGACAGCGGGACTGTGCTGGCCCGCCTCGGTGATGCGCTGATCACCGGCGTCACCGGCACCAATGTGAACGATTTCCGCGTGATCCTGGTTGACGGTCAGGCGCGCTGACGCATCCTAACCATGAGACCCGGTCAACAGATCCGGCGAGTCCGCCTCCGGCGTATCGTCGTCCGGCGTTCCGTCTTCGGATAGATCGAGATCGCGCCCGGTGGCATGGCGCGGCAGTTTCTCGACCTGGGCCAGTTCGGGAATGTCGTCCACGCTCGTCGCAATGCCCATCTCGTGCAGCTTGCGCCCCTGGGGCAGGACCCGGCTCTCGAGCGAGGCCACGAAATCATTGTGCCGGGCCACGGTGGTATCGAGCGCCTTGGTCATCGACACCATCTTCTTGCCCAGCCCCTGAAGCCGCCTGTACAATTCGCCCCCCTCGGTCAGCACCTTCTGGGCATTCTGGGAGACCCGCTCCTGGCGCCAGCCGAACGCAATCGCCTTGGCCAGCGCGAGAAAAGTCGTCGGTGTCGCGATGATCACCTGACGGTCATAGGCAAATTCGAACAGATCCGGATCCCGCTCGATCGCGGCGGAATAAAGATTGTCGCCGGGCACGAACATCACCACGAAGTCCGGGGCTTCGGCCAGCAAATCCCAATACTGTTTGGAGCCCAATTGCTGGGCATGGGTGCGCATCTGCTGGGTATGAAGCTTGAGCTTAGCCTCGCGGGTCTCTTCATCGACGGCTTCAACCGCATCGAGATAGGCCGACATGGGCGTCTTGGCATCGACGACGATCTGGCGCCCGCCGGGAAGACGCAGGACCACATCGGGCCGCAGCTTGCGCCCCTCTTCACCGTCCACGGAATATTCGGTCAGGAAATCGACATACTCCATCATGCCGGCCATTTCGAGCACGGTTTTGAGCTGCTGCTCGCCCCAACGCCCGCGGGTCTTGGGCGCCGAGCGCAGCGCATTCACGAGATTCGACGTGGTGACATTGAGCCGCAGATGGGTCTCGGCAAGCTGTTTGAGTTCCTGTTTGATGGCGCCCTCGTCGGTCTTGCGGGCCTGTTCCATCTCGCCGAGCTTGTCCTGATAGGTCTTGAGCGCCTCGCCGATCGGTTTGACCAGGGTCTCGACGCTCTCCTTGCTCTGCTTGTTCTGGCCTTCAAAAAACTCCTTGGCGCGCTTCATGAAGCCGTCGGCGTTTTTCTCCAGAAGATCGTTGGCGAGGACGGCAAGGTTCTTTTCGATCCCCTCACGCACACCGGTCAGCTCACGGATCTTTTCTTCGTGCGCCTGGCGCTCCTTGGTCAGCGCCGTCTTGGCCTCGGTGATGGTCCGGTCGGCTTCGGCCAGCTGGCCGCGCATGGCGGCCTCGGTCCGGCGCAACTCGGCGATCTCATCGACCCGCTGGTCGCCTGCCGCCTTGAAATGATCGCGGTCGTTCTCGGCCACTTTGAGCGCGGTATGCGCCTCGGCAACCCGCCGGCGCACCTCATCAAGCTCGCCCTGAAGGCCCGCCCGCGCCGCCGCGCCGCGCCCGCTCATCAAAAGCGCGCCCAAGGCCCCGCCGGCCAAAAGGCCCAACGCTGCCGCGATCAGCAGATCCATGCTCATGAAGTCCATCGTCATCCTCGCCTTGCTGTCGCCCCCGGCGTGATTCGCGAGGAGCCAGTGTACGGCGAGAGCGGGCCGGACCCAAACCGGGGCCCCGGCCCCGGAAAGGCGGCTCAGCGCATCCGGTAGCGGACCGGCAGGTGCTTCAGACCGCTGACGAAATAGGATTGGGAGAATTCCGGGAGCCCGGCCAGTTCGATATGATCGAGGCGGGGGATCAACTCATTGTAAAACGCCCGCATCTCCATCAGGGCCAGAAAGCGGCCCAGACAGATATGCGGTCCGTGCCCAAATGCCAGATGCCGGTTCGGCCGCCGGTCGACCTTGAGAACGAACGGGTCGTCGAAGACCTCCTCGTCCCGGTTGGCCGACTGATAATGCAGCATGACGGACTCGCCCGCCCGGATGGTCCGGCCCCGGATCTCATAGTCCTGGGTCGCGGTCCGCATGAAATGCTTGACCGGCGTCACCCAGCGCACGAATTCGTCGATGGCACTGGGCACCAGCGACAGATCCGCCTTGAGTTTGGTCAGTTCGTCCGGGAACTGAAGCAGACCCAGCATCCCGCCGGCCGTTGTCGCGCTTGTGGTGTCATGGCCGGCGGTCGCCGCGATGATGTAATAGGACATCGCCTCGAACTCGCCGATGGGCGCACCATCGATCCGTCCATTGGCGATGACCGACGACAGATCATCGCGCGGATTGGCGCGCCGGTCCGCCGTAATCGCGGTGAAGAAGGTGATGAACTCGGTGATCACCTCGGCCAGCGGATCCTCCGCATCCGTCTCGCGCTGAAACTCCTCATCCGACCCGCCGAACAACTCCTGGGTCAGTTTGAGCATGCGCGGTTCGTCTTCCTGCGGAATGCCCAGAATCAGCATGATCACGCGCAAGGGATAAAGGAACGCCACATCGCTGGCGAAGTCCGCCGACCCGCCGAGCCCGGCCATATGATCGATGAAGGTGCGCGCGATATCGGCGACCTGCCCCTGGAGGCGCATCAGGTTCTGGCCCTTGAAATAGCTTTCGGTCAGGGCGCGATAGGCGGCATGATCCGGATTGTCCATCTGGACCAGGGTCCGCACGCCGTTGACGGTGCCGAAGGTCTCCAGATTGCGCTGTTCCTGGATCTCGGGCAGCAGCACGGTGCGCGGCTCGCTGAGGAACAGCTCCGGCTGGGCCTCGACCTCCATGATGTCCTGGTATTTCGTCAGCAGCCAGAACGGGCGGTAATGCTCCGGGCGCACAAGCGGCACCGGATCGTCCCGGCGCAACTGCGCGAACAAGGCATCGACCGCATCCGGGTCGGTAAAGGCTTCCGGGTTGGCAATGTCCTCCGGGATCAGCGGGGAGGACAAGGGCGGCATCGTGAAGGTCATGGCCGATCCTCTCCGGCAGCCCCCGGGGGAAGGGGCTGCCTTTTCGGTGGTTGCCTTGGCGGCGCTTACCGCGCCACCAGATCTTTTTGTAACGTCCGCGCCGACAAGAAAAAGAACGCGGAGGCCGCAATATAGAGCAGCGACACGGTGGTCATGGCGACCCGCATCCCGCTCGCATTCGCGTCGGCACAGAGCGTCACCTGCGCATCGGTCAATCCGCTCAAATCGCCCTTGCAAGCGGTCAACGTCAGCGTATCGGCGAACTGGGACGCACTGAGAACCTGGCCGATGGTCAAGTCGCTGACGAAGCCGACAAACAGCGGCCCGAGCCCATAGCCCAGCAAATTGACCACGAACAGCAGGATCGCGATGGCGGTCGCGCGGGTGCGCATGTTCACCACGCCCTGACCGATCGAGTATTGCGCGGTCAGATAGCCGTATTTCACCAGTCCGGCGATGCACAGACACACCAGCGCCAGCCAGGGCGTATCGGTGTTGAAGCCAACCACATAGAACGGCACGGCAAGCAACAGGCCGAGCCCCGGCAGCCAGGCAATCGCATTGGGGTGACGCGGCGCGATCTTCTCGACGATCCAGCCGAGCAGGAAGGTTCCGAAAGCCGACGCCAGCCCGATCGGTACATTAAACTGCACCGCCGCCTCGCCGACGCTCAGGTCCAGATTGCGCTGAAGATAAGGGCTTTGGAAGTTCTGCACCCCATAGCCGATGAAGGCCGCGAAGGTGGCCCCCGCCGTCATGGTCCAGAACGTCGTCTTAGAGGCCAGCTCGCGCAGCGCCTCGCCGAATCCGGCCCGCTCGATCTTTGGGGCATCCGGCGGATCGGTGAAGCCGCGGGGCGGCTCCTTGATGGTCATACGGAAGATGACGGCAAACATGATGCCCGGCACGCCGAGATAGATGAACGCATCACGCCAGGACAGCGCCTCGGCAATGGGGCCACCGAACAGATTGGCGAGGACGCCCCCAAGGGTGACGCCCATGGCGTAAATACCGAGCGCGGTGGAGCGGGTCCGGGGAATGAAGTAATCGGCAATCAGCGAATTGGCGGGCGGCGTGCAGCCGGCCTCGCCGATGCCGACGCCGATCCGGAACAACAGCAGCATCCAGAAGCTGGTGGCAAAGCCGCACAGCGCGGTCATCAGCGACCACAACGCGAGACAGATCGAAATGATCGCCACGCGGTTCCAGCGTTCGGCAAGCCGGGCGATGGGAATGCCCATGATCGTGTAAAGCAGCGCGAAGCCGAAGCCGGACAGCAAGCCGAATTGCCAGTCGAGCAACTGAAACTCTTGGATCAACGGCTCGGCGACCACGCCGATCAGGATGCGGTCGATGAAGTTGAAGGTGTAGACCAGCAGCAGCGAGAACAGGACGTAACTCCGGTAGGATTTTGTCCCGTAACCTGTGGTCGGCGACCCAAAGGTCGCAGCGGATGCGCTCGATCTCGGCTCCATGGCGGTCTCCCCTCCTGTTTTTATCGGACCAGCCGCTCATTCGTCCCCTCTGGCGGCTGTCACTGGCGGCCCTGGCCCGGTTAAGAGCGCAAATCCACCATACGCCCTAAAGCCTAGTGGACTTTTCCGGGATGAGCGAGGGTCCACAGGGCCCGCAGGACGGCGGGCACCCTTGGCAAGCGCCGAACGTGCGCCCATGATCACGGTCCTTGAGAGCGGATCTGACGATCAGTCACCGCCGCGACCAGAGCCCGGGAGCCTGCCATGACCTCGTTCGAGCCGCTGTTCACGCCCTTCCGTCTGCGCACCGTGGAGGTGCCGAACCGCATCGCCATGGCCCCCATGACCCGGTCATTCAGCCCGGAACAAACCCCTGGCGAGAATGTCGCCGCCTATTACAAGGCGCGCGCGGCCAATGGCGTCGGCCTGATCATCACCGAAGGGGTCACCCTGTCCGACATGGCCTCCTCGCCCGACCCGAATGTTCCGAAACTGGCCGGCGACCTGCCGCTTGACGGCTGGCGCCGGGTCGTCGAGGCGGTACACAGCGTAGGCGGCAAGATCTTCCCGCAGATCTGGCACGTCGGCGCGGTGCGCCGGCCGGACCGCGCGGGCTTTCCCGATGTCGAAAGCAAGAGCCCGTCGGGCCTGTTCAAACCGGGCAAGCCCCAGGGCCGGGCCATGGACGATGCGGATATCGCCGCCACGCTCGACGCCTATGCCGAAGCGGCCCGCAACGCGCTGGCGCTGGGCTTTGACGGCGTCGAGATCCACGGCGCCCATGGCTACCTGATCGACCAGTTCTTCTGGAACGGCACCAATGAGCGCAGCGATCTTTATGGCGGCGACATGGTGGGCCGCACCGCCTTCGCGCGGGCAGTCATCCGGACGGTGCGCGAGGCCACGACGCCGGATTATCCGATCATCCTGCGCTTTTCCCAATGGAAGCAGCAGGACTATGAGGCAAAGCTCGCCCAATCGCCCCAGGAGTTGGAGGCCTTTCTCGGGGCGTTGAGCGACGCCGGCGCCGACGCGTTCCATTGTTCGACCCGGCGGTTCTGGCAGCCGGAGTTCGAGGGCTCGGACCTCAATCTCGCGGGCTGGGCCAAGAAGCTGACCGGCAAGCCGTCGATCACGGTCGGGTCCATCGCTCTCGATACGGATTTCATCACCACCTATGGCGACACCCCGCCGGCCAGGACCGACGAAGCCAAGCTCGACGAGCTGATGGCCCGCTTCAACGCGGGCGAGTTCGACATGGTGGCCATCGGCCGGGCGCTCATCGCCAATCCCGACCTGCCGCAGATCCTGCGCGAGGGGCGGCTCGGCGATATCCGCCCCTATGACCGCGCCCTGCTGTTCGAATTGGCGTGAGCCGAGCGTTGGCGGCACGAAAAGCCGCTTCCCCTTTGCCGGTCCCGGAATTAGTCTGCGCCGCGCGGCGCATGGGACCGATCAAGGGGTGCAAGATCATGGGACACGCGGCACGACGGTCGGCTTGGATTTGGATCGCGGCCATCGCCGGATTGGTGGCCACCACAGGGCTGTCGCCCAGCGCCCGCGCCGAGACGGACCCGGTGCAGATGATGGGCTCGGCCCATGACAGCGCCCAGACCGCCGGCGCCGATCCGGTGCCCGCCTTCGCCGAACTCTATCGCCGGGCCGATCAGGACCTCAGCGCCAATCTGGTGGCCGCGCGCCGTCTCGCCGCCGCCTTCGAGGCGGCTTACGTGCCGGGCGCGGTGACCGCGCCGATCACCGGGCGCGAAGCCCACCGGGAACATGACGACTTCCGCGAATGGATTTCCGAACTGCGCCGGGCCGCGGGATCGCACCGCCGCAATGCGGGTCAGATCGGCCGGATCGACGATTGGGAAGACAAGCTCCAGCGCTGGGGCCTTTACAATCTGCGCCTGTCGATGCGCCGGCTCTGGCTCATGCATTTGAGCGCCGCGGTGTTCGAGGCCGGCCGCATCGAGACGGCCCTTGAGGATCCGGATGCCGACCGCGCCCAACTCGCCGCGGACTTACGTGCGACGCTGGTGGCCTTAAGGGCGGTGCGGGCGGATCTGGCGCGCCGCTCCTGGCAATGGGCGGATTTCGTGAACGCCGAGATTGCACCCGTCCACGGACAAAGTTTCGAGCAGATGATCTATGAGGCCTTCGCGCTGGATCTCGCCGCGCGCCTTGCCGATCCGCAGGATCCCGCCTATGGCCGGGCCGATGCGGGGGCAAGCGATCTCGACTGGCTGACCCGCAACATGGCGGCGCCGGAGGCCCGGATCCGCTTGCTTCTGGCCGAACTGGCCGGAACCGACGATCCGGCCCGCGCGCCTTATGACGCCGTGGCCCGCTTTGTCGTGGCCGAGCCCGTGGAAACCTATCGCCCGGCCGCGCGCTGACGCACCCGCCGCCCGGCTCACTGGAGACGATGCGATGATCCGCGTATGCTTGCTCAGTGTCTTGATCGCTCTCGGTCTGGGGCTTGCCGCCTGCGGCGAGGGGCCGGATACCGCCGGACCCGACGAACCGGGTGCGGACCGACGCGACGCGCCGCAATCCATCGCGGCCGCCGTCGTGCCGGCATACGATCCGGAGGGTGATCCGCTGCGCGCCGCCCTTGCGCAGGATGCAAGTGCTTCACCGGCCAAAGCCGCCCTTCTTGAGGCCTATGACCGGGAACGCGCACGCCTTAGCGTATTGCCGGACGCGGCCCGGCCGCGCGCCGGTGCCGGTCCCGATCTCACCGTCAATTTCGACGCAGCCGATCTGTGCGCGACGCAAGGGGACGGTTTGATCAGCGTCGCCGGGAGCCTGGAACGGGTCGGCACGGCCTATGACCGGGTTGCAGGCAGTTGCGCGGCCGCTTGCCCACCACGCCCTTGTGATGAAAGCCAGGCCAGCCTGCGCGCCGCTGAAACCGTCCGTGTGCAAGCGGGTGTCCTGAGCCGCCGGCTGACCGCGGCGCGGATGGCCGAACGCCAGCGGGATGAGGCTCAATCCTTGACCGAAGGGCTCGCCGCCCTCGACGGCGCACTCACGGCAGCGCCCATCGAGACGCCCGCCGTGATCGCCCTCAATGCCCGCATCGGCGCCCTGGCGCTCACCGCCGAGCGCCTGACCTGGAACGGCAT
>CAZHDI010000031.1:0-20892 GCA_964531285.1 uncultured Alphaproteobacteria bacterium | reverse complement strand
CATGGCCGCGGTGGCTCAGCAATTTGCCGCCCTTGCCGGACCCATCGAAGCCTGCCACCGGTCGCTCGCCTGCGATCCGGCCTGGCTCCAGGATGTGGATCTCGTCGATCTCGACACCGCGCCCGCCGCGAGCTTCATCGATCCCTTGAGCACGGCCGCCGAAACCCTGGCCGAGCAGACCGAGCGTCTGGCCCTGGCCTGCCAGTGACGGCACGGCGCCCGCACGGAGACCATGGGCGGCGGCCCCAGATGCCGTAAGATGGCCCCTGAACCGGCGCGCCAGCCGCCGCGAGACAGGGAGGCACCATGTCCATCGCCCGCATTCTGATCGCCAACCGGGCCGAAATCGCCATCCGGATCGCGCGTGCCGCCCAGGCCATGGGCGCGGCCGCCGTGGCGGTATCTCCCCGGGACGATGCGCGCTGTCTGCATGTGCGCCGGGCCGATGAGGCGCTGGTCATCCCCGGCCAGGGCGCGGCGGCCTATCTGGACGGCGCGGCGATCGTCGAAGCGGCCCGGACGGCGGGTTGCGGCGCGGTCCATCCCGGTTATGGCTTTTTGAGCGAGCGGGCGGATTTCGCCGCGGCCTGCGCCGAGGCGGGCCTGATCTTCATCGGACCGGCGCCCGACACCCTGGCCCTGTTCGGCGATAAACGCGCGGCCCGGCAGGTCGCCCGGGATACCGGCGTACCGGTGGCCAAGGGCTCCGACGGCGCGGTGTCGTTGGACGCCGCGCGGGCCTTTCTCGCCGACCTCGGCCCCGGCGGCGCGGTGATGCTCAAGGCCCTTTACGGCGGCGGCGGACGCGGCATGCGCGCGGCCCGAACGGACGCCGATCTGATCGACGTCTTTGCCCGCTGTGAAGGCGAAGCGCTGAACGCCTTCGGGCGCGGCGATCTTTATGTCGAAGAATACATCCCCCAGGCCCGCCATATCGAAGTGCAGATCCTGGGCGACGGCACGGGTGCGGTCAGCCATCTGGGCGAGCGGGAGTGCTCGCTTCAGCGCCGGCACCAAAAGATAGTGGAGATCGCCCCGGCCCCCGCCCTGGACCCGGCCTTGCGCGCCCGGCTCTGCGATGCGGCGGTGAGTCTGGGGCAGGCTGTGCGCTACAAAGGGGCGGGTACGGTCGAATTTCTCGTGCGCAATGACGGGTCCGGGAGCTTTGTCTTCATCGAGGCCAATCCGCGCCTTCAGGTCGAGCACACGGTCACCGAGGAAGTCACCGGCGTCGATCTTGTGCGCGCGCAGATTGCCCTCGCCGGTGGCGCCACCCTCGCAGACCTTGGGTTGTCCCAGGCCGATATCCCGGCCCCGGCGGGCTTTGCGATCCAGGCGCGTATCAACACCGAGCATCTGGCCAAGGACGGGTCGGTCCGCCCCAAAGGCGGCACGCTGAGCGTCTATGAACCCGCCACGGGCCCAGGCATCCGGGTCGACGGCCACGGCTATGCGGGGTACACGACCCATCCCGGTTTCGATTCGCTCCTGGCCAAGATGATCGTCCATGACCGCCAGCCATCGTTTGAGGCTGCCTGCGCACGGCTGCGGCGCGCGCTTGATGACACGCGGATCGAGGGCGTGGGCACCAATCTGGCCGTTCTGCGCACACTCCTGGCCCGGCCGGAGATCCGCGAGGGCCGCTTCGATACAACGACCGTCGAGACGCTCGCGCCCGACCTGATCGCCGGTCAGAGCGATGCCGCCGACCCGTTCTTCAGCACGGCAAGCAGCACGCCGGCCCCATCCGATCGGTTCGCCGATGCACCCTCCGGCACGACCCCGGTGCCCGCGCCCATGCAAGGCACCCTGGCGCAATGGCAAGCGGACGAAGGCGCCGCGGTCCATGCCGGTGCGCCCCTGTGCATTCTGGAAGCCATGAAGATGGAGCATGTGATCGCGGCGCCGGTCAGCGGGATCGTCCGTAAACACATGGCCGCCCCCGGCGAGACTGTACTGGAAGCCGCAGCCCTCGCCTATATCGAGCCCGCCGATATCGGCCGGGATCTAGCGGCGGAGGGCACCGCGCCGGATCCGGATCATATCCGGGCCGATCTGGCGGAGGTGCGCGCGCGCCATGCCTACGGGCTCGATGAGCACCGCCCCGATGCGGTGGCCCGCCGGCGCAAGACCGGCCAGCGCACCGCGCGCGAGAATATCGACGACCTGTGCGATCCCGGCACCTTCATCGAATATGGCGCCCTCGCGGTGGCCGCTCAACGGCGGCGCCGGTCCATCGAGGATCTGATCGAAAAGACGCCGGCGGACGGCCTCATCGGCGGGTTCGGGAGCATCAACGGCGCTCAATTTCCGGAAGAAACCGCCCGCACCCTGATCATGTCCTATGATTATACGGTGCTGGCCGGAACCCAAGGCGCGTTCAATCATAAAAAAACCGACCGCCTGCTGAGCCTTGCCGAGCGCTGGCGCGCGCCCGTGGTGTTCTTCACCGAAGGCGGCGGCGGCCGGCCGGGCGATACGGATTCCAACAGCGTGGCCGGGCTCGATGTGCCCAGCTTCGCGGCCTATGCCCGCCTGAGCGGCCTCATGCCCCGCCTCTCGATAACGTCAGGCCGGTGTTTTGCGGGCAATGCCGCTTTTGCGGGGTGTTCGGACATTACCATTGTCACCCGCAATGCCAATCTCGGCATGGGCGGGCCGGCCATGATCGAAGGCGGCGGTCTGGGCGTATTCAAGCCCGAGGACATCGGCCCCATCGATGTGCAGACCGCGAACGGTGTGGTGGATCTGGCGGTCGAGGACGAGGCCGAGGCGGTCACCGCAGCCAAGCGGATCCTGTCCTGTTTCCAGGGCCCCATCGGCGACTGGACCTGCGCCGATCAGCGCCTCCTGCGCCACGCGATACCGGAAAACCGCCTGCGGGTCTACGATATCCGCACGCTGATCGCCCTTCTCGCCGATGATAGCTCAGTGATCGAATTACGGCGGGACTTCGCGCCCGGCATGATCACCGCGCTCATACGCATCGAGGGCCGGCCCTTCGGCCTTATCGCCAACAATCCCATGCATCTGGCCGGCGCGATCGACTCCGACGGCGCCGATAAGGCCGCGCGCTTCATGCAATTGTGCGACGCGTTCGACGTGCCCCTCGTCTCCTTGTGCGACACGCCCGGCATCATGGTCGGTCCGGAGGCGGAGAAAACCGGGCTGGTGCGCCATGCCGCGCGCATGTTCGTGACCGCCGCCAGCCTGACCGTGCCGGTCTTCGCGGTGGTCCTGCGCAAGGGCTACGGTCTGGGCGCCCAGACCATGACCGGCGGCGGATTTCATGAAAGCGTGTTCACCATCGCCTGGCCGAGCGGGGAATTCGGCGGCATGGGCCTTGAGGGCGCGGTGCGGCTCGGCTACCGCAAGGAATTGGAGGCCGCCGGCTCGCCCGAGGCCCAGGAGGCCCTGTTCAAGGATCTGGTGGCCAAATCCTATGAGCGCGGCAAGGCCACCAACATGGCGAGCTATCTGGAGATCGACGCGGTGATCGACCCGGCCGACACACGGGCCTGGATCCTCCGCGGCCTTGCCAGCGTGCCCGCGCCAAGCCCGCGCACCGGAAAGAAACGCCCGATGATCGACACCTGGTGAGAGACCTTTTGGACGTGAGCCATCGCCGGTGCATCTCCAGAACGGCTCTTGCCCTTCATAAGGGAGGCGGACGCCATGAGGACCGAGGCTGAATTCGTTCTGATACGGACCAATGGGATCCATCTGCGGGCCGCGCTTCTGGGACACGGCCCCCTTGTGGTCATGGTCCATGGCTTCCCGGAATCCTGGTATTCCTGGCGCCATCAGATGGGGCCGATTGCCGAAGCGGGCTATCAGGTCTGCGCCATCGATGTGCGCGGCTATGGCGGGTCCGACAAGCCGTTTGAAATCGAGGCCTACGATATGGCCCAGATGACCGCGGATGTGGCGGGCATCGCCGACGCGATGGGCGGAGGACGCGCGATCCTTGTGGGTCACGATTGGGGCGCGCCCATCGTCTGGAACACCGCTCTTCTGTATCCGGACAAGGTCGCAGCCGTTGCCGCGCTGTCGGTGCCCTATACCGGCGTGCCGCCGCGCCCCTTTATCGACCTCGTCGATGACGCATTCACCAAGAAGGGCCTGTTCTTTTATCAGGTGTATTTCCAGGACGAGGGCGTGGCCGAGGCGGACCTCGAAGCCGACATCCCCGCCTTCTTGCGCAAATTCTATTATGCGATCAGCGGCGATGCGCCCAAGGGCACCTGGCCGGCCGACAAGCCCCATGGCGCGCGCCTTCTGGACCGCCTGCCCGATCCCGACCCGTTTCCGGCCTGGCTGACCCCGGACGATCTCGATTATTACGTGGCCGAGTTCTCCCGATCCGGCCTGCGCGGCCCGCTGAACCGCTACCGGAATCATCGGCGCGACTTTGCGTTCCTCGACCCCCATCGGAACCGGACGATCGACCAGCCGGCGCTGTTCATCGGCGGGACGAAGGATCTCGCCTTTCGCATGGTGCCCGGCAGCGATCCCATCAAGGTGATGAAACGCCATGTGACCGACCTGCGCGACGCGGTTTTGCTCGACGGTTGCGGGCATTGGACCCAACAGGAACGCCCCGACGCGGTGACCGTGCGTCTGCTTGCCTGGCTCGCCGATCTGTAACCAATGGCGCGGATCGGCGGTTGACGGGGCGCCCGGGCCCGGCGGACACTCAAGGCAATGACGAAGAACCGTGATTGGAGGACGCGACCATGACTGAGGCCCCCGCCGCCGATGGCCTGACCCTTCTGGCCGGAGCGCTCGGCTCCAAAGTGTCGATTATCGACGACCGGCCGGACGGCACGGTTATTCAGTGGACTTTCGCGGATCTCGAAGCCAACGCCAACCGGCTCGGCCGGGTGCTGCAAGGCCATGGGGCGGGCAAGGGCGTCAAAATGATCGCCTGCGGCCAGAACTCGCCCTGGATCGTCGCCTTCGGCCATGCGGCGCGCAAAACGGGCGCGGTATCGGTTCCGCTCAATTACCGTCTGACCCCGGATGAAGCAGCCTTTGTCGTCGATAATTCGGACGCCGAGATTGCCTTTATCGACGCCGAATTCGTGCCGTTGTTCGAGACCATCCGTCCGCGCACACCGAAGCTCAAGACCATTCTCGTGTTCGACGGCCGTCCGGGCAAGGACATGCTCGATGCGAACGGCGCGATCGCCGCAGCCGATCCCTCGCCGCTGCCGCCGCCCCAGGACGACACCGCCCAGACCATGATCTACACCTCGGGCACGACCGGCAAGCCGAAAGGCGCGGTGCGCCCGCGCACCGGAGACCCCGAACTCCTGGCCCAGATGGTCATGGAAATCGGCTACACCAATGACGATGTCTATCTGACCACCGGCCCGCTTTATCATTCCGGACCCGGCGGATTTCTCGCGATCTCCCAGACGCTTGGCAATACGGCGGTACTTCAGCGCAAATTCGATGCCGAGGACTGGCTGCGCCTTGTCGAGAAATACCGCTGCACGAGCACCTTCGCGGCCCCGACGCCGATCCGCCGGATCTGCCAGCTCGAAGAAGCCGTCGCCAAGAAATACGATGTCAGCAGCATGCGGATCATGATTGCCAATGCCGCGCCCTGGTCCTTCGCCCTGAAGAAACTCTATCTGTCGCGGTTCCCCACCAATTCGCTGTTCGAGGTCTATGGCTCGACGGAATTGGGCGTGAACACGATCCTGCGCCCGGAACATCAGCTCACGAAACCCGGCTCCTGCGGGCGGCCCGCGCCGGGGGTGGAGATCATCCTTTTCGACGATGAGGGCCGCGAAGTCACCGCGCCCAATCAACCGGGCGAGCTTTATGTCCGCAGCAAGAACGTTTTTTCGACCTATTACAAGGCCCATGACAAGTTTGAGGAAGACCGGCGCGAGGACATGCAGACCGTGGGCGACATCGCCTACCGGGATGAGGAAGGCTTCGTTTATATCTGCGACCGGAAGAAAGATATGATCATTTCCGGTGGCGTGAACATCTATCCGGCCGAGATCGAGGATGCCCTGGAACACCATGCCGACATCATGGATGTGGCCGTGTTCGGTATTCCCAATGAGGAATGGGGCGAGGCGGTCCACGCGGTTGTGGTGATCCGCCCCGGCAGCGGCCTCACCGCCGAGGGGATCCAAGCCTATGCCCGCGACCATTTGGCCGGGTACAAAGTCCCGCGCTCGATTTCCTTCATGGAAGAGATCCCGCGCACGGGCTCGGGCAAAATCCTGAAGCGCGAACTGCGCCAACCCTATTGGGATGCCTATAACGCCGATCAGGCCTGAAGTCCGGCGGCCATCGGGCGCCGCCCTTGAGGAATGCGCCAGGAGTGCTAGCTTGCCGGGCTGTGCGAAACAACCGGGCGGCCCGGCGTTTGCGTGCCCGGCCCCACAACCCTATGGCACCCATGCAGATCAACACTTTTGAGTATACGGGCGAGGTGACGCCCGCCATTGAGCGCGTGCTGCGCCGGTCGGAAACCGATATCAGCGGCATCAAGCCGACTGTCGAGATCATCCTTGCGGGCGTGCGCGATCATGGCGACGAAGCGCTGCGCCGGTTCACCGCGGAATTCGACAAGGTGGATCTGGGCGACCGCCCCTTGCGCGTCACCGATGCCGAGCGTGAAGCCGCCATTGCCAGCCTCGATCCCGAACTCAAGGCCGCGATGGACGCCTGCGCGGCGAATATCCGCAAGTTCCACGAAGCCCAGATGCCGACCAGCGTCTGGTTCGAGGAGATCCAGCCGGGCGTGTTCGCCGGCGAAAAGATCACCCCGATCGATACGATGGCGCTTTATGTGCCGCGCGGCAAAGGCGCGTTCCCGTCCGTTATGATGATGCTGGGCATTCCCGCGGCGGTCGCCAAGGTCCCGCGCGTGGTGATCGTAACCCCGCCGACGCCGGACGGCGGCGTGGATGCCGCGACCTGTTACGGTGCGCATCTGGCCGGTCACACAGAGATTTACCGGATCGGCGGGGCCCAGGCCATCGCCGCCCTGGCTTATGGGACCCAGTCGGTACCGCGCGCCGACAAGGTCCTCGGCCCGGGCAATCAATATGTCACGGCCGCCAAGCGTCTGCTGTCCGACCGCATCGACCCGGGCATTCCGGCCGGGCCGTCCGAGTCCGTCATTTTGTGCGATGAAACCGCGGATCCGGACATTGCCGCCCGGGATCTTCTGATCGAGGCCGAGCATGGACCGGACTCGACCGCCCTGCTGGTAACCCATAGCGCAGCGGTGGCCGAGGGTGTGGCCGGACGTCTCGCGGCACTTGCCGACGCGTTGCCGGAGCAGCGGCGCGGGTTCATTCATTCGGTTTTCGCCACATATGGCGGGATCGTCCGCACCCGGTCGCTGGACGACTCTATTGCGTTCACCAACCTGTTCGCGCCGGAGCATCTGGAGGTGCTGACCCGCGATCCGATGGCCGTGATGCAGAAACTCAAGCACGCCGGAGAAATTCTGCTCGGCCCCCATGCGCCGATCACCATCGGCAATTTCAGCCTCGGCGTGAACGCAATCCTGCCGACCGGTGGCCATGCCCGCACCGCCTCCTGCCTGACCGTGCATGATTTCACCAAGCGCACTTCGATCGGCTATATCACCGAGGAAGGCTATAAGGCTCTGGCCGGTCCGGCATTGAAACTGGCCGACTATGAAGGCTTTCCCTCCCACGCCGCGGCGCTGCGCTACCGCACCGCCCGTACCCCGTCCTGAAAGACCGCATCATGATCGACCTGACCGCGCTGCGCCTGCCCGACGGCACCCAAGGCCTCTTGTGGGATATGGATGGTGTGCTGATCGATTCGATCCAGCTTGATTTTGCCGTCTGCGCACCATTGATGTCCAAATATGCGGGCCGCGAGGTCGCGTTGAGCCGGGACGTGATCCGGCGGGGCTTTCATCTCGCCATCGAGGATTTCTTCCCCTATCTGGCGCGCGAGGCCGGCATCGAGATCGGCGCCGACGACATGGCCAAGCTGATCACCGAGTATGATCAGAAGCGGCTGCGGACCGATTATCCGCTTACGCCCCGCATCAGTCAGGTGCTCGCATCGGCCCGCAATGCCGGGCTGAAACAGGCCGTGGTGTCGAACAATGCGACGGCCCATATCGAAGCCACGCTGATGAGCGCCGGGCTGCGCGATCAATTCGACGCCGTGATCGGCAACGACATTGACGGGCTGCGCAAAAAGCCTGCGCCGGATCCCTATCTGGCGGGGGCGAAGGCATTGGGCCTCGATCCGGCCGATTGCGTGGTGATTGAGGACTCGCTTCCCGGCACCAAGGCCGGCCGGGACGCCGGCTGTTTCGTCATTGGCGTGGCCACCGGCGGCGCATCGGTCAACGAATTGGAAGCCGCCGACAGCACGGATGTGGTCTATGCCGCGTTCGGCCCCTATCACGTGACACTGAAACCCGGCGCGGTCCGCGATAAGACGATCCTGACACCGAATGATTTCGTCAGCCATATGATCGAACATATCGCCTGGCGACTGGGTACGGGGATCGATCTGACCTGGCCGGACACCCGCTGGCATGAATTGGGCGCCGCGGTCGGTTCGGCGATCGCCCGGTTCGAGCCGACAGCACGCCAAGCCGCCGCCCTGGGCATGATCGACGATGGCAGCGCCGAGGTCATGGTCGATCTCGATGGCGAGACCGGCGCGCATCTGTCCGCCATCGACACGGTGGACAGCACGCTGTTTCTGGAAAGCCGCTGCGAGCAGATCGACAGCGGCGCGCCGCTGATCGCGCTTCTGGACGGTCTCGCCGAGGGCCTCCAGGCGCGCATCGACATGCGCATCTGTGCCTTCGAGGATCCGCACCACACCTGGGAAGGCGCCTATCGGGCGCTCGGCATTGCCCTGAGCCGGCTCTATCCGCTTCCGGCGGACCACACACCCTCGGCCGTCACCGAACGCGCGACGGAAAAGCCGGCCTTTGAACAGGGCGACGGGGTCATCCGTACCGTGAGCGCCTCCCGCGACCATGCCGAACTCGTGCGCCTGACGGCCGAGAGCGAGACCCGCCTCAAGGTCCGCTTCGGCAATGAGCGCACATCCCGTGTGGCCCTCGATGTCAATCCGTCCATCGATGTCGCCGATCTGCCGCGCATTCTCGATTTGATCTGTGCCCGGGCCGGATTTTCGATCGACCTGACCTTCAAGGCCACCAAGCTCTCCTCCAGCCATGTGGTGCTGGAGGACACAGGCATCATTCTCGGCAAGGCGCTTCTGGCGGTCCTCATGGAACGGATGGAATGGGAGGGGGTCAACGGCGCGGGCAGCAGCATCCAAGATGGGGCCGATTTCACGAATGCCGCGCCCCAGGTCGGGATTAGCGTCGAGGGGCGGAAGTTCCTCAAGATCACACCGTTTACAGATGATTATATGGCGGTGCGCCGTGATCTCCTGTTCGGCCACACCGTTTTCGGCGCCCTGCGCAGCGAGGATCTGGACGATTTTCTGGACGGCCTGTGCGTCGGCATGACATGCAGCCTGATGGTGCACCTGCGTGAATTGAAGACCCCGGAGGCCGACTGGACCGCGGTGTTGGAACAGTTGGGCGCCGCGCTTAACGAGTGTTTTGCACCGAACCCGGCCCGCAAGGGTCTGCCGCCGGGGGTCAAGGCCACTCTGGCCTGATCCGCACCCGTTCTATTGCGCGCGCACTTGGACTTGGTGACGCGGCAGGCCCGCGATCAGCAGCACGCCAGCGATGAACACCACACCCACGACGAAGAAGCAGTCGCGGAAGGCCAGGATCTGTGCCATGCCGCCGATCATCTGACCGAGCATGCCGAAGGCCATGGAAAACGCCTCAAGCTCCGCAACGCCGACGCGGGTCAGTTCATCGCTCAAGAGATGGTGAGTGTAAAGAACATTCGGCCCCGCCTCATGGGTGACGCTGGCCAGGGTCTCGCCGTGATAGGCCGTGCGCTGCTGCAGGAGAACGGCCAGTCCGTTGACGCCGAAGGCTCCGCCAAGCTGAAGCAGAAAGTTGAGCGCGCCCGATCCCGAGGCGAGCAGCATGGGCGGCAGATCGCGGATAGTGGTGCGCATGGCGGTCGGCATGACAAGACTGAGGCCGATGCGGCTGTAGACGAGCCAGATGGCCAGCGTCCAGAACGGCGTGTCGCGGCCCACCCCGGCCATCAGGAGCGAGGCGCCGCCGAACAGCACCATGCCGCTGACCAGGAGAATACGCACATCCATCCGGTCCGAGAGGAATCCGGCCAGCGGGAAACCGATGACCATGGCAAGACCGGCGGGCAGCATCAGCACGCCTGACGCGGTCGGCGTATAGCCCTGGAGCAGTTGCACGAAGATCGGCACCAGATAGGTCGAGCCGTAAAGCCCCGTGCCGAGAAACACGACGATCACCGCCCCGGCCAGAAACGTCCGGTTCACGAACAAGGACAAATTGAGCACCGGGAACGGCTGGCGGGATTCCCACCAGATGAAGGCGGCCCCGATAAAGCCGGCTGCCGACAGCCTCAGCACCGTGATCTCCGAGGTCCAACCGTCGCGGTTGCCGCCTGCAAGACCCGCCAGAAGCAGAAGCACCGTTGCCGACAGGAGCCCCAGACCCACCGCGTCGAAGGGCGGCCGGGCGCCGGTCTCATCCCGCCTGGGCATGAAAATGAAGGCGATCGGAATGGCGAGCAGCGCCACCGGCACGGTCGCCAGAAACACAAAGCGCCAGGAAAACAGATCGACCATGACGCCGCCGAGCAGCGGACCGATCCCCGGCGCCAGGACAACGCCCAGCGAGAAGATCCCCATGGCGGTTCCCCGCCGATGCTCCGGGAACACCTGAAAGATCAGGAACAAGGCGAGGGGCTGAATCAGACCCGCCGCGACACCTTGCATGAGCCGGGCGATGATCAGCATCTCAAGGGATGTACTCGCCGCGCCGAGAAGCGACCCGGCGGAAAAGATCACCATCGCGGCAATGAAGGTCGCCCGCGCGCCGAACGACGCCACACACCAGGCATTGAGCAGCATGGCCGAGGTGGAGGCCGCCAGAAATCCGGTGGACAGCCATTGGGCCTGATCCTGCCCGAGGCCGAAAACGCCGATGATCGAGGGCAGCGCGACATTGATGATGGTCGCCGCGAGCAGCGCCGAGAACGAGCCCGACAGCATGGTGACCAGCAGGATCCAGGGGTACTGAGCACCGAATTCAGCGAACCGGGCGCGGACCCCGGGTCCGGCATTATCCGGCACCTCAACCGTCATGATCGGCCGTGATCGCGATGGTGACCATCATGCCCGGACGCAAGGCGAGATCCTCCGGATCCAGATCGACCCGCACGGGTATACGCTGGGTGATCTTGGTGAAGACCCCGCTGGCATTGGGATTGGGCAACAGCGCGAATTCGCTGGTGGCCACCCCGCTCACCCGGGTTACCGTGCCGATCAGCCCTCGCCCGGGATAGGCATCGACACTCACCCGCACCGGCGCGCCCTTGGCGACGCGGCGGATCTGGGTTTCCTTCACATTGGCATTGACCCAGACCTCGTCCGGATTGTGCATGAGGGCAACCCGGAACCCCGGCAGCGCATGCTCGCCGACATCGACGAATAACTCGTCGATGATCCCGTCCATCGGACTGCGGATCACATGCTGATCGACAATGACCTCCTGGGCGTTGAGCTGGCCGTTGATCTCATCGACCGCGAACCGGAGCGCGGCGAGGCGCTGTTCGATGACCTCGGTCTCCAACAGGCCCGCCTCGCCCTCGCGCAGGCGCGCCTCGGCAGCCGTCACATCGGCGCGGGCCCGCTCCAGCTCCTGAAGCGCGGCCTCCAGAGCGTCCTGCTGGCGGTCCACATCCTCGCCCGAGACATGGCCGCCGGCACGCAAACGCTGCACCCGCTCATTCGCATTGGTCTCGGTGTGGACCCTGGTCTCGGCGACCCGCACGGACGCCCTCGCGGCTTCCAGTTCCGACTGATACCGCTCAAGACGGCTTTGGGCCTCGGCGCTCACCTGGGCGCGGCGGGCCCGCTCGCTGGCCATCTCGGCCTCGATGCCGGCGAGCCGGGCCTCCAACTCGATCAGGCGGAACCGGGCCTCGCGATCGTCGAGCCGTATCAGCACATCGCCGGCCCGCACCAGGTCCGAGGTATTGACGGGGATCTCGAGAATACGGGCGCGCACATCGCTGGATACCGCGATCATTTCGCCCGCAATACGCGCATCATTGGTGTAGACATGCGCGCGGCGGTCCAGAAACCACAGGACCAGCGCTGTGAAGATCGCGAAAGCGGCCAGTACCGCCACAATCCGCCCTGGCCGGCGGCGCAGGGTCGTCCACATGGATCGCCCCCTCCCCATTGGATACTCTTATTGATCACAGTCTTTCAGGAATGACCGTGATAGGAAAGCGGGAGGCAGGGCGCGCGCCCGGTTAAGGCGGCCCCGCATTGATTTGGTCACGCGGGGCTTGCTATCACCACCCCGCGTCGCTTCTTTGTTTTCTTCTTCTCTCCAGCGCGAAGGACAGGCCCACCGTGACCCAACCGCTCGAAAAACCGGACGAGACCGTGGCCGAAACTGAAACGGGCAGCGCAAGCCCCGCGCCCGAACCGAAATCCGGCGACACAGCGACCGGCGACGCCAAATCCGCAAAAGCCACCGCGAAATCGGCCAATGGCGCCGCGAAGGGCGCCAAGACCAACGGCTCGAAAGCGGCCAAAACCGCCGAACCAGACGAGCCGGGCCAGGACGCATCTGGTGAGGACGCATCTGGTAAGGACGCGGCTGGCAAGGAAGCATCGGGCAAGCCGGCCACAGCCGCGCCCGCCGAGTCCAAGACCGAAACGCCCGTGCCGAGCCCCATCGCCGCGTCCGATACCGCCGCGCGCCGGGATCTTTTGGGCAAGCTGGAAAAGAGCATCGACAAAGGCGTGTCCTGGTCGGTGGGCAAGCAGACCGACGCCGGCTATTGGGTCGGGCACCTGCAATCCAATTCCTGCATGGAAGCCCAGTGGCTCCTGGCGCTCCATGTCATGGGCCTCCACGACCATCCCCATTGGGAGGGGCTGGTGAAGGCGATCTGGCGCGAACAGCGCGAGGACGGCTCCTGGGGCATCTATCACGACGCCCCGGCCGGCGACATCAACACCACGGTCGAGTGCTATGCGGCGCTGCGCTGCGCGGGCGTTCCGGCGGACGATCCGCGCCTGGAAGACGCACGCATCTTCATCCACCGGCTCGGCGGCCTGCGCCAGGTGCGTGTGTTCACCAAATACTGGCTCGCCCTCATCGGCGAATGGCCCTGGGCCAAGACCCCCAACCTGCCGGTCGAGGTCATCCACTTCCCAACCTGGTTCCCCTTCTCGATCTACAATTTCGCGCAATGGGCCCGCGCCACGCTGATGCCGCTGGCGGTGTTGAGCGCGCGCCGTCCGGTACGTCCGCTGCCCGGTTATGCGCGCCTGGACGAGTTGTTCCCGGAAGGGCGCGATGCGTTCAATTACGATTATCCCAAAAAGGTCTCGCCGCTGAGCTGGGACGCGTTCTTCTTAGGTGCCGACAAGGTGCTTCACGGGCTCCAGGCCCTGCGCCTGACGCCGGGCCGCGAGGGCGCCATCGGCACCGCGCTCAACTGGATCGTCAAGCATCAGGACGCGGACGGTGTGTGGGGCGGCATCCAGCCGCCATGGATCTACTCGCTCCTGGCCCTGCATAACGAGGGCTATACACTGACCCATCCGGTCATGCGCCAGGGGCTGGCCGCTCTGGAAGATCCGCGCTGGTCTTACGAGAAAGACGGCGCCGTTTATGTTCAGGCGAGCACATCCCCGGTCTGGGACACGGTGCTGACCCTGCTGGCCATGCACGACACCGGCACGATGGACAAGAATGCCAAGCAGGTCGAGAAGGCCATCGACTGGCTGCTCTCCAAGGAGGTGCGCACCAAGGGTGACTGGTCGGTGAAACTGCCGAATGTCGAACCCGGAGGCTGGGCCTTCGAATATGAAAATGCGCGCTATCCGGATGTGGACGATACCGCCGTGGCGGTCATGGTGCTCGCTCCGTTCCGCAACGATCCCAAATGGCAGGCCAAGGGCCTCGATGACGCGCTGAGCCGGGCGGTCAACTGGATGATCGCCATGCAATGCAAGGGCGGCGGCTGGGCGGCCTTCGACAAGGATAATGATAAGACCATCCTGACCAAGATCCCGTTCTGCGATTTCGGCGAGGCGCTCGACCCGCCCAGCGTGGACGTGACCGCCCATGTGATCGAAGCTCTGGCCGCGATGGGCATGGACCGCGATCACCATGTCATGGCCCGGGCCATCGATTATCTGCGTGCCGAACAGGAAAATGACGGCAGCTGGTGGGGCCGCTGGGGCGTCAACTATATCTACGGCACCGCAGCCGTCCTGCCCGCCCTCAAGGCCGCGGGCGAAGACATGCGCGCCTATTACATTCAGCGGGCGGCCGATTGGCTGAGCTATCACCAGAATGATGACGGCGGCTGGGGCGAGACCTGCGGCTCCTATATGGATCCCGATCTTGCCGGCAAAGGCGACAGCACCGCCTCACAGACGGCCTGGGCGCTGATGGCGCTGCTTGCGGTCGAGCGCACGGAAGATCAGGGCACCATCGAGCGCGGCCTGAAAGTTCTGATGGACCGCCAGAAGGACGGCACCTGGGACGAACCGCACTTTACCGGTACCGGCTTTCCCGGCTACGGACTTGGCCAGCGGATCAATCTGCACCGCGCCGGCGCCGAGGGCGGCATGGCCCAGTCTACGGAACTGTCGCGCGGCTTTATGCTGAACTACAATCTGTACCGACATTATTTCCCGGTCATGGCCATGGGCCGGGCCACGCAAATGCTGCGCCGTCTGGACAATCAGCCAGCGGAGTAAAACGCCAAACAGCCATGCCAAAGCCCCGCACGATCGCTCGTGCGGGGCTTTTTTGTCGTGGAACTGCGGTGTCTGGCCGGTCAGCCCGCCTTGGGCACACCCATCATGGCTTTGACTTCCAGGAATTCCTCGAAGCCGAACACGCCCCATTCGCGGCCATTGCCCGACTGCTTGTAGCCGCCGAACGGCGCGCTGAAATCTGGTCCGCGGCCATTGATATGCACGTTCCCGGCGCGCATCTGCTCGGCCACCTCAATGGCCCGGTCGATATTGCCGGAGGTCACATAGGAGGACAGGCCGTATTCGGTATCATTAGCGATCCGGACCGCGTCTTCCTGGTCCTTGTAGCCGATGATCGAGAGCACCGGACCGAAGATCTCCTCGCGCGCGATGGTCATGTCATTGGTGACATTTGCGAACACGGTCGGCTTGATGAAATAGCCGGCATTGAGGCCGTCCGGCTTGCCCGGACCGCCGGTGACCAGGGTCGCGCCTTCCTCGATGCCTTTTTCGATCAGCGCCTGGATCTTGTTCCACTGCACCTCGGAGACGACCGGCCCCATGCGGGTTTCATCCGCCTTCGGATCGCCCACCGCGATCGACTCGGCGGTTTCCTTGGCGATGGCGGCGGCCTCATCCATCTTGTCGAACGGCACCAGCATGCGGGTCGGCGCATTACAGGACTGGCCCGAATTCGACATGATCTGGATGGTGTCGCGCGATACCGCTTCCTTGAAGTCCGCATCGTCGAGAATGATGTTGGCCGACTTGCCGCCCAGCTCCTGGGCCACCCGCTTGACCGTCGGCGCCGCCGCCTTGGCGACCTCGACCCCGGCCCGGGTGGAGCCGGTGAAGGACACCATGTCGATCTTCGGATGGCACGAGAGGGCCGCGCCCACGGTCGGGCCGTCGCCGTTCACGAGATTGAACACGCCCGCCGGAACGCCGGCTTCATGCATGACCTTGGCGAGGATGAGCGCCGACAACGGCGCAATCTCGGAAGGCTTGAGGATCATGGTGCAGCCGGTCGCCAGGGCCGGAGCGACCTTGCAGGCGATCTGATTGAGCGGCCAATTCCACGGGGTAATGAACCCGCACACCCCGACCGGCTCCTTGCGGATCCGGGTCGAGCCGATGTCTTCCTCGAACTTGTAGACCTTCAGGATCTCCTGGGCGGTCGCGAAATGCCCCAGCGCCGAGGGCACCTGCGCGCGGGTCGCGAGCCACATGGGCGCGCCCATCTCGTTCGACACCGCTTCGGCCAACTCGCCCATATGAGCCTGATAGGCCTCGACGATCTTGCCCAGGAGCGCGACCCGCTCCTCCCGAGAGGTGCGCGAGAACGCCGGAAACGCCTTATGCGCGGCATCGACGGCGGCATCCACATCCGCCTGGGACCCGAGCGAGATCTTGGAAACCGCGGTTTCGGTGGCCGGATTGATCACATCGAGGGTCTGACCGCCGCCGGCCGGATCGACCCAGGCGCCGTTGATATAAAATTGCGTGTCCTTCATGGCTGTCATGGATCCCTTTTCTTGCTGGATCGTTTGATAAGGGGCGTGCGAGGTGTCCACCCGCCGGGAGTATGGCGAACCTGACGGGAAGTCTCAAATGCCGGTGGGGCGAGAGCGAGGCAACCGACACAATCGGGCGCCAAAGCCGCCATAATCGCCGCGCAGGGTCCCGCCATTCATTTAACCGCCATGCAATCTTCGCCGGAGACCGTCATGAAACCGTTGTTATCGCTTGCCCTCGCCGCCGTCCTGAGCGTTGCGCTGCTGGCCGCACCGGCCCGCGCAAGCACCGCGACCGAAGCCCAGGGGCTTGTGGACCAGGCCAAGATTACTCTCGACCTGTTCGCCGATGATCCGAACATGGATTGGCTGCGGGAGAATTTCGACCGGGCCAAGGCCGTGCTGATCATTCCGCGCAGCATCAAGGGCGGCTTCATCTTCGGCGCCTCCGGCGGCGAAGGCGTGCTCATGGTGCGCGGTGATGGGCCTCTGGGCTGGAGCTATCCGGCCTTTTACCGTCTGGGCTCGGTCACTTTCGGGCTTCAGGCAGGCGCCGAGGTGTCGGAAATCCTGCTGATGGTGATGACCCAGGCCGGGATCGATGCGCTCCTGACCTCGGACCTCAAACTCGGTGCGGATGTGTCGATCGCCGCCGGGCCGGTAGGCGTCGGCGCCAAAGCGCAGACAACGGATGTTCTGGCCTTCGGACGCTCGAAAGGGCTCTACGGCGGCCTCAATGTCGAAGGCGCGCTCGTCAAGGTCAACAACCGCTATAACGAAGCCTATTATGGCCGGGACAATATCCGCCCGCGCGATATCATCGTCACAAAGACGGTTTCGGCCCGCGGCGCCGAACCGCTGCGGATGACGATCGGAGGCTTCGGCCAGTAATATCACCGACCGAGGCGCGCTGCCTGGATCGTTTCCGGGCGGTGCGCCTCCGCATATCACGGCTGGACCGCAACGCCGCCTTTCATCACAAAAGCCACGTTGCGCAGAACCGAAATGTCCGCGAGCGGATCGCCATCGACCGCGATCAGGTCGCCATATTTGCCGGGCTCCAGCGTGCCGAGCGCATCGGACATGGCCATATTGTCTGCCCCGTGAACGGTGGCCGTTATCAAGGCCTCCTCCGGCGTCAGTCCGGCATCGACCAGCAATTCGAATTCCCGGGCATTGTCGCCATGGGCGCTGACCCCTGAGTCCGTGCCGAAGGCGATCTTGACCCCGGCGCGGTGCGCCCGTCGGACCATCTCCAAAAGTTCCGGCCCGACCGCCAGGGCCTTCGCGCGGATCGGCGGGGCCATGAAGGTATCATCGGGCGCCGCCAGTTCGCTGACCGTGACACCGGCTAGGATGGTCGGCACCAGATAGGCGCCATTGCGTTTGAACAGCCGGAAGGACTCCTCATTGGCATAAGTGCCGTGTTCGATGGAATCGACGCCGGCCCGCAGCGCTGCATTGATTCCCGCCGCACCATGGGCATGGGCGGCAACCCGCCGGCCGAGCAGATGGCCGGTGTCCATGATCGCCGTCAACTCGTCATCGAAGAAGGCTTGATCCGTCCCCGCATCGGTTTCGCTTAAGACACCGCCGGTGGACACCAGCTTGATCTGGTCCGCCCCGCGCCGCACCTGATCGCGCACCGCCCGGCGGCAGTCCGCCACGCCATCGCAAATGCCGGTGGATTTGAGATCCTGCAAAATACCTTCGCGGAACCCATGGATCTGCCCATGGCCGCCGGTCGGGGAGAGTGCCGTCCCGGCCGCGAAAATACGCGGGCCTTGAACCTTGCCGCTCTCGATCGCATCACGCAGCGCGAAGACCGCGTCGCCGCCGGACGCGCCCATATCGCGCACCGTCGTGAAACCGGCTTCGAGCGTCCGGCGCGCATAGAGGGCGCCGTCGAACGCCACATCCGGGTCGGATTTCTCTGCGCGCCCGAGCTTTTGGCCGGGGCCCAGTTCGGAGGTGATATGGACATGGCCATCGATCAGCCCGGGCAGCACGACATGATCGGACAGATCATGCACCGTCACGGAATCGTCCGGGCCCGGCGCGAGCGCTTCGGGCGTCACATACCCGTCCCGGACGGCCTCGATCCGCCCGTCGCGGATGATCACCGATTGCTCACTGGCCGCCGGTTCACCCGGCACGGCGATCAGGCGGCCGGCATGCACAATCGCGATGTCGGCCGCCGCCGCGCCCGAAACGGCCGCCCCAGCCATGACCAGCGCAGCCGCCAGCCGAGCGATCAGCCGGCGCCCAACTGCCCTGATTGCGTTGTGGATCCGTCCCATGAAGCCCTCCTGTTCTCATTGCCCCCTCAGCCTAGCGCAAACCGGTGGCCCCTGCCGACTCGCCATTAGGGTCGGGGGTCCAAGGAATTGCGCCTTTACACCGGGGACAGGCTGGGCAAGATGCGGGCGCACAGTTCCGTTTTACGCTTAAGGAGTTCGCCGATGCCCACCCTTGTCCTGCTGCGCCACGGCCAGAGCCAGTGGAACCTGGAAAACCGGTTTACCGGCTGGGTCGATGTCAGCCTGACCGAGACGGGCATGGCGGAAGCGGCCAGGGCCGGCCGGGCCCTGAGCGACCTGGGCACCGAACTCCATGTCTGCCACACCTCCTATCTGAAGCGCGCGATCAAGACCCTGTGGATCGCGCTGGAGACCATGGACCGCATGTGGCTGCCCGTGCATCGGCACTGGCGGCTCAATGAGCGCCACTACGGCGCGCTTCAGGGGTTGAACAAGAAAGAGACCGCCGATCAGTATGGCGACGATCAGGTCAAGCTTTGGCGGCGCAGCTTCGACATCAGCCCGCCCGCCATCACCAAGGACAGCGAATACTATCCCGGCCATGACATGCGCTATGCCGGCGTGGCGGAGAAAAATTTGCCGCTCACGGAGAACCTGAAGGATACCATTGCCCGGGTGATGCCCTACTGGACCGAGGCGATCGTGCCGGATCTCCAGGCTGACCGGAATGTGCTGATCGCGGCCCATGGCAACAGCCTGCGCGCGCTGATGAAGCATCTGGAAGGGATTTCGGATGCGGATATCAACCATCTCGAAATCGCAACCGGCGTACCGGTGGTTTATGAACTCGACAGCACCCTGACAGTCAAGAACCGGACCATGCTGGAGAGCTGACCAAAGCGCATTGCGCGCCTGCACGCGAACGAAAAAACCCCCGCCGGCGCGATCCGGCGGGGGTCTTGCGTTGAGGGATCGCCCAGACGATCAGGAGCTGTAATACATGTCGAACTCGATGGGATGCGGCGCGGTTTCAAAGCGTACCACTTCTTCCATCTTGAGTTCGATATAGGCGTCGATCTGATCGTCGTTGAACACACCGCCTTTGGTCAGGAACGCACGGTCCCGATCGAGATAGACCAGCGCCTCGCGCAGCGACCGGCAGATATGCGGCACCTGGGACAACTCTTCCGGCGGCAGGCTGTAAAGATCCTTGTCCAAGGGATCGCCCGGATGGATCTTATTCTCGATGCCGTCGAGGCCGGCCATCAGCATGGCCGAGAACGCCAGATACGGGTTCGCCATCGCATCGGGGAAGCGGATTTCCATGCGCTTGCCCTTGGGCGACGGGCTGTAGGGGATCCGGCAGGAGGCGGAACGGTTGCGGGCCGAATAGGCCAGCAGGACCGGCGCTTCATATCCGGGCACCAGACGCTTGTAACTGTTCGTGCTCGGATTGGTGAAGGCATTGAGCGCCCGGGCATGGGCGAGGATACCGCCGATATAGTAAAGCGCCGTGTCCGACAGATCCGAATAGCCATTGCCGGCAAAGACCGGGCTGGAGCCGCTCCAGATCGACTGGTGCACATGCATGCCGGACCCGTTGTCGCCGAACACCGGCTTGGGCATGAAGGTCGCGGTTTTGCCAAACGACGCGGCGACCTGATGCACGACATATTTATACATCTGCATCTTGTCGCCCATGCGGGTCAGCGGCGCGAACACCATGCCGAGTTCGTGCTGCGAGGGCGCGACTTCGTGGTGGTGCTTTTCGGGCTGCAGACCCATGGCGGTCATTTTCTTGAGCATGGCCGAGCGCAGATCCTGACCCGAATCGACCGGCGGCACCGGGAAGTAGCCGCCCTTCGGACCGGGCCGGTGACCCATATTGCCTTCCGCATACTCCTTGCCCGTGTTGTAGGGACCTTCCTTGGAGTCGATCGTAAAGCCGGTGTCGTTCTGCTCGGTGTTCCAGCGCACATCGTCAAAGACGAAAAATTCCGCTTCCGGGCCGAAAAAAGCGGTATCGCCAATGCCGGTCTGCTTGAGATAGGCCTCGGCGAGCTTCGCGGTCGAGCGCGGGTCCCGATTATAGGGTTCGCCAGTCGACGGCTCGGAGATATCGCAGAAAATCGCCAGCGTCGGATCGGCCATGAACGGGTCCACCACCGCGCTGCCCAGATCCGGTTTCATGACCATGTCGGACT
>CAZHDI010000030.1:17815-36639 GCA_964531285.1 uncultured Alphaproteobacteria bacterium | reverse complement strand
CATCATCGTCGTCATCATCGTCGTCATCATCGTCGTCATCATCGTCGTCATCATCATCGTCGTCATCGTCGTCATCGTCGTCGTCGTCTCGGCGGCAGGTCGCGACCGACGGCGGGTCTTGATCACCTGCATCGGCAACCGGCACACCCGCAAGGCCGAAATTGTTAAAGCTGCGAATGTCCAGGATCAGACGATCGGAACAATCCAGCAGCACGGAGATCTGCTCGCACAGCTCATCGCGAACCGCGCCGGCATCGAGTTCGGCCTCCTGGACCTGCCCCGTGCGGATGCGCCGCGCGACAGTCTCGATGCCGTTTGCCAGCACGATTTCGGCCACCGCGATGGCGGCGATCTCGATGATCCCGATGATGAAGATAAAGAAGACAAGACAGATCAAGCCGAACTCGACCGCCACGGAGCCCCGCTGCAGGGCGCCGCGCCGCTTGATCCATTTTGTCTGCATTCGGGTCGAAGCCATAGTCAAGGCTTAACCCGGACCGGGTTACCGTTGCCCAAACCGCTTGCGCGAAATGGTCAATCACAGGAAACCATGACGGTCCGAAACCGGCAAAAATCAACCAAGATCCATGGACACCGGCAACGGGGCAGCTTTGCCGTGTTGCTCGCTCTTCTTATCGTTCCGGTGGCCATGTCCGTCGGCGCGGCCACCGACCTCGTGCGCGCCATCGACATGCGTAACCGCCTGGCACAGGCCGCCGACGGGGCCGGCCTTGCAGTGGGCGGATCTGTGGGGCTGAGTGAGACGGAACTCCAAGACCTCGGCCGGGCCTATTTCGATCTGAATTTTCCGCCCAGCGATGATCTTGCCGAGCGCAGTATCGCGGTCTCGGTCACGAATGAGATCGTCACCGTCATCGCATCGGCGCGGATGAACACTGCATTTCTGACTGCCTTCGGGGTCGATACCCTGCTGATCAGCACCACCGCCGAGATCACCCGGGAATCCAAGGGTCTTGAGGTGGTCATGGTGCTGGATGTGACCGGCTCGATGAACAGCAAGAATAAGATCGGCGCCATGCGCGACGCCGCGGGCGATCTTGTGGACATCATGTTCGGCGGTCAGACCGATGCCGAGAAACTGAAAATCGGTCTGGTGCCGTTTGTGACGACCGTGAACATCAAGACACCCGACTTCAGCATGGCCTGGATCGATCAGGAGGCGGAGTCCCAGTATCACGGGACCAATTTTGATCTGGGGTCCGATGGTGAACGCGTCAACCATCTCGATCTGTTCGACGATATCGACAACACCGAATGGAAGGGCTGCGTCGAAGCCCGGCCGGAGCCCTATGATACGCTCGACACGCCGCCCAACCCGAATGATCCGGATACCTTGTGGGTACCGTATTTCTGGCCCGACGAGCCGGATGATGAATCGAACAAAGACTACACAAACGACTACATGGACGACGGCGTCGATGACGATGATGACGACGTGTCGCGCGCGGAACGCCAGCGAAACTGGCGCAAGTATGACGAAGAATCGGCGTCCATCGACGAGACTCCCATGCACACGCGCGGTCCCAACCGGTCCTGCGGTCACCCGATCACGCTGTTGACGAATAACAGCCAGCTCTTATCGAACCGCGTCGATGAATTGCGGCCTTGGGGCAATGGCGGCACCAATATCGCTCAGGGCCTGGTGTGGGGTTGGCGCCTGCTGTCGCCGTCACCGCCCTTCTCCGCCGCCGCTCCCTACAACGATCCGGAAGTCCAGAAGGCCATCATTGTTTTGACGGACGGGGACAATTTGGTTGTGACTAATAAGGGCCATAACCGGTCCGACTATACGTCGTACGGCTTCCTGCGTGAAAAACGGCTCGGCACGAACAATCGAAATAAGTTCCGTAACAAGATCAATGCCAAGGTCGAGACCTTGTGCAGCCGTATCAAAGCGCAAGGTATCCGTGTCTACACGATCACCTTCAAGCTGAATTCGAACAAGGTGCAGAAGATCTTTCGCGAATGCGCCACCGATCCGACGCTCTATTTCGACTCGCCGTCCGATGCGGAACTCACCACAACCTTCCGCTCGATTGCCCAGGATCTCAGCAATCTGCGGGTCAGCCGCTAGGGTCCAAACTCATTCAACGCTCAAGCCCTCCGGTGCGGCCTGGGCTTCGGCGGCATCGCCCGCCAGTTCCAGGCGCGACTTGGCCTGATCGGCGGCACCGGCAAACGCGGCAGGGGCGTCCCCGGGCGTGGCCCCCGGCGCGCAGACCGGATCGCAAAACAGGGTTTCCCGGTCGCGGCCGCGATAGACGACAAGGCTGCTGGCCCGGGACCCGGCGACGCGAATCCGCCAGAGCCCCAGCACCGCGCCGTCCGCATCCTGCACAAGCAGATCGGTCACGCCCGGCATACGGCCCTGAAGGATCGCGCCGGTGCCATCCTGTACAATCGCTTCGACAACCGACGGGTTGGCGACGACCACGGTCCCGGCCGTCCCTTCGAAGTCCAGGGCCGTAATCTCGTCAATGCCAAGGGCCAGCGCTGTGGGCCGGGGCAGATCCAGCGCATTGGCGGTCGCCATAACGCCCATGACCCCGGCCACAAGCATCACGGCACTTTTCCCGATACGGACGAATGAGCGATGAATGGGTAAATGACGGAATGGGCGGATCATATCGGTACCTCGCAACTGCCTTCAAACCGGCCTATCAGAGGAGCGTAAATAGAATGTACGCATATAAAAACAGCCGGCCCGGTTTAAGAGACAATCGCTTCAATATTTCCTGTTGACCGTAATCCGCCCTTAAGGCCATCGGGCGTAGGCTCTGATCATCAGTAACGGTCGCGCGTCATGATCTCATGGCGCCGATCGCGGTTGATCGGAACCAAGACGACGACAGGAGCACTGACCATGAAAACCATGATCGCCTTTCTGAAGGACGAGTCGGGTGCCACGGCCATCGAATACGGATTGATCGCGGCGGGTCTGGCCGTCGCCATCATCGGCGCCGTGACCGCCCTCGGCACCGAGATCGGCAATACCTTCACCCGGATCGCCACGGCTCTCGCCGGTGCGGGCGCGGGCGACGACTAAGACACGTCATCATTGGCGGCGGGCGCAACGCCTGCCGCCAATTCCTTACCTCCGGTGCACGCCATGCACCCGGCGCCGGTCAGGGCCGCACCGCTCATGATCCCTCTTGCATCCGGGCTGAGCTATCTGCTGTTCCCGCTCCTCGTGATCCTCGCCGCGGGCCGGGATCTGACCGCCTACGCCTTGCCGAACTGGCTGAACGCCGCGCTGTTGGCCGGATTCATGCTTGCAGCGGCCGCAGCCGGTTTGAGCGCCGGTACATGGGCCGCCCATGGCGGCGTTGCCCTTCTCGTTCTCGTTACCGGCTTTATTTTATTCCTACCCGGATGGATCGGCGGCGGCGACGCTAAATTCGCGGCTTGCCTCACCCTGTGGATCGGCCCGGACGAAGCCCTTGAGTTTTTGGTCCTTGCCGCTGTTCTTGGTGGCCTATTAACCCTGGCCATTCTGGCCTTGCGCCGGCAGGTTTTGCCGCACAGGCTCATGCGCATCGGCTGGCTCGCCCGGCTTCATGACCCCGACCAGGGCGTGCCTTACGGTCTTGCGCTTGCTGGCGGAGCGCTTTTGGTCTTTCCCCAGACGGATCTGTTCCAGCGCCTGAGCACGCATATCCTCACCGGCCTGCCGCATTAACCCTATCTTGAACGGATACGGACAAACTCGGGGTTACCGGCCGCACGGGGCCTGTCCCGATTTGAGCAGTCCATGTCCGCACTCCGCGTCATTCTTCTTGTTGTTGCCCTCGGCGCGGCCTGTCTGGCCGCCGGTATGGTGTATGTCTGGCTGTCGCGCCCGGTCGAACCTCGCCCGGCCGAGGCACCGGCCACGCGCGGCATCGTCGTCGCGGCACAGGATCTGGCGCGCGGCCATCGGATCGGTCCGGACGACCTGAAGGTCGGTGCCTGGCCGGAAGACGCGGAGCGTCCCGCCGGGTCTCTCGAAGCGGAGCGGGGCGGGGATATCCCGAAATCGCTCATGGGCCGGCGGGTGCGCGAGCGCATCCTGGAGCGCGAGCCCATTCTGACCGACCGCCTTATCGGCACGGACGGCGGCGGCATGATGGCCGCGACCATCGAACCGGGCATGCGGGCCGTCAGTGCGGAGGTCAATTATGAACGCGGCGCGGGGGGCTTCATCCTGCCCGAGGATCGGGTCGATGTGATCCTGTCGCGCGTCACGAACGGCCCCGATGGCCAGACGATCACCATCGCGCGCACCGTTCTTCAGAACATTCGCGTTCTCGCCATCGACCAGACCATCCAGACCGAGAATGACGTGTCCATCCAAGGCGAGACCATTACCCTTGAGGTGAGCCCTGAGGAGGCCGAAATCTTCGCGCAAGCCCAGGAGGCCGGCACGCTGATCTTCGCTCTGCGCGGCTTTGACGCTCCTGATGCGGAGCGTGAGAAGCCGCTTGCGGCCGCGCCCCGGACGACCACCATCTACCGGTTCGGCAGCTCGGCCGAGCGGGTGCAATGGGAAGGGGAGCGCAGCCAATGGCAGTGATTCCCCCGCTCCTGCGCGCCGCCGCGCCGGCCCTGCTGATCGCCCTTGTCGCAGTACCGCTGCCCGGCGCCGCGAAGGACCGGCCCGTACCCGGCCTTCGGCTCAGCGACAGCGGCCATACGACCATTTCGCGGGATGTCGTCTTAGGACTGAACAAATCAGTTCTGATCGACCTTCCCGTCGATGCCGCCGATATCCTGATCGCGGACCCGGAGATCGCCGATCTGGTCGTCCGTTCGTCCCGGCGCCTGTTTATCCTGGGGCGGAAGGTCGGGCAAACCAATGCCTTTCTTTTCGATGCCGCAGGGGAGCGGATCGGCCTTCTGGATATCCGGGTCGAACCCGATATCAAGGCGCTGGAAGACGGCCTTGCGCGCTATCTTCCCGATGCCCGCATCGCCGTTGAATCCATGAACGAGACCTTGATTCTCTCCGGCGGGGTCGCCTCAGCAAGCGACGCGGACTTCGCGATCACCCTCGCGGGTCAAGTTGTCGGGGACCCGGCCAAAGTCATCAACCGTCTGACGATCGAGGAACAGGAGCAGGTGCTCCTGCGGGTTCGGGTCCTGGAGATGCAGCGCACGGTGCTCAAACAACTCGGCGTGGATGTGGCCGCGCTGATCGGGACCGGCAATGTGGTGTTCGATATCGCGAGCGTCAATCCGTTCAGCCTGAACGGACGGGCCATCGGCGGCCTCGGGCCTGGGGCGACGACCGGCACCAGCTTTCTGTGGTCGGACGGCAGCGACGCGGTGGGAGCGGTGCTTCAGGCATTCGAGCGCAATGGCTATGTGCGCACCCTGGCCGAACCCAACCTGACGGCGATTTCCGGCGAACCGGCGAGCTTTCTGGCCGGCGGCGAATACCCCGTGCCCACATCGCGGGACCGGGACGGCAATGTCACCGTCACATTCAAGCCGTTCGGCGTCGGGCTCGGTTTCACGCCGGTCGTCCTCAGCGGCGGGCGGATCTCCATGCGGATTTCAACGGAAGTCAGTGAACTGACATCCGAGGGCGCCTTTTTGATCAATGGCGGCGGGGGTATCGACGGGCTTAGCATTCCGGCGCTGTCCGTGCGCCGCGCCGAAACCACGGTGGAACTGCCGAGCGGCGGCAGCCTTGTGATCGCAGGCCTGATCGAGGAGAGCCTGAAGGAAACCCTGGACGGCGTGCCGGGTCTCAAATCCATTCCCGTTCTGGGCTCTTTATTCCGCAGCCGGGATTTTCAGAACGCGGAAACGGAACTCATCGTCATCGTTACGCCGTTCCTCGTCGATCCGGTCGCCGAGCAGGAGATTGCAACGCCTGCCGATGGCTTTGTTCCCATGAGCGATCTCGACGCCTTCGTCCGGGGTCAGCTCAACGCTCAATATGGCGAGGCGGATACCGATGAGGCCATGAGCGGGTTCAAAATGGACGAGATCGGATTTATTCTGGAGTGAGGCCCATGCCGGACCGTTCCTCAGCCGCCTCGCCATTTGTGGTTCTGGCGGCCATGACCGCGATACTCGGCGCATGCACACCCGCCGTGGACGCCAGCTACCGCGAGCCCGGCGCTGCCTGGCCCGGAGACCGGTTCGCGCCCGAGGTGACCGAAACCATCGCGGCTTTGTCGATCGAGGCCGCGCGCCCGGGCACCCGGCTGACCCATAGTGTCCAGAACGATGTTCTGACGTTCGCGACCGGATACAAGCGGTTCGGCCACGGACCGATGACCGTCAGTATGCCGTCGGACCGCGAGACCGCGCGCCGGGCCGTGCATACTCTGGGAGAAATCAACCATCTTCTGGACCGGGCCGGGATCGACACCGATCATGTGCTGGTCGAAAGCGCGCCCCGGACCGATACGGACGGACTGCCCATGATCGTCATCCGGTTCAGCCGTTTCGAGGCCACGCCGGAACCGTGCGGCCGTTGGCTCCGTGACGATATCGCCCGGACCGGGTCGGTCGTGCGCTCCGACAATCTGGGCTGTGCGACACGCCATAACCTTGTCCGCATGGTGAGCGATAAGGCGGATCTGCTGGGACCGCGCACCAATGATCCGGCGCTGGCCCGCCGCCGCCAGACCGTCATCGACGCTTATGCCCGCGGCCAGGCGACCGGCACCCAACGCCAGGACGGCGAAGACGGCGCGGTCAGCCGTGTCAACCGATAGGAGACGGGATGTCCGATCGCTCCACCCATCCGTCTGAGGATCAACCGGCGCAGACTCCGGACACGCCGGCGCCGCCGCCCTTCCCCGACCAACGGCCGGCGCCGCATGGCGCGTCCCAACCCGAGCGCAAGCCTGAGCCCAACATTGAGCCCGCGCCCGCCTGGACCGAGGATCCGGCTGACCCGTCGAACCTCTTGGCGCAGCTCGAAGACGACGGACCGAAAGACGCGATCGATCTCAGCGACCGGCGTCCCGTGCCGTCGGTGGCGATTCAGGCATTTGTCGAATCCCCCCAAACGGCTGAGGCGTTCGAGGCCGCCCGCAGCGATCGCCGTCTTGCGCGCGCCACTATCACCGTAGCGGAAGGCGGCATTCTCGAAGCCACCCATAGCCTTGCGGACACGCCCAGCGGCGAGGTTGTGATCGTCGAAACCTCGGCGGGACGCGATTTGCTCCTGGCGCAGATGGATACGCTGGCGGAAGTGTGCGAAGTCGGCACCCATGTGATCGTCATCGGCACCGTCAATGACGCGGGTCTTGTCCGGGATCTGCGCCGCCGGGGGGTGGAAGACTATCTTCTGTCCCCGGCCAATCCGGTCACGCTCATCGATGCCCTTACCGGCCTTTATGAACGCAAGGGCGACGAGGCAGGCGGCAAGGTCATTGCCTTCATGAGCGCCCGTGGCGGGGCCGGGTCCAGCACCATCGCCCATGGGGTCGCATGGTATCTGGCCCAGACGCTTGGCGAAGAGACCTTGTTGGCCGATCTCGATCTGTCCTTTGGCACGGCCGCACTCGATTTCGACCAGGAGGCCGGTCAGACCATCGCCGATGTGCTGGCGGCCCAGTCCCGCCTCGATCTGCAACTCCTGAACCGGATCAAAATTCAGATCGGCGACCGGTTGTCTCTGCTCGCAGCACCCGAAAGCCTCGATGCCCAAGACCTCGGCGGCGATGCCTGGGATCCCCTGATCGCCTGTGCCCGCGCGGCCTCCAGCGTGACCGTTCTCGACATGCCCAGCACCTGGACGCCGTGGAGCGGCCCGGTCCTCATGGCGGCGGATCAGATCGTCATTGTGATGACGCCGGACCTTGCCTCGGTCCGCAACGCCCGTCTGCTTCTGGGCACGTTGCGGCGGCGCCGGCCCCATGATCCGCCCCCGGTGCTTTTGCTCAATCAGACCGGCATGCCGAACCGGCAGGAGGTCACCGTGCAAGCCCTGGAAGAGACCTTGGCGACGACCCCGTTCGCGAGCCTGCCCTTCGATCCGGCGCTGTTCGGCAAAGCAGCGAACAGCGGCCAGACGATTTTCGAGGAGAATGCCGACGCGCCCGCATCGAAGCAATGCGCGGCCCTGGCCCGTCATGTAGCGGGACATGCCGAGAAACAGCGCGGCGGCGAAGCCGCCAAGGGCGCGCTCGCCAAGCTCATGTCCATGGTCAAGAGGACCCGCCCCAAGGCGGCGTAAGCGATGTTCGGAAAACGCCCCCGCGCGGCCGATGGCCCGGCTCCAGGTTTGTCCGGCCGCCCTTCGGGACCGCCCGCACCGAGCCGTCCGGCAGCGGATAAAGCCTCGGCCGGCGCGTCGGCGCGCAAACCAGCGCCCAAGGACCGGCCGTCGGGCGGCGCGGCACCGGCTCAAGCCGCGCCCGGCGACAGCTATCACGACCTCAAAGCCTCGATCTTCACCGCGCTGATCGAGACAATCGATCTGTCGCAACTGGCCGAACTCGACCCCGAAACGGCAACCGACGAAATCCGCGATCTCGCCAACGAGATCATGGGTCTCAAGAATGTGGCCATGTCGGTGAGCGAGCAGGAGAGCCTGCTCGAAGATCTGTGTAACGATATTCTGGGCTACGGACCGCTGGAGCCGCTGCTCGGACGGGACGATATCACGGATATCATGGTCAACGGATCGGGAAGCGTGTTCATCGAGGTGGATGGCCGCATCCAGCCGACCACGGTCCGGTTTCGCGACAACACACAACTGGTGAACATCTGCCAGCGGATCGTCGGGCAGGTGGGGCGCCGGGTCGATGAATCGAGCCCCATCTGCGATGCCCGCCTTGCCGACGGCAGCCGCGTCAATGTGATCCTGCCGCCCCTGTCCATTGACGGCCCGGCCCTGACGATCCGGAAATTCCGCAGCGATAAGCTGACCATGGGGGATCTGGTCAAATTCGGCTCCGTACCGGACCCGGGCGCCAAGCTTCTTGAGGTGATCGGCGCCGTCCGGTGCAATGTGCTGATCTCCGGGGGGACGGGTTCGGGCAAAACGACGCTGCTCAATTGCCTGACGGCGTTCATCGATGCGGGCGAACGCATCGTGACCTGCGAGGACGCCGCCGAATTGCAGCTTCAACAGCCCCATGTGGTGCGCCTGGAGACCCGGCCGCCCAATTTGGAAGGTAGCGGCCAGGTGACCATGCGTGATCTGGTGCGCAACTGCCTCAGAATGCGCCCTGAACGGATCATCGTGGGCGAGGTGCGGGGCGGCGAGGCCTTCGACCTTCTTCAGGCGATGAACACCGGCCATGACGGGTCCATGGGCACGCTCCATGCCAACTCGCCGCGCGAGGCGCTCAACCGCCTGGAAAGCATGATCACCATGGGCGGGCTCAATCTCACACCGCGTGCGTTGCGCAACATGATTGTCGGCTCGATCGATGTGATCATTCAGACCCAGCGCCTGCGGGACGGATCGCGCCGCATCACCCATGTCACCGAGGTGATCGGTCAGGAGAACGAGGTCATCACGACGCAGGACCTGCTGACCTACGAAATCTCGGGCGAGGAGCGGGGCAAGGTGATCGGCCGCCACCAGCCGGCGGGCATCTCACGTCCCGCCTTCTGGGACCAGGCAGTCTATTACGGGCGCGAGCGCGACCTGCGCGAAGCGCTCGATCCGTCGAATTATCCGGCTTGAGCGTGAGGAGGTAAGGCCCCGCCATGCCCGACATGCTTGCCCTTATGGCCGCCGCCGCCGCGTTTCTCAGTGTCGCGACGGTTTTGATCGCCCTGGCTCTGCCGTCGCAAAAGCGCAGCCCGTTCGAGGCGCGACTGGACCGGCTGCGCGACGACACGGTCATCCGGCCCGGCGACGATCCGGCAAGCGTCAAAACCAGCGCGCGCAACCGGCGGCGCATGCTGGAAGAGCGCCTGCGCAGTCTCGACGCCAAGCGCAGCGGTCAGGGCAGTAAGAAAAAGCCGTTGAGCGAGATGCTCGATCATGCCGGTCTCGACTGGTCGCCCCGCCAGTTTCTGATGATCTCGGCCATGCTCGGCCTTGTTGGGATTATCGGCTTCATGCTGCTCGGTTTCAGCATGCTGGCCGCGACCACCCTTGGCTTCGGCGCCGGGGCGGCCCTGCCGCGCCTGTGGCTGCAGCGGCGCCGCTCGCGCCGCCAGGCGCTGTTCGCCGATCAGTTTGCCGATGCGCTCGATGTCATGGCGCGCGGCCTTAAGGCGGGTCTTCCGGTCAATGAAACCCTGAAGATGATTGCCGAGGAGAGCCCCGATCCGGTCGCGGAGGAATTCACCAAGGTCATGCGCACGCAAGGCGTCGGACTGACTCTGGAACAGGCCTTGTCGCGGCTTCAGGAGCGCATGCCGATCACCGAAGTGACCTTCTTTACCACCGCCCTGGAGATCCAGCGCCAGACGGGCGGCAATCTCTCGGACACGCTGGGCAATCTGTCGGCCGTGCTGCGCGGGCGCAAGCAACTCAAGGGCAAGGTCGGCGCCTTATCCGCGGAAGGCCGGATCTCGGCGATGATCATCGGTGCGCTGCCCTTCCTGGTGCTGGGCGGAACGGCGGCCATGTCGCCGGATTATGTCGCGCCGCTGTTCACCACCTTGCCAGGTCAAATCATGCTGGCGGGCGGCGGATTGTGGATGGGCATCGGCATTGCGCTGATGCTGAAAATGATTGCGATCAAGGTGTAATCCCATGCTCGAGTCGCTGCCCGCCTTGCCCAGTGTCGCGCCCAGCGAGTTCGGCCGCATACTCGTTGCCGGGTTGACCTTTATCGCGATCATGGCGGCGGTGATCGCGAGCCTGCCCCAAAGCCCGCATCAGGCGCGCACCAAGACACGCCTGAAACGTCTCAAGGAGCGCGAAGGCTGGCTTCAGCGCCGGGCGCAGAAAAACGCGTCCTCCAGCGGGCGCGACGCCAAGACCGGCAGCCGGTTGCGCCAACAGGCCACCGGACCGCTGGCCTGGATGGTGGACCGTTTTTCGCTCCGTAAGCTGATGGAAACAGACACTATGCGTCAGCGGCTGTCCCAGGCGGGCCTGCGCGGGCCGCAGCCGCAGATCGCGTTTCTGGCCGCACGCTTTGTCGGTGCCATCGCCCTGGGCGGCTTCGGTCTCAGCCAGGCCGGATCGCTCAGCGTGGCCATGGGCCCGGCGGCGATCGTCGGCGGCTTCGCGGTCGGCTATTACGCCCCGGCGATCTGGCTGGAAAACCGGATCTCGAAACGCCGCCAGGAGATGGAGAATGCCTTTCCCGATGCGCTCGATCTTCTGCTCATTTGCGTGAATGCGGGCATGTCGATCGAGGCGGCCCTGCACCGGGTCTCAGGGGAGGTCGGCGGCCAATCGCTGGATCTGGCCGAGGAACTGGTGCTCACCACGGTGGAGTTGTCCTATCTGCCCGACCGGACCACGGCCTTTGCCAATTTCGCAAGCCGGACCGGATTTGCCGGCGCGCGGGCCCTGTCCACGACCTTGAACCAGACCGAGCGCTACGGCACCCCGGTCAGTCAGGCGCTGCGGGTCCTGGCCGACGAAAACCGGGTCGCCCGGCTTCAACGCGCCGAGAAGAAAGCCGCCGCCTTGCCCGCGACCCTGGCGGTGCCCGTGGTGGCGTTCTTCCTGCCCGCGCTGTTTGTGGCGATCATCGGCCCGGCGGTGCTGCGCTTCATGTCCGGGTCCTGACGGTCACCCGCCGGCCGAGAGCGCCGGGCGCAGGGCGAGAAGGCCCGTGGGCCGCGCCTTCAGGCGGGTGATCAGTTCCAGGGTCGCGGTCACCTGGGGCCGGTCCTTGAGACGGGTGACCAGTTCCTGGGTCGCCGCCACCTGGTCCGGCACCTGGGCGGCTTCAAGGGTCTCGACACGGGCCAGCACCGCTTCGGCCTCCTCCGGCGCGCCGCGCAGCAGCAGCGACAGGGCATAATTGTTGAGCAGCACCGGCTCATTGGGGGCCGCCGCCAACGCGCGCTCATAAGCGGCATCCGCCGGCGCCGGACGGCCCGACCGGTCATGGGCAATGCCGATGAGATTGAGCAGCGGCCACCGGTCTTTATCCGGCACCGAGGGGTCCGCGACCAGCGGTTCGAGTACCGCCAGAGCGTCGTCGGCCTTGCCCATTTCCAGATAGATGCGGGCCTGTTCCGCGGCCAGATCCGATGCGGTCGGCATGGTGCCGCGGGCCTCGCCGATCACCTGCGCGGCCTGGGCCAGAAGCCCCCATTGGCGCAGGCGCGCGGCATAGCGCAAGGCGATATCGCGGTCGCCGGGCGCGCGCCGGTATTCCTCGGCCCAATAGGTCATCTCGGCCGCGGCCCCGGTGGTGGCGCTGCGGGCCGGCTCGGGCATCCGTTCGACGGATCGCGGCGCCTGTGCGCCCCCGCAAGCGGTCAATCCGAAGAGCACGAGCCCCGCCAGCCCGGCCCGTATCCTTAACCCTGCCGGCGCCGCCGGCTTTACGCGGTTTACCATTGTTCTGCCTCTTACCCCTGGCGTGCACCGCGCCCCCTCTTCTATGCACACCGCTCAGTCAATACCGCGTTATCGTCCGCGCGTCACACTGGCCTGCGGGGCCCGCCCACCGTGGCGGGCGCCGGCGAGCACCCATGACCCAATCCGACCCATACGGACAATTGGCCCGGCGTGAGAGGTCCATGTCGATTTTTGAGGCGCGCGGCGACTTCGCTCTTGGCGTTTCGCGTGTAAAGACTATAGTGAAAGCTATGGACCCTTCGAAGGCAGACACGACGCGCCCCGCCTCGCGGCGAGTGAGCGCGCGCTGGAGCCGGGCAAGTCTTTACGGGATTGGCCTGAGCGCAGGCGTAGTGTGTGCCGTGCTCGCCGCCGTGACCCTCTCGGCCCATTGGGCCAGCAGCGCATCGCCGGCCCCCCAACCCGTCTTCTTCAAAATCGCGACCGGGTCAGCCGCCGGCACATATTTTCAAATTGGCGATATGATCGCCGAAGTGATCAGCCATCCCGAAGGATCGGTGCGCTGTGCCGATGCGCCGGTCTGCGGCCCCATGGGTCTGATCGCCGTGGCCCAGGCCAGCGCCGGATCGGTGCGCAATGTCCGCAGCGTCGATGCCCGGCTCGTCGACTCGGCCCTCGCCCAGGCCGATATCGCCCAGCTCGCCAGCCAGGGCACCGGCATGTTCGCCGAAGACGGCCCGCGCGACAGCCTGCGGGCCATTGCCCGGCTCTACCCGGAAGCCGTTCATCTGGTGGCGCGCTGGGACGCGGAAATCCAAAGCGTCGCCGATCTGGCGGGCAAGCGGATCTCCATCGACCGGGAAGGCTCGGGCAGCAATCCCCATGCGCGGCTGATCCTGGAGGCGCTGGGCCTCGATGACGCCGACGTCACCCTGAGCGATCTGGATCCGGACATTGCCGCCGCGCAGATCGAGGCCGGCGATCTCGATGCCTTTTTCTACACCGCCGGGGCGCCGGTCCCGGTGGTCGCGGAACTGATCTCGGACGGCCATGCGGTGCTGGTACCGGTGGCGGGCGAGGCGGTGAGGGCCCTCGTCGCGGATCATGACTATCTGGTGCCGACCGTCATCCCCGACGATGTCTATCGCGGGCAGACGGCGGTGGAGTCCATTGCCGTTGGCGCGCTCTGGATCGTGCATGAAGCCGCTGACGACGATCTCGTCTTCGCCATCACCCGGGCACTCTGGACCCCGCAGAACAAGCCGCTTCTGCTGGCGGGGCATCCGGTGGGCGGCCTTATGGACCGGGAGACCGCGACCAAGGGCGTGCCGATTCCGATGCATCCCGGTGCGGACCGTTATTACCGGCAGACCAGCCTCGCATATCGCGCGCATGGGCCGGACGTGACCGATCCGGCTGCTCCGGCGCGGGAAACCGAGGCCTCGGGCGAAGCCAGTCAGGGCGGCGCCGAACCGGTCCAGTAACACCATCTACCGCCGCGATGCGTCGAGCCAGTCCTGCATGGCCGGCAGCGACCAGATCGCGTCCGCATAGGCCCGGGCCACGGGCGGCAGATCAACGCCGTAGGTCCGGAACCGCGAAACCACGGGCGCATAGAAGGCATCCACCGCCGTAAACCCACCGCACAGAAACGGCCCCGCGCCCTCCGGCAGGCCCGCCCGCGCCTCGGTCCACAAAGCGATGATCCGCGCAATGTCCTTTGCCGCGCCCGGACTGGGTTCATGGGGCGTGCGATCCTCGGCGACCGCGAGGGGCATGGTCCGGCGCAGGTCCGCAAACCCTGAATGCATTTCCGCGGCCATGGCCCGCGCCCGGGCCCGGGCGGCAGGGTCCTTGGGCCACAGCCCGCCCGCCGCAACGGTCTCGTTCACATATTCGACAATGGCCAGCGAGTCCCAGACCGTCAGATCGCCATGTTTGAGCACCGGCACCAGACCCGCCGGGGAATGGCGCGCGATCTGTTGCGCGGTCCCGGGCTGATCGAGGGCGATTTCGACTTCCTCGAACGGGATCCCCGCCACTTTGAGCGCCAGCCAGGGCCGCAGCGACCAGGACGACAAATTCTTGGTGCCGATCACCAGGGTCAGGGCCTGCGTTGTCATGTCGGTCTCCTTCGCGCGGGCGCCGCCCGGTCGTCGAGGGGCCGGTTTGCCGTGGACCGGCCTGCCCGGTAAGTTTCAGCATTGATCGCGGCCGCTTCCGGGCGCTCCTGCGCCGAAGCCCGCACCCGCCCCATAAGGACAGAATATCCATGCATTCGAGTTTCGAGTCGGCCGCCGCCACGGCCATCCCCGTCGACATCGTCCGCCCCGATACGGCCGCCGCCTGGGCCGAGACCCTCGATACGCCGGCCGCCGCCTGGGTCAAAACCGCACGCTTCAAACCGGAGTCCGGACAGGTCCTTCTGATACCAGGGCCCGATGGCACGCTGGCGCGGGTCGCCGCCGGGCTGGACCGGCAGGATGACACCCTGGCCCTGGGCGCGATACCGAAAAAACTGGCCGATGGCGTCTATCGTTACGGCTTCGGCCTCGACGGCGTGGATGCGGAACTGGCCTGCTTCGCCTGGGCGTTCGGGTCCTACCGTTTTACCAAATTCAAAGGCGCGGCCCGCGACGGCGCCCGGCTGGCGCTGCCCGACGGCATCCATGCGGAGCGCGTGTCGGCCATCGCGGACGGCACGGCGCTGGTGCGCGATCTCGTCAACATGCCGGCCAATGATCTGGGTCCGGCTGAATTGGAGAATGAGGCCCGCGTTCTGGCGCAGCGCTTCGGCGCCGGGATCAAAGTCATCACCGGCGACGCCTTGCTGACCGAGAACTTCCCGCTTGTTCATGCCGTCGGGCGGGCCGCTACGGCCGAGCCGCGCCTGATCGATTTGACCTGGGGCCGGGCGGATGCGCCGTCGGTGACGCTGGTGGGCAAGGGCGTGTGTTTCGATACCGGCGGCCTCAACATCAAACCCGAAGGCGGCATGGTGCTGATGAAAAAGGACATGGGCGGCGCGGCTCATGCCCTGGGGCTGGCCTCCATGATCATGGCGATGGGGCTGGACTTGCGCCTGCGGGTCATCATCCCGGCGGTCGAGAATGCCATATCGGGCAATGCCTTCCGGCCCGGCGACATTTATAAGAGCCGGCGCGGCCTCACCGTCGAGATCGCCAACACCGATGCCGAAGGGCGCCTTGTCCTCGCCGATGCCATGGCCCTGGCCGATGAAGAGTCTCCCGACGTGATGATCACGCTCGCCACGCTCACCGGCGCGGCGCGGGTCGCGGTCGGGCCGGACATCGCACCGTTCTATACCGATGACGACGCCCTGGCGCAGGCGATCGCGCAGAACGGCGCGGCCATGCAGGACGAAGTCTGGCGCCTGCCGCTCTATAAACCGTATACGGAATATTTGGGCAGCAGCGTGGCGGATATCAACCATATCGGCGGGACCCGTCACGCCGGATCGATCCTGGCAGCGCTGTTTCTGTCGCGCTTCACCGAGAAGGCCGGGCGCTGGGCCCATTTCGACCTGTTCGCCTGGAACGACCGCTCGCGCCCCGGCCGCCCCGTCGGCGCCAACGCCCAGGCGATCCGGGGGCTGTTTCACTGGATGGAAAGCACGCCCGGGGTGCGCGCCGCCAAGACCGCTCAGGCCGCGCCGAAAAAGGCCTTCGCGCCGGGCGCCTAGGGTCAGGACTCTAATCCCGGTGGAAGGCGGCCGCCATCAGGGATTTGGTATAATCCGCCTGCGGATCGGTGAAGATGGCCTCCGCCGATCCGCGCTCGACCACCTGCCCCTGGCGCATGACAATCACGTCGTCGCTGACCGCCCGCACGACTTTCAGATCGTGGCTGATGAACAGATAGGCCAGGCCAAAGCGCGCCTGAAGATCCAGAAGAAGATCGATGATCTGCGCCTGGACGGAGCGGTCGAGCGCGCTGGTCGGCTCATCGAGAATGACGAGCTTGGGCTTCAGGATCATGGCGCGGGCAATGGCGATGCGCTGGCGCTGGCCGCCGGAAAACTCATGGGGATACCGGTCCATGACCGACGCCGGCAGCCCGACATCGCCAAGCGCCCGGGCGATCAGCGGGCGGCGTTCCACCGCGCGCGGCGCCAGGCCGTGGACGTCCAGCCCCTCGGCGATGATATCGCCCACCGGCAGACGCGGGCTCAGGGCACCGAACGGGTCCTGAAACACGATCTGCATTTCCCGGCGTAGACTGCGCATCCGCTTGGACGGAATAGCATTAAGCGTCGCCTCGCCGAAGCGGATCGCCCCGGCCGAAGGCACAAGGCGCAAGAGCGCCATGGCAAGGGTCGTTTTTCCGGACCCGGATTCACCCACGACCGCCACCGTCCGGCCCGCGCGTAAATCCACATCGACCCCGTCCACCGCCGCGACCGCCCCTTTGGCTTTGCGAAACAGGCCGCCTTTGCCGTCGAACCGGACGGCAATGTCCCGGGCCGACAAGAGCACCGGCCCCGCGGCCTCGGCGCGGGAGGCAAGCGGGCGCGGCTCGGCATCGATCAGCATGCGGGTATAATCCGCCCGCGGTTGTTCGAACACCGTCTGTGCCGGCCCCTCTTCGACCACCGCGCCGTCCTTCATGACCGTCACCCGGTCGGCCATGCGCCGCACCACGCCCAAATCATGGGTGATCAGCAGGAGGGCCATGCCGAGATCGCGCTTCAAGTCTTTGAGCAGATCCAGAATCTGGGCCTGGACGGTCACATCGAGCGCCGTCGTCGGTTCGTCCGCGATTAGAAGGTCCGGGCGGTTGGCGAGCGCCATGGCGATCATCACCCGCTGGCGCTGGCCGCCCGACAACTCATGGGGCAGGGCGTCGAGCCGGCCCTTGAGCATCGGCAGGCCGACCCGCTCCAGCAGGTCCGCGACCGGTATGCGGGCCGCTGCCCGGCTGAGTCCCCGATGCACCATAAGGATTTCGGCGATCTGCTTTTCCACCGAATGCAGAGGATTGAGCGCGGTCATCGGCTCTTGGAAGATCATGCCGATGCCGTTGCCGCGCACCGCGCGCAGGCCGTGGTCGCCCCGCGCGGTCAGATCCTCATTCCTAAAGCGGATCTGCCCTGTCACCCGCGCCGAAGGCGGCAACAGTTTGAGCACGGACAGGGCCGTCGTCGATTTTCCGGACCCGGATTCGCCCACCAGCGCGACCGTCTCGCCCGCAGCGACCGAGACCGACACATCGCGCACCGCACGGGTGTCGGTCTTCCCGGACCGGAAGGTGACCGACAGGCCGGCGATATCGAGCAGCGGGGCCGCGCTCATGGCTCCACCTTGCGCGGATCGAAGGCGTCGCGCGCGGCTTCGCCGATAAAGACCAGCAGGCTGAGCATGCTGGCCAGCACGATGAAGGCGGTGATGCCGAGCCACGGCGCCTGGAGGTTTTCCTTGCCCTGGCGTGCCAGTTCCCCGAGCGAGGCCGACCCCGGCGGCAGACCGAAACCCAGGAAATCGAGGGACGACAGGGTGGTGATCGCGCCCGACAAGAGGAACGGCAGGAAGGTGAGGGTCGCGACGAGCGCGTTGGGCAGAATATGCCGGCGCATGATTGTCAGCGGTCCGACCCCGAGCGCGCGCGCCGCCCGGACATATTCGAAGTTCCGTCCCCGCAGGAATTCCGCGCGCACAACACCCACCAGCGCCACCCAGCTGAACAATAGCAGTGCGCCCAGAAGCACCCAAAAACCCGGCTGGATCACGGCGGCCAGGATGATCAGCACATAGAGCGCCGGTATCGCGCTCCAGATCTCGATGAAGCGCTGAAAGCTCAGATCCACCCAACCGCCGAAATAGCCCTGGATCGCCCCGGCCGCCACACCGATCACCGAGGACAGCGCGGTCAGGATCAACGCGAACAGGACCGACGTGCGGAAGCCGTAGATGACCCGCGCGAGCACATCCCGCTGATGATCGTCCGTGCCCAGCCAGTTGCGCGGACCGGGCGGTGCGGGCGCCGGTACGGTCTGGGAACGGACGATGGTGTCGTAGCTATAGGGGATCAGCGGCCAGAGCATCCACCCCTCGGCACGGATCAGATCCTGCACATGGGGATCGTGATAATCCGCCGGCGTCACGAAGGTCCCGCCGAACCGGGTCTCGGGATAATCGGCTGCCACCGGAACCAGAACCGCGCCGTCATAAACGACGATCAGCGGGCGGTCATTGGCGATGAGTTCGGCGCAGCCGGTGACGATCACCAGTGCCAGGAAAATCCGCAGTGACCACAGGCCCCGTTTGTTCGCGGTGAAATTGGCCAGGCGCCGGCGGTTGATCGGCGACAGGGGCGCCGGTTTGCGCAGCCAGGGCAGGTGCACCGGACGGGCCAGAATGCGCCCGGCGGCGGCCAGAACGGACGGGGA
>CAZHDI010000030.1:16503-17715 GCA_964531285.1 uncultured Alphaproteobacteria bacterium | reverse complement strand
GCCCCCCGCGCTTCGAAATCGATGCGCGGATCGACCAGCACATAGGTCAGATCGCTCAAGAGGGTGATCACCATGCCCATCAGAGAGAAGATATAGAGTGTGGCGAAGACCACGGCATAATCGCGCCCGACAATGGACTCGAACGCCAGCCGCCCGAGGCCGTCGAGGCTGAAAATCGTCTCGATCAGGAGCGATCCTGTGAAGAATACCGACAGAAAAGCGCCTGGAAAGCCGCTGATCACCAGCAGCATGGCATTGCGGAACACATGGCCGTAGAGCACCGCGTTCTCAGACAGCCCCTTGGCACGCGCGGTGACCACATACTGTTTGCCGATCTCATCCAGAAACGAGTTTTTGGTCAGCAGGGTGATGGTCGCAAAACCGCTGATCACCAGAGACGCCAGAGGCAGAGCGAGGTGCCAGAGATAATCGGCGATCCGCGCGGGCCAGCTCAATTCGGCCCAATTGTCCGAGGCCAGACCGCGCAACGGAAACCAGTCCAGATAGCTGCCGCCGGCGAAGAGCACGATCAGGAGCACCGCGAACAGGAAGCCGGGGATCGCATAGGCGATCACGATCAGCGCGCTGGTCCACACATCGAAGGCCTGGCCGCTGCGCACAGCCTTGGCGACGCCGAGCGGGATGGAAATCAGATAGACGATCAGCGTCGTCCACAGTCCGAGCGAGATCGAGACCGGTAGTTTCTCCGCAATCAGATCGATCACGGCGACATCGCGGAAATAGCTCGTCCCGAAGTCGAAGCGCAGATAATCCCAGATCATCAGGGCGAAGCGTTCCACGGGCGGCTTATCGAAGCCGAACCGCTGTTCCAGCTCGGCGATGAACGCCGGATCGAGCCCCTGGGCGCCGCGATACTCGCCTTCGAAACTGCCCATCTCCGCGCCGCCGCCGCCGCCGAGGCGCGCATCCGCCCCGCCGTCCATGCCCGACAGTTGGGCCAGGACGCGCTCCACCGGACCGCCGGGCGCGAACTGAATGATCACGAAGCTGACGAGCATGATGCCGAACAGGGTCGGCACCATGAGCAGGATGCGTCTGAGGATGTAGCCCGCCATGGCCCGCCGCTCCCACACCGCCGTCAGGACACCAACGGCGCCCCGCGATGCGGCGCGCCGGTTCAATCATGGGCAGTTTAGGGTGCTTCGCGCCGGCGAAACAGGGCAGTTAGCCGTCCTGGCTTGGGTCAGCCGC
>CAZHDI010000030.1:0-16403 GCA_964531285.1 uncultured Alphaproteobacteria bacterium | reverse complement strand
CGGCCGGCTCGGCCGCGGCGACCTCCGGCAGGGCCGGCGGATTGTCGGCCTGCTGGCGCATATAGGCGATGATGTTCGCCCGGTCGCTGTCGCGGTTCAGACCGGCGAACGCCATGCTGGTCCCCGGCGCCCAGCCGCGCGGGTTTTCCAGAAACGCATTCATGGCTTCATAGGTCCAAGCACCGTCCTTGCCCTGAAGCGTGTTCGAGTAATTAAAGCCGTCAATGGCGGCGATTTCCCGCCCCAGAACGTCCCAGAGATTTGGACCGATCTGATTGGCGCCGCCTTTGACGAAGTTGTGGCAGGCCGCGCAGCGCGCCGCGACCCGCTCGCCAGACTCCGCTGAGGCCGTCTGAAGCGCGGCGGCCAGATCGAAGGCCGGTTCCATGGGCTCAGCCGCCGATGCAACCTGAGTCTCCCCCGCGCGGTCGGCAACCTCCTGGAGATAGGCGAGCTGGTCCAGTTCCTGGTCATGGTAAACGACTTCTTCGAGGACTTTGATGCCGCCGAAAATAAGCAGCAGGGAGCCCACAATGGCGCCCATCACCTTGTTCCACTCGAAAGAATCCATCTCTCACCACTCCTGTGCCGGCGGCGCGGCCGCCCGTGCTGCACCCGCGTTGTTCGGGCGGAGAGTAAGTCCAGCCCGGTACCCATTGCAAGCAAACCCGACACCGGCGAAGGGTCGCATTTTGAAGGATCTAGCCCCGGCCTGGCCGCTCCGGCGCTGGACGGGAGACCGGGCATCCAGTATCCAACACGCTTCGCAATCGTTCAGCGCCAGACGGCGGCGCCCTGCACGAAGCCCGACAAAAATGCCCGATGCCCTGCTGATTATTCCGGCCCGTATGAGCGCCTCCCGTCTGCCGGGCAAACCGCTGGCCGATATCGCGGGCAAACCCATGATCGTGCGGGTCTGGGAGCGGGCCGTGGCCGCCGGTCTCGGGCGGGTCGCCGTCGCAGCCGGCGAACGGGAGATCGCCGAGGCCATCGAGGCGGCGGGCGGCGAAGCGGTGCTGACCGACCCTCATCATCCGTCGGGCTCGGACCGGGTGCGGGAAGCCGCCGACCGGCTCGATCCGGACCGGCGCTGCGATGTCATCGTCAATATCCAGGGCGATCTGCCGGCCATCGATCCGGACACCATCCGGGCGGCCATGGCGCCGCTCGATGCGGGCCGCGCGGGCGGGCCGTTCGATATCGCCACCACCGCCGCGCCGATCGCAGATGCCCATGAGGCGGACGATCCCAGCGTTGTTAAAGCCGTGGTTTCCCTCGCGCCCGGCGCCCGCATGGGACCGGCGTTTTATTTCACCCGCGCACGCGCGCCCCATGGCGACGGTCCGCTTTATCATCACCTGGGGATTTACGCGTTCCGCCGCGCGGCCCTCGACCGGTTCGTGAGCCTTCCGCCGTCGCCGCTGGAGCAGCGCGAGAAGCTGGAACAGTTGCGCGCCATGGAAGCCGGCATGCGGATCGGCGTTGCCATCGTCGACACCATGCCGCTCAGCGTCGATACGCCGGAGGATCTTGAGCGGGCCCGCGCGCTCTTTGCCGCGCCCGAGCGGCTGCCGGCGGGGGCGCCGTCATGACCGGCCAGCCGCCCGACCGCAAGATCGTCTTTCAGGGCGAACCCGGCGCCAACTCCCATGTCGCGTGCCGTACGTTTTATCCGGACATGGAAGCCGTGCCGTGTCCGACCTTCGAGGATTGTTTCCAGGCACTCGAGGACGGCAGCGCGCGGCTCGGGATGATCCCGGTGGAGAACTCGGTCGCGGGCCGGGTGGCCGATATCCATCATCTTCTGCCCGACGCGGACCTGCATGCCATCGGCGAGCGGTTCCTGCCGATCCGCCATCAGCTCATGGCACCGCGCGGTGCGTCAGTGGAGACCCTTCAGACCGCGCACAGTCATGTCATGGCCCTGGGCCAGTGCCGCCATGTGCTGCGCAGTCTCAAACTCAAACCCGTGATCGCCGCCGACACCGCCGGCTCGGCCCGCGAGGTCGCCGCACTTGGCGACAAGACCCGCGCGGCCATCGCGTCGGAACTCGCCGCCGAGATTTATGGGCTCGATATTCTGAAAGCCAATATCGAGGACGCGGATCACAACACCACCCGGTTCCTGATCCTCTCCAAGACCCCGCTGCGGACCGCACCCGACGACGGACCGATGATCACCAGCTTTCTGTTTCGGGTGCGCAACGTGCCTGCCGCGCTCTACAAAGCCATGGGCGGGTTTGCCACCAACGGCGTCAACATGACCAAGCTGGAGAGCTATCAGCTCGACGGGACGTTTTTCGCCAGTCAGTTCTATGCCGATATCGAGGGCCATCCGGAGCACCGGTCCGTGCGTCTGGCGCTGGAGGAGCTTGACTTCTTCTCGGCCCATTTGAAGATCATTGGTACCTATCCTGCCGACCCGTACCGCAAGACCATCGAGCCGGCGAGAAGCCTTGATTGACCGCGCCCGGTGCGCCCCTGAGCAGTGACTCATGACCGAGGTGACCGACCCGCTCGCGCTGACCCGCGCCCTGATCCGCTGTCCCAGCGTCACCCCCGAGGACGCCGGCGCGCTCGGCGTTGTGCGCGGCGCATTGGACCAGCTCGGCTTCACCGTCACCCCGCTGACGTTCCAGACCGATGGCCAGCCGGCCATCCACAATCTGTTCGCCCGGCGCGGTACGGGCACGCCGCATCTAGCCTTTGCCGGCCACACCGATGTGGTGCCGCCCGGCGCGGTGGCCGACTGGAGTGCCGCTCCGTTCGAGGGGGACGTGCGCGAGGGTGTGCTGATCGGGCGCGGCGCGGTCGATATGAAAGGGGCGATCGGCGCCTTCATCGCCGCCACCGCCCGGTTTGTGGATGCGCACCCCGATCATGACGGGTCCATCAGCCTGATCATCACCGGGGACGAGGAAGGTCCGGCCATTGACGGCACCCGGCGGATGGTTGCCTGGATGCGCGACCACGGCATCATCCCGGACCACTGCCTCGTGGGCGAGCCGACCAACCCGGACGCGCTTGGCGACATGATCAAGGTCGGCCGGCGCGGCAGCCTGAATGCCCGCCTGACCATTGCCGGCACGCAGGGGCATGTGGCCTATCCTCACCTTGCGGATAATCCCATCCCGGCGCTCGCCGCGATCCTCGACCGGCTGTCGCACACCGAACTCGATGACGGGACGGAGTTTTTCGACCCCTCAAGCCTCCAGGTGACGACGGTCGATGTGGACAATCCGTCCACGAATGTCATTCCGGCCCGCGCCGAGGCGCGGTTCAATATCCGCTTCAACGACCTTCATTCCAAAGCCAGCCTCGACCGCTGGCTCAACGCCGAATGCGATGCCATCGCGCCGGGCCGCTATGCGCTGGAGACGGTCGAATCGGCCAAAGCGTTCATGTGCAAGCCGGACCGGTTTCACGACACCCTCAAGGCATCCATCGAGGCGGTGACCGGGATGGCCCCCGAGCTGTCCACCACCGGCGGCACGTCGGATGCGCGGTTTCTGGTCGAGTTGTGCCCCGTCGCCGAGTTCGGCCTTGTCGGGCGCACCATGCACAAGATCGACGAGCAAGTGCCGGTCGACGATCTCCATCGGCTCAGCGCGATCTATGAGCAGGTCCTCAACCGGTATTTCCAGGTGTGATCGGCGAATGAGCGAACGCGCGACCATCGGCACGGCGCTCGGGGGCGCATGGCGCCTGTTCCTTCAGGACCCGCGCGGGCTTGAGGCGTTCGACATGAGCCATGACGGGTTCATGCGCTCGTTTATGGCGCTGGTGCTCGCGGTGCCTTTGGCTCTTGTCACGTTCAGCCTTGAAGCGGCGACCCTGCGCGCCGCGAATATCCAGGTCCCGGACCCGCAGATGGGGTTTTACCTCGTCGAGACGGCGGCCTTCGCCCTGCGCTGGCTGGCATTCCCGGTTGCCATGGTCTATGTGACGCGGCTTTTGCACATGACAGCGGCCTATGTGCCGCTCGTGATCGCGTTCAACTGGTGCGCGCTGCTGATCGTGCTGATTGCCATGCCGGCGCAGATCCTGTTCGCGCTCGGCATCATCAGTGTGGAAATTCTGCTGCTGTTCGATCTGGTGATCTTCAGTGTCGGGCTTTATTACCGCTGGTTCGCTCTGCGCACCGCCGTCGGCGGACATGGCGTCACGGTCGCCGGCTTCGTGATGCTACACCTGCTGCTCAGCCTGTTCATCACGCTGGGGGCCGACGCGGTCCATGGCTGGCCCGGCGAAATCGTGATCCCGTAAGAAGCGCGCGCCGCTCAGGCGAACAGGAAGTCGCCCGCGTCGAGATCCTCAAGGCTGGTCTTGACCAGGATCAGCGCATCGCCGCCGCCCGGCGCGAACAGAAGGTTCTTGCCATCCGCGACCGCCTGGCCCGCGAAGTCCTCGAAGGTCAGGCCCGCAAACGCGGTCAGATCGATGACATCGATCCCCGGTGCGAATTTCTTGATCTCATCGATGCCGTTACCGGCCTTGAAAATGAAGGTGTCCTGACCCTTACCGGCCTTGATCTGATCGGTCCCGGCCCCGCCGTCGAACACATTGATCCCGGTCTTGTCCTTCAGCTTGTCGTTGCCGGCGCCGCCCAGCAGCACATCGTTCCCGGCGCCGCCGTCGAGCGAGTCGTTGCCGTCGCCGCCGTCCAGAATGTCCGATCCGCCGCGGCCCTTCAGCTTGTCCGCGCCGCCGAGGCCCTCCTGGGTGTCGTCGCCTTGCGTCCCTTTCAGCTTGTCATTGCCCGCCGTGCCCAACTGGCTCGGTGCGTCGTCATCCAAGATCGTGACGATCGCTTCGCCGTCGGTCACTTCGGCCATCGCCCCGTCGGCCTGGGGATCGGTCAGCGTGACCGCGAAGGTCTCGTCGTCTTCGCGATCCCGGTCGCCCGACACCACAATCGTCAGGGTGCGCTCGGTTTCTCCGGCGGCAAAATCGACCATACCGGTGAGCGGGCTCTCAAAATCATCCGCATCCGCCGGATTGCCGCCGGATCCGGCGATGGCATAACCGATGGATCCGGCGATCTCCGTCGATCCGGTCCGGGTCAGCGTGAGCGTGAGTGTGCCGGAGGCGCCCGGCTGGCCCTCGGTCACGCTCGCCGCGGTGCTCTCGAGGCCGTAACGCACCACGGGCGCGCCGACCCGCAGGGTCACACTGGCGGTATCCGTGGCGCCGCGCCCGTCATCGAGCGTATAGGTCACCGTCTCGGTGCCGATGAACCCTTCGGCGGGTGAGTAGGCGAATGCGCCATCCGTCTCCAGAACGAACAGCCCGCCCTGATCCGGGCCGCTCAGTACGGTCACGCTTAAAGGATCGCCGTCGCTATCGGCATCCGCCCCGGCGCCATTATCATCGAGCACATTGCCCATGATGGTCTGGCCGAACCCGACCGCGAAAGCATCATCCGCGGCGGCAGGGCGGGTGTTCTGCCCGCCGATCACCACGGTCACGGTCGCGGTGCCGGTCAAGGCGCCGTCGCTGACCGCATAGGTAAAGCTGTCGGTGCCGTCGAACCCGGCTTGAGGCACATAGAGGAACGTCCCCGTTTCATCGACCGTCACGATACCGAAGGACGGATCGCCCGCATCCACGACCGTGAGGACATCGCCATCGCGATCCCGGTCGGCCCCGGCGCCATTATCCTCCAGCACATTGCCCGTCAGGGTGGCGTCCACCGCGATCGAGAACCGGTCGGCGGCGGCTTCCGGCGCGTCCGGCACCTCGTTCACCGTGAAGGTCACCGTCGCGGTATCGGTCGCGCCCAGATCGTCCGCGATGGTGTAGGTGAGGCTCTCCGTACCGTGAAAATCCGCTGCCGGCTCATAGGTCAGGCCGCCATCCGCGCCGATGGTCACCGCACCGCCGGAGGCCAGCAGAAGGGCCGTGCCCACGGCTTGCGCGTCGCCATCCACCGCGATGACCGCGATCGGATCGCCATCCGCGTCGTCATCGGCCCCGGCGCCATTGTCGTCGAAGACGGAGCCGCTGAGGCCGGTGTCTTCATCGAGGACAAAGTCATCGTCCGCCGCCGAGGGGTTCACATTCTCGATGAGAAAACCCTGGGGGATGGTCACGCTCACGCTCGCCGACGGTCCATCGCCAAAGCCCGCGCCCACGGCGTCCTTGAGCAAAATCTCGAAGGTCTCCGCGCCTTCCTCGGGCGTATTTGCCAGGACGGTCACGGTGAGCGTCTTGGTCTGCTCGCCGACTGCGAAGGTCAAGGCGCCCTGTGCCGCCTCATAATCGCTGCCCGCCTCGGCGGTGCCGTCCGCGGTCTCATAGGTCAGCGTTATGGGGTTCAGCGCGGGCGCGGTCAGGCTCACCGCTACGGTGAGGCCGATCTCCGTCAGGTCATAATCGTCTGTCAACGGAACGGTCACCGCATCGGGCACATCGATCCGGATGCCATACAGGCCGAACATCTGACCGGCGTCCTGGCCCGGCACATCGGACCAGTTGTTGCCGATCAGAAGATCCGCCACGCCGTCGTCATTGATGTCGCCCGCGCCTTTGACGCCGTTGCCGAACTCGCCGACCGTCGCCGAATTCCGGACCAGGAAACCGTCCGCCGTCCCATCGATCCGGTCCGCGTCGATCCGCCCGCCGGCACCGAAGTCGGCCGCGCCGTAAATCACCGTTGCCTGGCCGCGGAACCCATCGGTATCGTCCGCACCGATCAGAACATCGTCAAATCCGTCCGCATTGAAATCGCCGATGCCGGCCACGAAGGAATGGGCCCAGGACACAGCGCCAATCGTGTCGATGGTCACGCCAACCGTGCCATCGAGATCCGCGGTCAGATCGATCACGGCCGGGAACCCGTCCTCGCGGCCGAAAATCACATGGGCCTGAGGCGGATTCCAGCCCGGCTGGCCCGGGCTTACATAGCCATTGCTGCCGGTGCCCGCGAGGATCAGATCGTCGATGCCGTCGCCATTGACATCGCCCGCATGGTCGAGAGCCCAGCCGACGCTCTTGCCGGGACCGCCGATCAGGGTGATGCCGTCGAGACCCTCCGCGCCGCCCGACTCGGTCAGGTCGATATCGCCGTCGCCGTAATCCTGGCCGCCGAACACGACATAAACGGCGCCCGAAGAATTGCGCCCGGCAACCGAGGCATAGCGCGCACCGATGGCAAAATCATCGATGCCGTCATTGTTCAAATCCAGGAGCGTTGTGGAAACGCCGGTGCCATCGAAGCCGTCGACACCGCGAAACCGCACGCCGGTCGCGCCATCGAGACCGCTGGCATCGATCACATCGGGAAAGGCGCCATCCTCGCGCCCGAACAGCACGAAGCCGTCGCCCGCCGTGGTGTCGTCGCCGTTCGAGCCGAAGATCAGGTCCTCGACGCCGTCGCCATTGAAATCGCCCCGGTCACCGGCGGAATATCCCAGTTCCTCACCCGTGTTCCACACGGACGAACTCGTCACCCGCTCGGTGCCGTCGACCTTGAAGCCGTCGGCGACCGGCAGGGTCAGATCCTGGCCCGCCAGGTCCGGCCCGCCGAAAACGACATAGACCGCGCCTTCATATTTCGTGGCACTGCCGACCGTATACGGATCATCACGGCTGACCCCGACCGCGATATCGTCATAGCCGTCGGCGTTGATGTCGCCGGCCGCGCCAAGCCGGTTGGTGTTGGCGCCAGGGGCGGGCCCCAGAAGACGCAGGCCGCCATCGCCCAGCGCGTCGAGATCGATGGTTGCGCCGAACCCGCCGGCCCGGCCGAAAATGATCCAGGCCTCGCCCTCATCATTCGGGCCGGCCCGCTCGGCGAGCACGCCGAAATCATCGATGCCATCGCCGTTCACGTCACCGAGATAGGTCGGTTGCACGCCCAGGATGTCTCCCGGCGCCAGACCCTCGATCACGAACCCGTTCAAGACATTCAGTTTGGCGAGATCGATCGCCATGAAACGACAACCCCTGTCGATATCAACCCTGCCGGCAAAGCCCTGCGGTGTCCCACACCCATCGCCTGCGCGCGATTATGGCATAGAGGCCCGGCCCACTCTAGTTCCTATACGAACTAACCCCCTGACGGTTTCGTTAGGTCCCGCGCGCCGACGGTCTGGCGCTCACCCGCACCGATAGCGCGGCGTGCTGCTTTCGCCCGCCTCGACCGGCCGGACCTCATAGCGGGCAAAGCCGCTCGCGGACGGGGCTTCGGTGCGCTCCCGCGGCCCCCAATACGCATCGCACTGCTCGGACCAGGCTTCGCGGACCGGGCTTTCGGCGCCGGGGGCCCAGGACGCGGGCAGGATCGTGTCGGCGTTGACGCAGGCATGGCGCAGATCGTCCGGCTGAAGACCCGAGACATAGCGCAGATTGGCGCCCGCCAGATTGGCATAATCGAGCACCACGGCACGGATATCGGCGGTGCCGAAATCGGCGTTCTCGAAATTGGCGAAGCGGAAATCGGTGCCGCCGGCCAGCGAGCCGTCGAGATCGGCGCGCCGGAAATTGCCAAAACGCGCATCGGTGTAGCGCTCATCCCGGTGCCAGTCAGGCTTGACCGACGGCGGAAAGGTCAGGACCGCGCCGACAAGCTGCGCATCTTCCAGATCCGTGCAGGCAAAGCGCGAGCCATAAAGCTGGGCCGCCGACAAATCCCGCCCCTGCGCATCATCCGGGCTGAAATCGAGGCCCGAGAGATCGAGGAACGACAGATCCCGGCCCACGAACGACTCGCCCGCGCCAATCAGCCGTTTGATGCCGGACTGCTCGGGCTCCGTGCCGTCCTGATCGCGGCCGGCGTTGATCTGGTCCCAGGGATCGGTGGCCGTCACCACGGCAACGCCGGGATCGAACGCGGGCTCGTCCCCTGCCGGGTCAAGATCGATCAAGGGCGCTGTTTCCGCTTCCTCGGCCGTGTCATCGGCGACGGCCGCCACAGGATCGGTGTCCTCCTCGGCGGACTCGTTGCTGACGTCCGCGCGTCCCAGCCCCAGATCGAAGAAGGACCCGCGCGGCGCCTCGTCCTCGGGTGCCGGCTCATCGGAGTCTGGTTCGGGTTGAAGATCCGGTTCGGTGTCGTCGGTCTGCGCCGCCGGTGCCGCCTCAACAGGCTCGGGCGCGGAGTTTTCGAGCCGGGCGGTCTCAACCGGACCGCTGCGGCTGGCCGGCTGGGCGATCCATTGGGACAGGCTGGCCGCCACGACGACCAGCGCGCTGTGGGGGATGAACCAGCGCCAGTCACCGCGCACGCCCGATTGAACCGCGAGAATAAGAATTGCACCGAGCGCGAACCAGACCGCCGCGCTCAGATCGCCGCTGAACAGCCGGATCAGGCCGGTGCCGGCCATCACGGCGCCCACGGCGATCAGGGCCGCCGGAACGAAGCGGCCGAGGCCCAGAAGGCCAAGCATGGCGCGCCCTATGGCGCGGGTGCGATCGAGCATCATGGCGCTATCCGGCGCTCCTGACGGTGGCAACCCGCCCTGTCTATCCCAGGGCCGGTTAACCATCCTTGCGTTAACCCTGTCCGATAGGGGTGGCGGGATGCAAAGGCCGGGCCGAAAGGGGCAGTTGCCCGATCAATCGGGATACTCCACCCGCTCCAGATAAAGTCCATGCGGCGGAGCGACAGGGCCGCAGGCGCGCCGATCCCGGGCCGCCAGGGCATCGGCCAAATCACGCGCGCACCATTTGCCGGTCCCGACCGCCTTGAGCGATCCCACCATGGAGCGCACCTGATTGTGCAAAAACGAGCGCGCCCGCACCGTCACCAGGATTTCGTCCCCGGCCCGCGCCACGGTCACGGCATCGACCGTGCGCAGCGCCGTTTCGGCCTGACAATGGACCGACCGGAAGGTGGTGAAATCATGATGGCCGACAAAGACCTGCGCGGCCTGGTGCATCGCCTCGACATCAAGCCGCTGGGGCACATTCCAGACCTGCGCCCGGGTCAGGGTCAGGGGCGCCCGCCGGTTCGACAGGCGATAGAGATACTGGCGCTTGATCGCGGAAAACCGCGCATGGAACCCATCCTCCACAGGGTCGGCGCGCACCACCGCGACCGGCTGGGGCCGCAAATGGGCGTTGACCGCATCGCGCACGGTGTCGGCGGTGGTCGCTTTCTCCAGATCGATATGGACGACCTGGCCCAGTGCATGAACGCCCGCATCGGTCCGCCCGGCGGCGTGCACGGTGACGGTCTCGCCGCAGAACCCCCGGATCGCCGCCTCGAGCGCCGCCTGAACCGACGGCCCATTGTCCTGGCGCTGCCAGCCGACAAAGGGCGTGCCGTCATATTCCACGGTGAGCTTGTAGCGCTGGGTCATGGGTTTGCGTGTCAGTCGAGCAGCGTGAGCCAGTCGCGGGCGGCATGGACGACGCGCAGAACGTCGATGCCCTCGTCCGCATCCGGCGGCCGATAGAGGATGACATAGGGCCGAAAGGGACACATACGCAGGCTCCTGTGGCGCGTGCCGAAGGCGCGGCCCGCTCCGGGGATCTCGGCAAGGCGGGGCCGGCGGTCAAGACTGTGGTCGATGAACGCCTCGGCGCCAGCGGGAGCGTCGCGCGCGATATATTCGGGGATGTCCAGAAGGTCGTCGTTGGCGGCTGACCGAAGAAGGGCTTCGGCCATCGGTCATTCAGCCGCCGCGCGGGCCGACTTATCGATGATGTCCCCGATATCGAGGCTGACCGGGGGCCGGTCCGGAAACCGCACCACCAGATCGAGCGTGCCGCCCAAGGTCTCGATATGGGACCGCAGGGTCGAGATCAGCATGTCGGAACTGCGCTCCGCCTGCGAGACCGCCCCCTGGGTGATCCCCATTTCGCGGGCCAGATCGACCTGGGTCATGCCCTTGGATTTGCGGATCTCATCAAGCGTGGCCAGTTCGGCGCGCAACTCGTCAGCCCGTGCCTTAATCCGAGCGCGGCGCTCGGGAGGCATGTCCGCGAGTATCCTTTTGATCGGAATGGACATCTATCGCTCCTTCAGTCTCTCCTGGTGCGCGCCGAAACGCCTGTCAGCCTTTGCAATGAGACCCCGATAAAATCGCTGTTGGTCAACACCGCTCTTATTGCCTGCCACCAGCAGTATTGCGCTACGTTCCGGATCAAAGGCATACGCAACGCGCCAGACACCGTTTGCCGCCTTGAACCGCAGTTCCTTCATATTCCGATACCGGGAACCCTTCAGCGTAGCGGCATGAGGCCGCCCAAGTTCTGGGCCTCTCTCCGCCAATAATTCGGCACAAACCAAAAGCTCGTCCTGGACAGGCTCTGGCAGATCCTCGAATTCAGGCAAAAACTCTTCGTTTAGTTCTACAATCCAACTGGCCATGGAATACTCCTAGTGGACTACGTGCTGAAAATGCGGTTTTCAGAATCATATTCGTTTCCAAATTTGTAAGGTACTAGCGTCAGTAAGGTCTTCTGCCTCGGGTCCTATCAGATCAGCACTGAGGCCCGACCATCGAGCCTTTCTCAATCAAGATAGCGGCCGGCAAAAATAAGTCAACGCTAATATCAGCGCAAACTGATGTTCTGAATCACCACGCCCGCGCCCCATCACCGAGCGCGAATCCGCGCAGAAACGCCTCCGCATCCGTTGGCGCCTTGCCGGCCCGCTGGAGGCGGTCGATCCGCAGGGCGCCGTCGCCGCAGGCGATGGTCAGTCCTGGACCGATGAGCGCGCCCGGCTCACCGGCGCCGTCAACGGGTGCGGCGCGCAGCACCTTCAGCCGGGCCGCATCCCCCTTGGCATCGGGCAGTTCAAAAAAGGCCCCGGGAAACGGCGTCAGCGCCCGGATCTGCCGGTCGATCTCAAGCGCCGGGCGGGTCCAGTCGATCCGCGCCTCGTCTTTCGAGATCTTCGCGGCATAGGTCACCCCGTCTTCGGGCTGCGGCGTGGCCTCGAGGGCACCGCGCGACAGGGCGCTCAAGGCCCGCACCATCAGCGACGACCCGGTCTGAGACAGGGTGTCATGCAACTCGCCCGCGGTCGTGCGCGGCCCGATCGGCACCTGCTCGCCCAACAGAACCGGACCGGTGTCGAGCCCCTCATCCATCTGCATCACCATCACCCCGGTCACCGCGTCGCCGGCCATGATGGCGCGCTGGATCGGCGCGGCGCCGCGCCAGCGCGGCAACAGCGAGGCGTGCAGATTGAGACAGCCCAGGCGCGGCGCCGCCAGGATCGGTTTCGGCAGGATCAGGCCATAAGCCACGACCACCGCCACATCCAGATCCAGCGCGGCGAACGCGGCTTGCGCCTCGGCGTCCTTCAGGGACAAAGGCGTGCGCACGGGCAGGCGATGCGCCTCGGCGAAGGCCTGAACCGGCGACGGACGCGGCTGCTGGCCCCGGCCCGCCGGGCGGGGCGGCTGGGCGTAGACCGCCGCGATCTCGTGACCGGCGGCCAGAAGGTCCGCCAGAACCGGCACGGAAAAATCGGGCGTCCCCATGAAGGCAAGGCGCATGACGGGCTCGCTGTGATCGGGCGTCCGGCGGGTCTGGTCAGGCCTTGGCGCGGGCGCGGTCGGCCTTTTGCACCTTGCGGATCGCCATGTTGCGTTTGAGCTTGGACAGATAATCGATGAACAGCACGCCGTTCAGATGATCGATTTCGTGCTGAAGGCACACCGCCAGCAATCCGTCCGCTTCGATCTCCCGACGCGTGCCGTCCCGGTCGAGATAGCTCGCCTGCACCTTGGCGGGGCGCTCGACGATCTCATAAACATCCGGAATGGACAGGCAGCCCTCTTCGAAGGTCTTGGTTTCCTGAGAAACCGCGGTGATTTCCGGATTGATGAAATACAGCGGCTGCGGCGGTTCGTCCTCCTTGGACAAGTCCATCACCACGACCCGTTTCGGCACGCCGATCTGGATTGCGGCCAGTCCGAGACCGTTCGCGGCCTGCATGGACTCCATCATTTCGTCCAGCAGCTCGTGTAATTCTGTATCAATCTTGTCCACCGGGTCGCAAAGCGACTTGAGACGAGGGTCCGGGACGTGGATAATCGGGCGCGTGATCATGTGAGCGACTTAGGCAATAGCCGCAATATGGTCAAGGTTGGTGGGAGAGTAGTGCGTGGGGACGCGTTTGGGGGGCCGGGTTGTGCCTTCCCTGCCGGTCACATGACCAAATTTGATCCACAGAATCGAATCGACGTTGCACAGGAAAGGATGGCCCAATGGGACTCTGGGTGTTGGCCGCGACTATCGTGTTGGCAGGCACGATCGGCGCCGGCTTGGCCTATCTTCGCTTGAAAGGCCGAGCATCGGATACGGACGGGGTGGCGAACCGCGTGGCGGAAGTCCGCGCCGAAAACATTGAACAAAGCGTCGCCAACCTGATGACGGCGCAGTCGGAACTCGCGGGCCGCATCAGCCAGCTTGCCGAGGCGCAGACGCGCACGCAGGCCACCATGATGCACTCCGTCGAGGAGCGCCTCGACGCGGTGAAGCTCTATATGGGTCGCAGCCTCACCGAACAGACCGACCGGACCTCGCAGACGCTGCACCAGTTGCACACCCGTCTGTCCCTGATCGACGATGCGCAGCGGAATATCTCCGAACTGTCGACCCAGGTGACGTCGCTGCAGGACGTTCTGGGTAACAACAAGGCCCGCGGGCTGTTCGGCGAAATGCAGATGCGCGATCTCGTGACGTCGAGCCTGCCGCCGTCGGCCTATAGCTTCCAAAAGACGCTGGCCAACGGCCGGACCGCGGACTGCCTGATCGAGCTGCCGAATCCTCCGGGCCCGATGGTCATCGACGCCCGCTTCCCGCTCGAGACCTATCACGTGCTGCGCAACGCCAAGACCGATGCGGACCGGACCCAGGCCGAGCGGTCGTTCCGCAACGCCGTTCTGAAGCATGTGGTGGACATTGCCGAGCGCTACATCGTCTCGGGGGATACCGCCGAGTCGGCGCTGATGTTCGTGCCGTCCGAGGCGGTTTATGCCGAACTGCATTCGAACTTCCCGGATGTGGTTGAGAAGAGCTTCCGGGCCCGGGTCTGGATCGTGTCGCCGACCACGCTGATGGCGACCCTCAACACGGTCCGCGCCGTCCTGAAGGACACGCGGATGCGCGAACAGGCTCAAATCATCCATAAGGAAACCGGCCTGATGCTCGACGATGTGAGCCGCCTGCAAAAGCGGGTGCTCAATCTTCAGGCTCATTTCGGTCAGACCGAGCGGGACATCCGCGAAGTGCTCATCGCCGCCGACAAGATCGCGCGCCGGGCCGAGCGCATCGAGGAAGTCCAGATCGGCGCCGCCGATACCCACGCCTACATCCAGCAGCCGGCGCCGAGCGCTCCGATTGCGCAGACCAACGCGGTGGAAGCACCGAAAACCGAGGTCAAGGCCGCCGACGCCAAGCCCGCGGCTCCGGTCGTCCCGGCTCATGCACCGGTGAAGCCGGCCGCCATGCCGAGCGCCACCCTTGCGGCGGCCCCGGCGCCCGCTCCGAAAACCGAGGTCAAGGCCGCGCCGGCTCCGGCTGCCAAGCCGCAGTCGACCGAAGGCCGCGATCCGGCATCGGTGTGGGCCAATCTGTGGCTGTCGGCCATGACCGGCTCCAAGACGGATGCCAAGGCCGAGACTCAAGCGGGCTCTTCGGTTCCGGCTGAAAAGCCGCTGACCAAAGCCGAAGGCGTGACCGCTGCCAAGACGACCGCGCCGAAAGTGCCGAACGCGTTCCTGCCGGATCCGGTTAAGCCGGCTGCCGGCAAGGAAGCGGCTCAGAAGCCGGCCGTGACGGCCCGGGCCGACAATCGCCCGGTCTCTCAGCCGACCCCGATCCCGCCGTCGGACATCGCGCTGAGCTTTGCCGACATTGCGGAAGATCTGGCTGAGTTCGGTGTGCCCCTGGCCCCGCTGGTTCAGGACGCGCCGCGGACCGAGGCCCCGGCGGCTCCGGCCAAGCCGGCCGCTCCGGCGGGTCTGACCCCGCTGAAGAAGCCGGAACCGGTTGCCCCGTCGACCCTTGCCAAGGCGGCGAGCCCGTCTCCGGCAGCGTCGAAGCTCTATCCGGCGGGTCTGAACCCGTTCGTCAGCCCGGCTCCGGCCAAGCCCGCGACGCCGGCGGCGGCCAAGCTGCCGACGGACTCCAAGATCGAACTGCCGAAGACGCCGGCCTCCACCGATGCGGCCCCCAAGCCGTTCACCGGTGCCGGTCACGCGATCTACTTCCCGGCCATGAGCATGGCGCCGAAGTCGGCCGAGACGCCGGCGGCGGATGCGACGAGCACCAAGCCCTACGTCAAGAACGCCGCGCCGAAGGCAACGGCGGATCTGAAGGGCAAGTCGGACGCCGAGAAGCGCACCGGCGGGGACTCCTCGATCCCCGATGATGAGCCGGATTTCGACATCGATTTCGATGATCGGCCGACCATCTGGCCGCTGGTCTGACCGGACCGGCCCATGCCGAAACACGAAACGGGGAGCCTCGCGGCTCCCCGTTTTCTTTTATCTCGCGCGGTGCTGAGGCGATTCAGACGGTGATCAGGACCGACGCCGCCAGAAGCCAATCCCCAGCACCAACATCCCGATTGCGCCCGGCAGCACCCAGGCTGGCCACAGCAGCACTTCGAAGACCGGCCGCCAGACCGCCGGCGAGACATAACGCTGGATCGCCGCCTGGGTCAGATTGAGGCTGCCGGGGTCGATTTCGTACCACAGGGCCCCCAGCGCCATGGGCGCCCAGACGCCGCGGGCCGCCCAGAGATAAAGGTCATGGGCCAAGGGCAGCGCGGCCATGCCAAGAAAAATGAAACCGGCGATCGCGGCCGGCGAGCGCAACAGGGAACGGGTGGCCATGGCGGTCCTTTATCACTGAGGGGACGTCGCGGCGGATGACGGGCCTTGGACCGGAGCGAACGGATCCGAAGCGGGCCGGATCAGCCGTCGCGGCCCGGCCCCAAGGCCCAGGCCAGCGCGACACCGATCAGACCCAGGATGGTCCAGGCCGGTAGAAGCACGAGATAAAGAAGGCCGTCGCGAAAAAAACCGCCGCTCTCCCAATTTTGAAGAGCCGCCGCCGGGCTGGGCAAGCCGAGCAGCACCGCAAACTCGCTGAGCGAGCGCAGATCGATCCGCCCGGCCTCGAGCGACTGCAAGGCGTCGGCGCCGAGCAGCATGAGCGCGCCCGCGATCAGAATTTGAGCCAGTATCCGCAAAATCACCATCACGCCACGCCCCTATCGCGCCAAGCCCCGGCTTGAGACTAGTGTGTGCCATGGGCGGAGACAAGAAAGCGCGCCGGGCCGGATCGGCGCAGGTCCCCAGGCTTGCGGGGCGCCGCGAAGCCTTTATAGTGCCGCGCCTGACCGGCAGACGGGCCCTTCGCCGCCCCTGCCATGATCGCGGATGGGTGGCCGAGTGGTCGAAGGCGCACGCCTGGAACGCGTGTAGGCGGGC
>CAZHDI010000029.1:11645-36852 GCA_964531285.1 uncultured Alphaproteobacteria bacterium | reverse complement strand
CCTGATAGCCGCCATTGGGATCGAAGGCGAAGGCACCATTGGCACCGACGGTCAGAAGACCGTTCCCGAGCGCAATCTGCGCCCCGACATTCCCGGCCAGACCGTTGACTTCCGTCACGGTCACCGGATTGCCGTCCGGATCCTGATCGATGCCGTTGCCGTTATCGGTCAGGACATTGCCGGCAATCGCGGTGTTCTCGTCCGTGGTGAAGTCGTCGTCCTGCGCCACCGGATCGCTGTCGGGATTGACGACGATGGTCACCGTGGCCGTGTCCGTCCCCGGATCGCCGACCGCCGGGCTGTCCACGATCGAATAGGTGAAGGTGTCGGTGCCCGAGAAGTCTTCATTCGGCGTATAGGTGAAGGTGCCGTTGGAATTCACCGCCGCGATGCCGTTGCTGGCCTGAAGCAGCAGCGAGGCGCCGAACGGATCGCCGTCGACATCCTGATCGATGCCGCTGCCGTTGTCGAAGAACAGGTTGCCGACCAGCACGCCGTCTTCGGCGATCACGAAATCATCGTCCTGCGCCACCGGCACATTGTTGACGCCCGGAATATCGTCATTCTCGATGGTGGTGACGGCGGTGGCCTGAAGGATCTGCACCACACCGTCGAGCGTGTTCAACGGATCGAGCGTGATCTCCAGTTCTTCGTCGTCTTCCGGAATAATGTCGCCGGTGATGGTGACCGTGACCTGAACCGAGCTTTGGCCGTCGGCGAAGCTGGCCGTGCCCGTGAGCGGCAGGGCGCCCTGGACATCGTCCGAATTGGCCGGGTTGCCGCCGGACCCGTCGACCGAGAACGGCACATCGAGCGTGCCGGTGTTGTCGCTGCGGGTCAGGGTGAAGGTGATGTCCTTGGTGCCGGCGGCGCCTTCGGTGACGCTCGGCTCATCGGCATTGACCGTGAGGGTCGGCAGGAACACCGGCGCCGAGATCACCCCGTCGCGGACTTCGAAGAACCAGCGGCCGGCCTCGCCGGTATTGCCGGCGGTGTCTTCCAGCGCAAGCACATTGGCTTCGTTGGCGCTCGTATCGATGGCGAACTGATTGCCCGCGCCGGCCCCCAGACCCGCCAGGGCAACGGTGTCGCCCTCGCCTTCGCCCTGCGCCCATTCAACGTCTTCGTAACGGATTTCGATGTCGAAATCGCCGGCCGCCTGGTCGTTCGAGCGGTCGGTGATGATGACCTGGAAGGCGTTCAGATTGTCGAAGTCGGAGTCCATCGACGGCGCGATGTCGTCCCAGGTGATGGTCAGCGTCTCACCGCTGAAGTCGTACCAGACCTGGTTCGATCCCTGCGAGTTGCCGCCTTCGGACGGGGTCAGCGGCAACAGGCCGCCAGGCGCGGGAACCGTCGATCCGTCCGCGAAGAACGGAGCGATGTAGCCGGTGTTGCCGAACGGCCCGGGCAGCGTGTCGGCACCTTCAAGAGTGCCGTCCGCGAACGAGCTGAAAACGATGTAGCCGTTGGTGCTGACGCGCACGGAGCTGACGGTCTGGTCGCCGAATTTCAGGCTGTTGCCGAGCGCGCTCTGCAACGACAGATTGACGCCTAGGAAAGTATCGTCGCCAACACCGACGGAATTTTCGCCGAAACCGGCATCGCCGCCGAGGCCGTTAACAAGATTCGCCATGTCGTTCTCCCATGGACACCGCCGGGGAGTGAAGGACATTCACTAGGATCATGTGGGTTCTCCCCGGCAGGAACACAGAACCTCAATCCTTTGACGAAGGGCGCGCATGCCCGACGGCACAAACCCGTGCCTCTTCTAGTGGGTGATTCGGGCGTTTTGGCTACACCGAATAGGCAGCCTCAAGATCGTTTGACCGCGGCCGTTTCGTCGGCGCGTCACCGGACATGTTCCCGAGATGGAAACACGGCGCGTTCAAACGCAACGCTGATACCCCGTCCGCGTCGGTTGGTACGCGACGACTGGTAACGCGTCTATACCCAATTTCGTGCGTTTCATGAACAATTTCTCATTTGGTGATGCCTAAACCGTCAGCACAACCACGCAAACCGCGGCAATCGTCCGCCTTTGCGCGGGTTTCGCCGGAAAACCCGCCAAAACGCTTGCCCCGGAATGGCAAATGTGAGCCGCGGGCCATGACAGACTGGACATGTCCATGCACGCAGTAGGGATATTCTGGACCCATCACATTGAAGCGACCGGCAGCGCAGGGCGGTCTAATCGACGGGCCGGATGGGGCGATGCGGATTGGAGGGATCAGAAGGTATAGGCCAGGGCGGCCTTGGTCGTGGTGTCGAGTTTGCGGAACCCCGGATTGGGCTTGTTCCGGAACCGCTGATCATAGGACAGACGCAGCGCGAACCGGTCGATCAGCGGCATCTCCAGGCTGATGAGATTGCGCACTTCCCGGAAGCCGCCTTCGGCCTGCGAGAATTGCAGGTCGTTCACCATGGTCACCGTGTCGGTGAGCTTGGCCGTCGTCCGGCTGTCGATCAGCACACCGACGGACAGGTCCCCCTCCGAGCCGTTTTCCGGCAGATCGTAGCGCCCGCTCGGACCCGCCTGCAGACGCCAGGTCACCCGGTCGTCCGTGACGATCCGGTAACCGGCACCCGCCGACACCAGCGCCTGATAATCAAAGCCGGAAAAGGCATCCTGCTCATACTGACCGGTGGCGTAGAGATAGGTGCGCTCGGTCAGGTCCCAATTGGTCTGAAGCGCGCCGATCCAGCGGTCCTTGGAGCGCACGCTGTCGGCGGTCTGCAGATCGAGATTGAGATTGATCTCATAGGAAAACCGCCCATGGGCCCGCTGGGCATCGAGCGATGCGCCGAGCGACCATTCTTCCGTATTGCCCGAGCTTTGCGACCCGCTCAGAGCGGCGCTGCCCGTCCAGCCCTCGAACGACCAGAAACGCGGCTGCTGGGCCTTCGTCACGGTCTCGGCGACGGCCGCTTCTGCCTTGGCGTCGCCGACCGCGGCCACCGCGGCCTCTGCCGTGCGGGGCCGCAGATCGAGGGCAAAGGCCGCCGCCGGTGCGGCATTGGGTGCGAGCCGGGCAACGATCGCCATGATTTCGGGCTTGGCCTTGGGAACGGCTTGAGCGGCCAGTTTGACCGCGACGGTCAGCATATCGAGATTGTCGCCCTTGGCCGCTTCGCTGGCAGCCAGTTCGACCATTTTGCGGGCATCGCCGGTCAGAACGCGGGCGGGATCGGCGGTGGCTTCTGCGGCGGCTTCTGCAGCGGACAGGCGATGGCCCGCCGCGCCGGTCAGCGCAACGGTCAGGCCAAAGGCGATCAGTACACCTGACCAGCCGGCCTTCACCATAAAGAGCCCCCTCTTCGATGACCGCCCGCAGGCACATGCCTCGCGGGCGCCTGCCGCACAGGCAGACGTTCTGTGTGCGCACCGGTCCGCCGGCAGCGATTGGGCCGCACTGTCCCTGATTCTGCGGCTTGTCCGCTCCGGATATTTCCCGGATTGGCACAAACCCGCTTGGGCGCAGGAGTGATGGCGAGACCCCGCCATCGGGGTGCGCATGAAACCGGATGGCTTCACCCGCGCGTGATGAGCACGCGCAAGGAACGGCATCCGGCCTACAACGTCAAGATGTCAGCGTGATTTTTGAACGATTTTTCAGCGTTGACACACCGGTAAGCGGTGTGTCAGGGCCCCAAAACCGTATGCGGACGGATCGCGGGCCCGGGATTCCGCGCGGCTCAAGATCCCGTGCAGCTCAGTGTTCCTGAGCCGCGGGCTCGGCGCGCTCGGCCCGGAGCATCCGGTCGGGCAGCGGCCATTTGCGCAGGCCGGCCAATTGCAGCCCGCTGAGCATCATGAAGCGCGGCACGGTGTCGAGATAGCGGGCAGCCAGACGCTTGGGTTCGGTCACCATCCGGAACAGCCATTCGGTTCCCGAGCGCTGGATAAAGCGCGGCGCCTGAACCTTGTTGCCCGACAGGAAGTCGAACGCGGCCCCGACCCCGATCAGCGCGGCGGCATCGAGCTTGGCCAGATGATTGGCCATCCAGTAGTCCTGTTTCGGGGTCGAGAGCGACACCCAGATGATGTCCGGCTTGGCGGCATTGATCGTCTCAAGGACCTCGTCGTCCTCGCGCTCGCCGACCTTCCGGAACGGCGGGGCATAGCTGCCGACGATATTGACGCCCGGATAATCCCGCTCGATCGAGGCCTGAAGATCGCGCAGCGTGTCTTCCGACGCCCCGTAGAGATAATGGCGGACGCCGCCGTCGCGGCTGTGCTCCAGCGCATGGCGCATGAGGTCCGGGCCATAGACCCGGTCCGCGCCGCGCTTGCCCAGAAGCCGGCTCATCCACACGATCGGCATGCCGTCGGCGGTGACCATGCCGGCCCGGTTCAAAATGCTGCGCAGGGTCGTATCGGATTGGCACTCCACCATGGTGTGGGCGCCCGAGACAGTGACGTAATGCTTCTCGCCATTACGGATCCAGGAGCGGATGACATCAAAGCTCGACGGCACGGTGCCGACCGACACGTTGACGCCCAGAATGTTCACCCAATCCTGCTGGACCATGGCCCCGTCCGCTCCTCGGTTTGGCTGCTCGCCGACCCGGCCGCTCCGCCCCCGGTTCGCCCCTCCCGGCCCACAATGCCGGTCAGCACGCCCAAATCCGGACTGTTTGGACGCGGGATTCCGCGCCAAGCCGCCAGTTTCTCATACGTCCGAAGACTTGCAACCCGTCTCAAGGCCCGGTGAATAAGGGGGTGCTCCCCGCCGCCGGGCCGTCCTCCACGCGGGTCAACCTAGTCCCTCGCGCGGCCCCGATAAAGAGCCAATTCGTCCCCCGCCGCTCCTTTGGTGTCGATAGGCCGGGAGCGCATCCGCAACGGGCGCCATGCTGACCGTGTTGCCTGCTTTCGCAGCATCAGACGTGCCAGTCTGAAAAGTCCCGTGGCCCGCGCCTTCTCACAGGGCCTTGCGGGTCTGATACAACGGTGCCGATCGATCCCTGGAGACGTCCGCCATGACCAGCCTTGCCGTAATCGGCGCCGGTGCCTTCGGCCGCCTGATGCTGACCCATCTGTCCGATCATTTCGAAACCGCCGCCTTCGACCCGGCGCTCGATGACGGCGCCATCGCAGCCCTGGGGGCCCGGCCCCTGCCGACCCTGGCGGCGGCAGGTGACGCCGGCATCGTGGTCGTCGCGACACCGGTCCAGACCATGGAGACGGTGCTGGCCGATCTGGCCCCCCATCTGAAGCCGGGCACGCTCGCGCTGGATGTGGGCTCGGTGAAGGTCAAACCGGCCCGGCTGATGGACGCCTTGCTGCCCGATGGGGTCGAGATCGTCTGCACCCACCCGCTGTTTGGGCCCCAGAGTGCCCGGGACGGACTGACCGGCCTCAAAATCGCGGTCTGCCCGGTGCGCGGCGAGCGGCATGGTTGCGTCGCGGCGTTTCTGGCCGACACGTTGGGCTTGAGCGTGATCGAGACCACGCCGGACCGCCATGACCGGGAACTGGCCTATGTGCAGGGCCTGACGCACCTTCTGGCCAAGACCCTATTGGAAATGCGCCTGGAGCCGTTCCAGCTCACCACGGTCACCTATGACCTCCTGCGCCAGGCCATCGGCTATGTGGAGGGGGACTCGCCGGAATTGTTCCGCGCCATCGAAATGGAGAACCCCTTCGCAGCCGAGGCGCGCCAGGCCTTTTTCGATGCCGTGCGCCGGACCGAAGCCGGGCTCGCCCCCTCGGGACCAGAGCCGGCACCGGCGCCGGAGACCGGTCCCCGCGCCGCCCGGTGATCACGGGCCGTTTGGCCCTGGGGCGCGAAGCAGGTCATCATGGGCGGTGACTGCGAGGAGACCGCCATGCCGCGCGACCGCGAGGCCGGGGGCCGGACCATCCCTGAAACCGAACCGGCACGCTACCATCACGGCCATCTGCGCGATGCGCTGATTGCCCATGGCCTGGAGATGCTGGAGACCGTGGGCCCGGCCAAGCTGAGCCTGCGCTCGCTGGCGCGCGACAGTCATGTCTCCCCGGCCGCGCCATACGCCCATTTTTCGAAAAAGACCGATTTCCTGGCCGCTCTCGCAGTGGAGGGGTTCGACCGCCTCGCCGCCCGGCTGGAAGCCACCGCCGCCCGATCAGACCTTGAGGACCCGCGCGAGCGCCTCACCGCCATGGCCGTGGACTATGTAACCTTTGCCTGCGATCAGCCGGCGCTGTTCCAATTGATGTTCGGCTCGGGCCACGGCATCCGGCCCGGCGGTCCGGATCTGATCGCTGCCGGCAACCGCGCCTACCGGTGGCTGGAGATCACCGTCAGCGCCTGCCTGGATGAGGAGGGCGAGGCAATCCGGCCCAGCGTCATGGCCGCCTGGAGCCTGGTGCACGGACTTGCCGGACTGCTGATCGAGCAGGCCATGGCCGGCTATGAGACCATTCAGGGTGCCGAGCGCGAGGCCTTGATCCGCCAGGTGGCCGGCGAACTCGATATCGGGCGCAGCCGAACCCGGTGATGCCTCATTGCCAAAAAGCCGCTCAACCCTTCTTGCGGCGGCCCGGCGCGATGAGCGCGAACACGACGCCGCCCAGAGCCCCTGCGGCGATTTGCGCGCCATAACCCAGCGCGGTGCGCGCACCGGCGATCGGCATGGTGCCCCAGAATGTCTGTTGCATGAAAAACAGCATCGTCACCACGGCGGCGCCGCCCGCCAGGGCATAGCCGACCCAGCGCGGCAGCGGGATCACGAACAACAGCCCGGTGGCGACCAGGAAACCGACCAGGAGCCCGATGGCCATGACGATCGTGTAAATTGGCCCCATGCCCATCAGATCGAAAAAGGTCATGTCGATGCGCTCGGCCATCGGCACCGACGCGTCCACGCTTTCCAGGCCCGCGATCACGAACTGGGTGGACAGTGCCGTTCCCAGAATGCCGGCGACCAGCACCGCGACGATAAAGGCCAGCACACTCCGCACGAGGCGCATGTCGGTGTCTCCTTCCCGCTCCCAAAAGTCGCTGCCATAATGGGGCGGAACGGCCTTAGATGAAAGCCTCTCCACAGCCGGACAGCCATTTGCCAGGAAGGATGACGGGACATGCCCGCACAGCACTTCACCCTCTCGCTCAAAACCGGTCTGACCGCGCTGACCGCTCTGGCGGGCCTGATCGCCCTGCCGGTCGGCGCCCAGGCCGCCGAGGCCAGCGAAGCCTATGAGATCGACACCGTCGCCGAGGGGCTCACCGTGCCCTGGGGCATCGCGTTTCTGCCCGGCGGCGACATGCTTGTGACCGAACGCTCCGGAACCTTGCGGGTGATCCGCGACGGCGTGCTGGATCCCGATCCCGTCACCGGCGTGCCAGACGTCTTTGCCCTGAACCAGGGCGGCCTCCTGGGCGTGGCGCTCCATCCGGACTTCGAGACCAACAATCTTATCTATCTAAGCTATTCGGCAGGCGGCCCGGACGCCAATGCGACACGGGTTGCGCGCGCCCGCTTCGACGGCGACGCCTTAGGTGCGGTCGAGGAGATCTTCAGGGCCGAACCCGACAAGGTGGCCGCGGCCCATTTCGGCGGCCGCATGGCGTTCCTCAATGACGGCACCCTGCTGGTGACCCTGGGCGACGGGTTCAATTACCGGGAGGAATCCCAACTCCTGACCAGTCATCTGGGAACCATCGTTCGTTTGAACGACGACGGCAGCATTCCCGATGACAATCCGTTCTCGGGCGAAGACGGCGCCAAGCCTGAGATCTGGAGTTACGGACACCGGAATGTACAGGGCATCGCCTATGACGCGGCGAACGACATCGTCTATGCCCATGAGCATGGCCCGCGCGGCGGCGACGAGTTGAACGTTGTCGAGAGCGGCGCCAATTACGGCTGGCCCATCGCCAGCTACGGCATCGACTATACGGGCGCGAAAATTACTCCTTACACCGAATATGAAGGTACCGAGCAGCCGGTCGTCTGGTGGACCCCCTCCATCGCGCCATCGGGCATGACGATCTATACCGGCACCGCCTTCCCGTCCTGGACCGGGGATATTTTCGTCACGGCGCTGATCGCCGGCGGCGCGGACGCCAAGGACGGCCATGTCCAGCGGTTCAACCGGACGGGCAGCCGCATCACCGCGTCGGGCAACGAGGCGGCCGATGAGATCCTGTTTGCCGAATTGGGCGAGCGCATCCGCCATGTGGCAAGCGGCCCCGACGGGTTTCTTTATCTTCTGACCGAAGGCACCAAGGACGCCGAACAGCCCGCCGGCCGCGTGCTGCGGGTCCGCCCCGCCCGGTAAGCCAAAGCGCCCCCGATCCCGGAAACTGAGGCACGGCTGTCACAATTAATGTGACAGCCGTTACTTTTTGTCTCACACTGAAACAAAGAGCCAAGACTAGCCGCCCTGTTTCATTTCGGGAAACGCGTTTATATTGCCCGATACAATGAAGTTTAAGTCATAAAAGCGGCAAGGTCACAAAATAGCCGCATGAAATCTTCATCTCGTCTTGAGAGGTGACGGGGATCATCGGCAAACGGTCGGATGCGGCGCGCAGGCTGTGCTTGGCGTTGACCGCGATGCTGTGCCCCCTGTCGGCGCACAGCCTTCGGCCTTTTGCGGCAAGTGGGCGTGAGCGGGTTGAGAGTATCAGGGATGAGCGGGCCGGATGTCCGGGGGGACACGGCCGCATGGGACATCGCGGATCAGGGCCGTCATGGGTCCTCAGCGTTCGGCGCCCAGGTGCGCCGGGCCATCGGTCTGCTGATCTTCGTGGCCATGATTGTGGTGCTGATCGGCTGGGGCCGGGCCGAAGCCTTTCAGCCCCGGCGCATCACGCCGTTTCCGGACCAGTGGTCGGCCTACAAGGCGCGTTTTGTGGAACGCGACGGCCGGGTGATCGACACCGGCAACCACAACATCTCCCACACCGAGAGCCAGGGCACGGGCATGCTGTTCGCCCTGTTCGCCAACGACCAAGCCAGTTTCGATCACATCTGGCAGTGGACCGCGGATCATCTTCAGCGCGCAGACGGTCTCTTCGCCTGGAAATGGGACCCGCGCAAACCCTTTGGTCCGGCCGACGAGAACAACGCCACAGATGGCGATCTGATGCTCGCCTGGGCCCTGCTGATGGCGGGCAATCTGTGGGACGAGGCGTCCTACATCGCGGCGGCGGACACCATCGTCGAGGCCATCGAGACCAAGATCGTCGAGAAATATGCCGACCGGCTGATCCTGCGCCCGGGCATCCACGGCTTCGACGACGTGCCCGGCGAGCGGGTCCTCAACCTGTCCTATTGCGTATTTCCCGCGCTCCAGGAGATTGCCGCCCATACCAAGTCCGACATTTGGCTCGACATCTATCGCGATTGCCTGGTGTTCGTGAAACATGCCGGCTTCGGCGATCTGGCGCTGCCCATCGACTGGATCAGCTTCGACCGTGGCGGCGCGGTGAGCCCGGCGCCCAAGCGCCCGGCCCGCTTCGGCTATGACGCGATCCGGGTACCGCTTTATCTGGTCTGGTCCGGCCACAACACGCCGCGCTATATCGACCGCTTCGGCAAGGCCTGGGGGGATTACCCGACTGGCGAGGCGCCGCCAAGCTGGATCGATCCGTTCACGGGCGAACACGCCGAATACCGGGCCGCGAACGGATTCCTGGCCGTGCGCAGCCTTGTGGAACTGGCCATCGCCAACAACGCCAAGCGCCTGCGGGAAACCGAACGTCCGTTGCCCACGATCAGTGCCCAGGACGATTATTACAGCGCCAGCCTGATCATGTTCGCCAATCTTGCCGCCTCGACGCTGGTGCCGCTGGACTGATCCCTTAAGATCCGACATGCCGGTCCATAAGCCGTAGACTCGGCGGTCCATCCAACACAAAAAAGGCCCGGCAAGCGCCGGGCCTTTCGCTGTTCCGAACCGCGGACCGATCCGTCAGTGATCGCCGTAAGCGATGTTGACCGCATCGAACGACGTCGCCGGATAATCCACACAGCGTGCGACGAAATCCGCGGAATTGGCCAGCCGGTTTAGCAGTTCCGTGTAGAAACCTTCCAGCACATGGATCGCGGCCCGCTCGGGCGCGGCGATCTCGATGCCCATGGCCGGGTAGCCGCCATGGCGCAGCCAGAGATAATCTTCGCGTTCCTCGATCGACACCCAGCCCCACTCGGTCTCCAGAAAATAGCCGTTGAGAGCATATTCCAGATCCGACAAGGACCGCGTGTCACCCAGATCGGCGGACTTGGCAATGCGCCCGCCGGCCGTGCGCATGAACGCCGCCACTTTCTGATGGTCCTCGAACTGGTCCATCATACCAAGGAACAAATCGCGCCACTGCGGATGAAACCGGTGTTTCAGCTTGGCGCGGATCGCGTATTCATCATCCATCTTCAGACCCGCTTTTATCGTCGTTTCGACCAACCCCTGGGCCGCTGTCTTATCCCCCAGCGCCCAGGGCTGTCACTGATCAATCGGTGGTGCGGCGCGCTTATTCGGCGCCGAACCGGTAGCGGAAGCCAAGCCGTGCCGATGTCTCGGTATAGCCGGCCGTGTCGTCATGCAGCGCGGAGGCGTTGAACTCGACCCGCTCGCCGAGACGGTAGGCCACCTCGCCGCCCAAACGGTAGGCCACTTCCAGGCTGTCCTCGCCCGTGTGGAACACCTTCTCCCGAGGCTCGAGGAACTGCGCCGCATCCTGTTGCAGCTGCTCGTTGTCCGGGAAGAACGGCTCGGTGTCCTCGTCGAAATACTGAACGCCGATCGCGCCCACAAGCGAGTAGCGCAGCGGTCCCTGCTGGAACCGGTAATCGACCGGGATCGAGGCCGACACGAAGGTCTGCGGGCTGAAGTAACCGCCGTGACCCAGCGTGAAGAAGCTCCGGTTCTCATCGAAGGCGAAATAGGTCGTGTTGTAACCGATCTGAAGCTGCTCGTTGGTGCGGTTGACCGGCAGGAAGTAGGCGCCGGCCGTGGCTTCGTAATAGTCGTTCGCCTCGATGTTTTCGCCCTTGTAGATGTCGTAGCCGAGGCCCGCATAGATGCCGAACTGGCCGAAATCCCGAAGCAGCGTGGCCGAAATACCCGACCGGGTCACACCGCCGAAGTTCTCGCCGGTGCCGTCGAAGGTTCCGGTGCCGTCCTGGTTGCCGGTATCTTCCGAGCCGGCGAAGGACAGCACACTGTCTTTCACGGCGCGGCGATGACCGTCGAGACGCAGGAACCACTCATCGCCCATGTCGAAGTCATAGCGCATGCCGCCGACGAAATTGACGACCGTGAAGCCGAGCGGCGTCGCGCCGAGATCCACATGGAAGCGGCCCTTGTTCCAGCCCGCCTCGATGCCCACGCCAGCCTGAGCCTGTTCTTCCACGATCACGGCCGGGTCCATGACGGCCAGGACCGGATCGGCGGCGTTGGAGCCGAAGCGCCGGTAAGAGCTGCGGCCCGTGGCCTCGTCACCGGCGGTTACAAAGGTCGGGGTCGCGGCCAGATAGGCCCGCCCGCCAAAGAGGTTGGTTTCGCCGCGCGTAGTCGAGCTGACCTCGAACACCCGGCTGATGCCGCGCTCACCCGGACGCCGGCGGGCGCCGATGTCCTGGCCGACAGTGGTGTCGAGTTCCCAGCGCAGATCCTGAAGGCGTTCTTCGGTGGTCCGCGGCGCGCGGCGGACATTGAATCGGGCCGCCGTGGACTGGGTTTCCTCCAGCGGCGTCGTGCGCAGCGGAATGACCCGCGGCGACTGGCCGGCCTGGTTCTGCTCCTCATCGGAAATGCCGCGCAGCATGCGGCGAACCCGGTCCGCTTCATACTGATTTTCCGCCTGCGCGATCACATAGGTGTCGACCGACGGGCGGTCCGGCGTGGTGTCGAGCACATCGGACAGGTCCGACAGACGGTCGCCGCTGGACGCGCTCTGCGCGCCGCCGATTTCCGCCCCGCCGGTGTAATCCGACGCGGCCGTCAGCGTGAAGACGCCGTTATCGGCCCCGGCGGCCGCCAAGCGTGCCTGGATGGACTCTGCCCAGCTAGCCGCTGCGTGGTTGGTTGTCTTGGGGGCAATGAGCGAAGCCTCATCGTCGAGCGACGGCGTCGGCCCCCGGCGCAGGATGGGACGGCCCAGACCCGGCGTCCGGTTGCCGAGCGCCGGACCGGCCTCGGCCTCACCCGGACGCTGAAGCCGGCGGGCGATTTCCAGCGCCTCGCGGGTGGCTTCCTTGTTGCCGGCGGCCTGCGCGATATCGGCGGCCAGATAATAGAGAGAGGGCTCTTCCGGCATCCGCGCGATGGCGGCTTCCAGAAGGCGGCTCGCCGCATCGATATCTTCCGCCGCGATGGCCGCGCCGACCGCGCCGGAGATCGAGAACCGGTCTTCCGGGTTCACCGAAATGGCCCGGGCGAAATACTCATACGCGATGTCCGAGTGATCCGTCATCAGATGGATCTCGCCGGCAAGCCGCAACGCATCGCCGTTGCGCGGATTTTCCGTCAGGACCGGCGTAAGCGTATCGAAGGCCTTCTCGTAAGCACCGCGATTGAATTCGGTACGCGCCCGCGAAATGACATTGGCCACCCGCACCCGCTCGATCTCGTTCGAGAAGGTCGACGGCAGATTGTTCCGCCGGCTGAGATCGGCCAGAAGGCGGTTGCCTTCGTCGCGGTGACCCTGCTGGCCCAGAATATCGGCCATGCGCACAACCGCACCCGGGCTGAGCCGGTTGGCGCGCGGGATCAGATTGCGGACAATCGCCACCGCGCGCACGCCGTCGCCGGCCGCCATATAGGCATCCGCGACCAGCACGTCACGTTCCGGCGTACCGCCATAGGTGCGTTCCAGATCCTGGACCAGATCGAGCGCCCGTTCGGTATTGCCGCGCGCGACTTCCGCGCGGACCGCGGTGATCGCGGTCGAGAACCGGGCCTCGGCCAGAAGATCGCGCATACCCTTGTTGCGGGCCGAATTCGGCAGGCTTTCGATGATCCGCACGACCTGCGGCCAGTCGCCGACACGGCTGCGATAGACCGCATTGGCCTGACGGGTTTCGACGCCGTTCGGGAAGCGCTGAACGATTTCCGCCATCTGACGGTCGGCCGCCGCACGGTTGCCCGTGTTCAGCAGAACGCTGGCATAATCGAGCCGCAGCCACGGATCGTTCGGCATCCGGCGGACGGCCGCTTCCAACTCGCGGCGGGCCACGGAGGTCTGACCGCGGCGGATGGCGGCTTCAGCACGGGCGCGCATCATCTGCGCCTCGACCCGCGACAAACCGAACTCGCGGCGGTCCTCGGCCGACAGTTTGCGGCCATATTGCAGAGCCTCGGCGATATTGCCGCGGCGCTGATAGAGGCCAACGAGCCCCATCACGGCCGCGGCGTTGTCGTCATCCTCAACCAGCACGGCCTTGTAGAGTTCCTCGGCGCGCTCCAGACGGTTCATGCGCACATAGGTATCGGCCAGCGCCACCCGCGCCCAATGATTGTCGGGCACGGCCATGTCCTGGATCTCCAGGAGCATACGCTCGGCATTCTGGAAATTGCCGGCATTGCGTTCCGCAACGGCCGCGTTGTAGCGGCTCCAGAAGGTGGCGCTGCGATAGGCTTCGTCGATCCGCTCCCGGACTTCCGGGTCGATCGCGATCGCCCGCGCGAAGGCCGCTTCGGATTGCGCGAACCGTTCGCGGCGCAGCTCCACGATCCCCAGCGCGGCCAGCGCGTCGGCATCATTGGCATTTTCCTGGAGGGCCATGCGCAACTGACGCTCGGCCTCGTCCAGATCGCCGTCATAGAGGGCCCGGTAGGCTTCGTTCACCAGCGGCGTCGCCTCGGCCAGAACCGGCGGACGGATCAGGCGGGTGAACTTGGCCTGCATCTCGGTGTCTTCGGGGAACGTCGCCAGATACTCTTCATAAAGAGTGCGGTCTTCCAGCGTAGCGTTGAGCCAAAGGAGCCCGTTCCGGTACCCGCGCGCGGCGCGTTCGGCAAAGGCCGGATCGCTGGAGAACCGGCGCAGACGGTCGAGCCCCTCGCGGCGGGTGGCTTCCTTGTAGGTCAGCACTTCGGCGAGGGTGAAATCCGCCGTGCGGTTGTTGGGATCGCGCTGGATTTCCCGGCGCAGACCGGCCACCGCACTCTCCCAGTCGCCGCCATCGCCGGCCAGCGTGTGATAAAACTCGATGGCCACTTCACCCGTGGGATCGCGGCCGTCGAAGATGGTGCGGTATTGTGCCAGCGCTTCGTTCGTATCGCCCGCCTGAGCCAGCCGGCGCGCTTCGGTCAGAAGGCGGCCCTGGTTCTGGTACAGACGGATCGACGTCTGAAGCTCCGACACCAGCTGCGGATCCGCGCTCGCCGACTGGAGACGCTGAAGATAGCGGCGGGCCTCGTCCACATTGCCGCGCTGCGCTTCATGGCGGCCCAGATGGAACAGCGCCCGCTCATTGCGCGGATTGATCGACAGCACTTTTTCAAGGACTTCGATGGCCGCTTCGCGATTGAAGCGCTCTTCCCAGAACCGCGCCTGGCGCAGCAACCGATTTTCGATATCGCTGTAGCTCTGACCGTCGGTGTCCGCCGTCTCGAAGATGCTGGACACCGTGCGCTCGGGCATATCAGGGCTGGTCATCAGCGTACCGACGGCGGGCTGAAGCTGGATCGTCCGGGTCGAGACGCCGGGTTCACTGGTCGGCGTCTCGGCGGCCCCTTGGGTGCCGGTGCCCGAGGGCGCCGGCGCCTGAAGCTGCGTCGGGGCATTGGATTGAGCCTGGGCGGCGCCGGCGGCGCCAAGGACAAGGGCCAGGCCGGACACGCCGGTCATCAGGGCTTTCACCGCAAAGGTTGGGCGCGGACAGCGGGACTTTTGGTACTCGGACATCAACTTTTCTCCAATGGCACGGCCCGTGGCCTGGCATCTGCTGAACGGGGGCTGGCGTGTGCGCTTGCCGCGCTGTCCGTCACCCTGTGATTATCGTCAGCCCGTTCGGTCAGCGTCGGTCTCAACTCGTCGTTTTTCTCGCCGCGCTCGAGCGCAGCCAGGTGAAGATGGGGAAACCCAGAAGCAAGCCGGCACAGGCGACCAGGACGATCATGCCGATCGGCTTGTCCGACACGTACCATCTCGCCCAGATCATGAACGGCAGGTTTCCGATTTCGTAGGTGCTGGCCACCCGGTAGCTGGTGACGGTGTCGCCCTCGACCGTCACCATGTCACCCTGGATACGGGCAGCCAGATCCGGCGTGGTCAGCGCATCGAGCACTTCGCTCATATCGTCATCGCTGCTGCTGACCACCGCGACAACCGTCCGGTTGGCCGCCATCGGCGACTGGAAGCTCACGAGACCGGCCTGCAGGGCCGTCGTCTCCAGGCTGACGGTATCGCCCGAGGGCGGCTGACCGAACCAGCTCCGCACGGTCGCCGTGGTCGGGCCGACTTCCTCGGCCGACTGAACGATGACCGCATTCTGGCGGCGTTCGAACGGCAACTGATCTTCCCATTCGCGCATCAGGGTCTGGCGGTCCCAGGACCCGATCACCACGAGGTCCTTGTCGACCGCACGTTCGATCAGATCCGAACTGATGACCGACACACCATGGGCCGGATACCCGGTGCGGGCGCCGAACAGACCCGACAGCGCCAGCATCGCTTCGATGTCGGACGCGGTGTAGCGGCTCGGCATCACGAACGCGGTGTCAGACAGGTCGGCCATGCGGGTGAAGGGGAAACCGGCCTGGGCCAGGAACGCCAGGTTCGGCATCTTGGCCAGGCGGTAGATCCCGCGCATGTCGATCTCCGATTCCACATCGATCGCCGAACGAATGTCGTTCGGAATGATGTCGGCACATTCGCCGCGCTTGATCTGATGCATGTCGAAGAAGAACTGGAGACGGTTCTGCCCCAGGATCTGCACCGGCGGGATCCGCACGGCACCCTGGTTCTGGGTGTGGTCGGCCAGCAGCACCTGGTCGGCGACATTGGCCGTCCCGCCCTGCTCCAGCGGCAGGCTCGAGATGTAGTTGTCGTTGATCAGAACATCGAGACGCGAGGCGCTGTGATCGATCCAACGGCCCGAGGGGTAGCGGTACTTGACGGTCACCGGCACGCCGTCCTGACCCCACAGGAAGATGTCGGGCGAGGAGCGGAAATTGAACGTCAGGACACCCGGGGTCAGACCGCGGCCCTGAAGCTGGTTCTGACTGACGAACTCGCCGAATTTGACCGGACGGTCCGACGGCAACCAGCGCGGCGCGTCATAGGGTTCGCGCGGTGCGAGGCCCGGCGCGCTGACCGGCACGGCCGATCCGGAGATCAGCGGCGTCCCCGTGGCCAGAGCCTGAGCGGCCGACACCAGTTCCACATCCGAGCGGCCCATCACCAGCAGCAGCTTGGCATTGGGTGCGACCGGGTTATCGACGACAGCGAGCGTCGGCCCGCCAATCGGCGGCAGGCTCACCCCGCGCGGCACGGCATTCGGACGGGCGAACACGACCGCATTTTCCGCCGGCAGATTATCGAGGAACACCGGGAACCGGGCGCCGCGGTAATCGGCAAGCTTGCCCCAATAGGACGCGACGATCGAACCGGCCCGCAGCATGTCGAGCGAGGGATCCGCCGTCATGACCACCGGCAGGTTCAGGCGCATCGGGTCGCTCTTGTCGAAGAACGGACCGGGCAGCAGGGCCAGATCGTCCCGCACGCGGAACCGGTTGGCCGACAGCACAATCTTGGACAGATGGCCGACCCGTACCCAGACCGACGGATCGATCTCGGACGGACAGGCCGGATTGCCGCTGGAGCCCTCGCCGATGAATTCGAACAGAAGCTCATTGTCGGTTTTCAGCAAAAACGGATCGATCGGCAGGTTAACCGTCCGGGTCGTCCCGAAGCTGGGATCGAGATCGATGGTGCCGACGCCTTCGCCGTTCAGCAGCACCACCACATGGCTTTTGGTGGGCAGCAGGCTGGGGCTGAAGGTCAGATTGAGCTGAACCAGGGCCTCGGTGATCACCTCGTCACTGCGGACCGAAAACGGAATGCCGCGCACGGACGCATTGCGCAACAGGATCGACGGCTCGGCGCCGAGATCGCGCAGCGTCAGAGAGATCAGGCGCGTGTCGGCGCGCGAGACCGCCGCGGTGGTGCCAGCGCCGGCCGTCAAACCGGGGCGCACGCCGACCATGCCGGTCGCGCCGGTCTCAACACCCTGGGGCGCTTGCGGCTGAGAGAAATTCAACGAGCCCGGATTAAAGAACGGCGAGTCGGTACGCGCATCTTCCGGCACCACCGAACTGTCCTCGGCGGTATCCTCGGTGGCATCGCCCTCATTGGCCGTGTCGAAACCGGTGGGCTGGTCCCGCATCACCGGCACCGGCGCGGAGTCTTCCTGCTGCTGCGCCTGGGCCGGCCCAGCGTCCAGCATCATCAGAACCCCGAGCCCCAACACCGCCAGGACGACTTGCGTCTGCCGTGCCGTATCCTTCATCGCACTCTCCAACACCGCTTTCGGAGACCGCCGCGCCGAGCCGTCAGCCGTGCCGGCATCGCCAGCCGTCTGTTTGGAACTCCGCGACATGCGCCCCGTACCCCACTTCATGAATGATCCGATTGACCCGAAGATCTCTCCCGCCGACTGGAGCGGCGTGGCCTGGACATGGGTCTTGTCCCAATCGATCCAGGCATCGCCCCGCCCGAACACCAGGCGCACCAGATCGGATTGCTGATCGAGCGATTGCGGCGCGAATTTCGCGGTCAGCGCCCGGTCGTTCCAATCCACGATCTCGGCGGGCAATACGATCCGGTCGTTTGCCGCATCGACCTCCACATGAATCAGCCCGTCCGATACATCTTCCGGACGCGGCATATCAAGCCGCAGGTCGGATTGCGAGAGGTCAATGGTAGTACCAGCCACGGTCCGCCCGTCCGGCAGACGCACGGCCGCCGGCATCTGCGCGGCCACCCGGTGATCCGGCGCATAGCTCAACTCGCGCGCCACCGCCATGGAGGCGCCGACATAGACGAGGCTGATCGCCGCCCAGAACAGGTTGAGGAAGGCCGTACCGGTCTCGTCCTCGACGATCCGTCCGGACGCGATGTTGTAGATCCCAATCCCGATGCCAACCATCAGCACCAGCATCAGCAACATGTGCCAGACCATCAGACGGCTATCGAAATAGGTCTCTTCGGTGCTGCCGCCCTTGGACGTGACGTTGAACTTGCCGCCTTTGGGGAACAGAAACGTCTTCACCGTCGGCCACAGCAAGTGCAGCGTCAGCGCGGTCTCATAGACGTCAGACCAGAAAACATGCCGGTAGCGTCCCTGGATCCGCCAATTCACGTAGATGACGATCACCAGATACGGCAGGGCGTTGACGAACACCTCGAAGGCGCTCGCGGTAATGATCCGCACGTCCATCATGAGGAAGGCCAGCGGCGCCGTGAGCAGCACAAAGCGCGGCAGCGGGAACAGGAAGTGCATCATCGCCGACAGGTAACAAAAGCGCTGCGGCAGCGTCAGACCCGGTCCGAGAAGCGGATTGTCGATGCGCAGGATCTGCACCATGCCCCGCGCCCAGCGGATCCGCTGCTGGATGAAGCGGCCCAGAGTTTCCGTTGCCAGACCGGCGGCCATGGGCACACGGATGAACCCGCTCTGCCAGCCCCGGCGGTGCATCTTGAGCGCGGTTTCGGCATCTTCCGTCACCGTCTCGGTCGCGAAACCGCCGACCTCTTCGATGGCCGAGCGGCGCAGCAGCGCGCACGAGCCGCAGAAGAAGCAGGCGTTCCAGAAGTCGTTGCCGTCCTGCACCAGCCCGTAGAACAGCAGACCTTCCGGCGGGACCTTGTCGCCGGCCGCCAGGTTCCGCAGGAACGGGTCGTGATTGTAGAAATGGTGCGGGGTCTGAATGAACGCCATGTTCTTTTCTTTGACGAACCAGCCCGCCGTCAGCTGCAGGAACCAGCGCGTCGGAATGTGGTCGCAGTCGAACACCGCGACGAGATCGCCGTCGGTATGCTGCATGGCGTTGTTCAGATTGCCGGCCTTGGCATAGAGGTTGTTGTCGCGCGTGATATAGCCGACACCGACCTCGCGGGCGAAATCCCGGAACGCCGGCCGATTGCCGTCGTCGAGAATATAGACCCGCAGCTTATCGACCGGATATTCGAGCGCCTTGGCGGCGAGCACCGTCTTGGAGAGGATGTCCAGGCTCTCATTGTAGGTCGGGATGAGCACATCGACCGTCGGCCACTGCTCCATATCGGCCGGCAGTTCCGCCGGCTTGCGCCCGAGCGGCCAGGCCGACTGCACATAGGTGACCAGCAGCGCGATCCACAGATAAAGCTCGGCGAGGAACAGGCCGTAGCCCAGGAACGCAGCCAGCCAGTCCTGGAAATTCAGCGTATCCGTCAGGCGCCAGTAGAGATACCGGCTGACGAATATGAATGACAGGACTGTCAGAATCGTGATTATGAATCGGTTAGGGAACCGGCCCAGGATGTAGATGCCAAGAGCGGCAATCACACCGAACAGGGCTTGCTGCTCCGGCGGCAAGGGCGTCGTGACCACGACGAATGCGAAGAAAATTCCGACGACGAGGGCCGCAATAAGGACCAGCGCCACCAGCGGGTTGCGAGGCGTCATGAGCGTCACTCTATTTCCGTTGCCGGCTCAACCGAGGCGCCTCATTGCACCCCGTACCAAGCCATCATGCTTTGGCTAAGGTAAAGACTCCGCTGCCATCCTTTTCATTCAGGTCAACAACCGCACCGACTTCCGCGCCATACGTGTCGAGGAGACGATCCGCGACAGCGTAAAGGTCGTTGGTCGAGGCGGCCGATGGCGCCTGATCGATGAACAAGGACCGCCGCCCGAGCGCGTCGGGGATGGCCATGTCCCGGCGCACCGTCCCAAGCACATGCGTGCCCAGATGACGCGTCAGGACGACTTCCATATCCCGCGAAAGCGGACGGGACGGATCGACCTTGTTCAGGATGAAAGCAACCGGAACCTCACTCGCAGCCCTCAGGCGATCGATCCCGTCGAGCAGAGCCAGCGACGAGGGATCGGGTTCGAGAACCACGATTTCCATCGCCGCGTTCTGCGACGCGAAATGGCCCATCACGCCGCCGCCGGCGGCCGTGTCATTGAGCACCAGAAAACCTTCGGCGATGAACGCCTGCATCTGGTTCTCGAGCCAACGATCGCTGACTTTCGAGGTCAGCCCCGTTTGAGTCTTGGTGTCTAGATCGACATCGCCAAAGGGCAGCAGAAACAGATTGGTCCGCACCTCAACGACATGGTCGAAGAGGCTGCGCCGCTTGGCCGCCGCATCGCACCATCCGTCGTCATACGACATGGGCAAATTGAAATAGACCCGGGCAGCATTCTGCGGATCGTAGTCGACCAACAGAACCTTCATGCCGCGGTCCGCGAGGATCGCCGCGAGATTAGAGGCCAGTGTCGTTTTACCGACGCCGCCCTTCGGCGAGCCAAGATTAATAATACCCATACCAACCAGCACCGTACATCGAAGTAAGCACAACCCACCGGCAGTTAGGCCGTGGCAGGCTTAACATCGCGTTAACGCCCACGCCCCCTGGCGTCGTCGCTCACACGATGGCGATCTTGTCGCCATCCTGTTTGCCGTCTTTGGCCTTATCGCGCTTCAAACGCAGGAACACGTTCGACAGCTGGCCCTTGATCGTCGTCTTGCCCGCGGCCGGAGCCGGAGCCGCCTCGGCCGACGCATCCGCCGCCTTGGTCTGCAAACGGACGATACCGCTTGCCGGCGCGGCCGGCGCAGGCTGGCTCGCTTGTCCCAAATTCACATTGATGGGACGCGAAGCCGGCGCATATTCGGGCGCCACATCCTTCAGGATCGGCCACCGCGACGCGGCATCGAGAACTCTCTGTTCACGCTGGATCTCCCGGAGTTGAAAGTCCGGTGCACCCAATGCATCAGTCAGTCGCTTCAATTCGCTCGTCATGAGTCAAAGCCCCACTTTCACCAAATTGCGGACGGTCTTTGTTTTATCTCAACCACAGTCCATTCCGCTTACAGACGCATACAAGTCTCGTGCCACGCCTGCCCCCAACCCTTCCCCATACGGATTGGATCGCCCGATCCATATGGTCGCGGAGCCAGGGTCGCTCCGCTGATCCTGCCGTTCCGTTGCCGCGCACGCCGGCGCCCTGGAACCCAAGACCTTGACCTGACAGCCGTTTCCTGACGGCCTGTCAGATTTGAAGACCCAATCCACCGGTCTTCCGAGCGCCCTCCGGTCGCCGGACGTCCGGCACCCGGCAAGACCACCCCTGTTCCGGGCCGCCTGAACGTCAACAACCAGATCGATTGTTTTGGCCCTGAAAGCACATCCAGAGGTGTTATGCATCGCGAATTTTTTCGCTTTGGACACTAATTCGGTCTAACAGACTTCCAAGTGTGAGAAAAGGCCGAAAGGGTCAGTCCTTCCCTAAATGCTGGTAATGAACACATCCGGCGGCCGAAGTCTGTCCGACGAATAGGCAAAACAGCGGCTAGACTTACAACTGGCGGGAAATTTTCTATGTCACGAACGGCTAAATACGCTGTGAGGCAGCGGCTGGGGGCAGAAAAACCTTTGTCATGCCATGTAGAATTCAAATACTACATTGGTTAATACCTATGCGCCGTATGGACTCTGTTTTGACAATGATGGCGCCAGGAACGGCGCACAGCCTGCTGCAGCGCGAATAGTCATTTGTTTAAATGGGTTTACTGCGAAATCCGCACCGATGGCCGGCTGACGGAGAGTCAAAATGGCACGGTGTGTGCCCTTCTGGGACGCAGGATCGCCGACCGGCACGCCCAAGGGCTGCACAAAATGAGGATTCGGACGCCCACCGGAGTCGGCAGCCGCCGTCCTGCTTCACTTTGCCCAAGCCGCCGCGCCGCGGCTCAGCCTTCCGGCTCCCAGACGACCGCCATCCGGTCGATCTCACGGATCCCGGAATGCCCCGTCAGGCGCGGCATGCCGCCTTTAAGCTGAAGCCCCGGCAGGCGCTCGGCCAGGACGCGCAGGCATTCCTCCAGCTCGACCCGGGCCAGGGCAGCGCCCAGACACCGGTGCGATCCGCCTCCGAAGGCCATGTGATGGCGCGGATGCTCGCGCCGGATGTCGAAGCGGTGGGGATCGGGATAAACCGCCGGATCGCGCAGCGCCGACACCAGGGACAGGAACACGATGCGCCCGGTCTCCACGGTCCGCCCCTCCACGTCGATATCGGTGGTGGCGATCCGCGCCAGCGACCCCACCGGCGGGTCATAGCGCAGCCCTTCGGACACCGCGCCCGGGATCAGGCCGGGATCCCGGCACACCGCCTCCCATTGCTCGCGATTGTTCAGCAGGTTGGAGATGAGCACCGCAATCCCGGTGCGCGTGGTGTCGCTCCCGGCCATGATCGCCCCGGCGATCTGCACGCAGATCTCTTCGGGCGACAGGTCTCCCGCCTCGTCCACCGTGCGCACGTAATCGGTGAGGAAATCGTCCTTGGGGGACCGGCGCCGGTCATCGAGCAATTCGGCCACATAGCCGTTCAGCTTTGTGACCGATGTCGCGATCCAGTCGATATCGGCTTCCGGGAACAGGCCGATCGCCCGCGCGCTGCCGTCAACCCAGTCCCGGAACTTTGGAAAATCGTCCAGCGGCACGCCGAGCATGTCGCAGATGATCCGGGTCGGCACCTGGCGCGCGAACTCCTCCAGAAAGTCCATCTCCCCGGCATCCGCATAGGCATCGATAAGGGCGTGGGCAACGGTGCGCACCCGCGGACGCAGGGTCTCCATCACGCCGTAGGCGAAGCTTTTCGACAGCGGCGCACGCCGGCGCCGGTGAACCGCCCCATTCGAGAACAGCATGGCGTTGTTGTAAAAATCATAGATCGGACCGTCATTGATCCCGCGCAGGGTCATGGCTTCGGTCTCGACCTGCCGGGTCAGCGTATCGCTGAACATCAGATCCACATGGTCATAGGTCATGACCCAAATGCTGCCGAGCGGCATCTCGAAAAACGGCACCTGATCGCGGATTTGCGCGAAGACGCCGTGCGGATCGTTGTTGATCGCCTCGACCGTGGCCACGAATTTCGGGTGGGACCCGTCCTCCGGGATTTCGATGATGGCATCCACGGCTGTGCCCTCCTCTGTGCGCCGGACTGACGATCTTCAACCTGCGCCATCGGCCCGGCGAGTGCAACCAATCCAATCCAGCAGACCCAAACCACACGGCGCGCGCGCTTCATCCACGCGGATTTAGCGGGACGCGGGGTCCTGAAAGGCTGCTAGTCTCAGGCCATGGAAACCGGCCGCTCAGGCAAAGGCCTGAGGACCAGAATGAGCCGGTTGCATGGGAGGGGAAACACACATGGCGGACCGCCCCGAGAGCGACCACATCACCGCGGGCCAGTACGGCTTTCTGACCTTTCTGACGGCCCTGAACGTCCTTAACTTCGTCGACCGGCAACTTCTGGCCAGCTTCGCCAATTTCATCGTGCCGGATCTGGGCCTGTCCAACACCGAGTTCGGCCTGCTCACCGGCTTTTTGTTCATTGTGTTCTACGCGACCATGGGCCTGTTCATGGGCGTGTTGGCCGACATTGTTCACCGGCCCCGCTTCGTGTCGTTCGGGGTCGGCATGTGGAGCCTGTTCACGGCCGCGTCCGGCGCGGCGACGGGGTTCGTGTCTCTGGCCATCCCGCGCATGCTGATCGGTATCGGCGAATCCATCCTGACGCCGACCGCCATGTCCATGCTGGCCGACCGGATCCCGGCCAGCCGGCTCGGCTTCGCTTCGGGCTTTTATTATATGGGTGTGCCGCTCGGCGTCGGCGCCAGCCTGCTCATCGCCGGATATCTCGGGCCGGCCATCGGCTGGCGGGCCTGCTTTTACGCGCTCGGCGCGCTCGGCCTCGTCTTCGCGGTCATGATGCTGTTCGTCAAAGAGGTGCCGCGCAAACACATCGCGCCGGCGGCTCCGGGCCAATCCGCCAAGCGCCCCTCCTTCCGGGAGATTGCCAAGACGCTGGGCAAGGCCCTGCGCACCTCTCCGGCGCTCTCACTGACCATCGCGGGCGGGGTCGCGGTCCATTTCATCCTGGGCGCGGCGGCCTTCGACCAGCTCTGGCTCGTTCAGGAACGCGGCTTCGAGCGGGCCGAGATCGCGCAGATCAGCGGCCTTCTGGCGGTTGTCGGCGGCATTGCGGGCAATCTGTTCGGCGGCTATGCCAGCGATCTGTGGCAAAAACACATGGGCAGCGGCCGGCCGACCTTCCTGTTCTGGACCCTGCTGCTCTTGACGCCGGTCAACATCTCCTTCCGGATCGTCGATCCCGAGCACTGGTGGTTCTTCGTGGCCTTCGGCCTCGCCTTCTTCCAACTCGGCGTGTTCTACGGGCCGACCTTCTCGACCATCCAGGAACTTGTGCCGCCCCAGATCCGCTCGACCGTGGTGGCCTTTTACATCCTGATGCTCAATCTGGTGGGTCTCGGCATCGGGATCTCGGCAAGCGGTGTACTGATCGACTATCTCATCGCCGCCGACTATGAGCAGCCCTACACGATCACCCTGGTGATCTTCACCCTGCTCTCGGCGATCGCCGTGCCGCTCTTTTATTTCGCGGGGCGGCGGTTCGAGGCGGATAAAGCCAAGCTGCTCAGCCTCACCTGACCCGACCGCCCGGCCCGCAAGGCGGCTTATCGTCCCGCATCGGCACAGCGCGCCGGTGCGGGATCCCCCGCGCAAGGACCGGCGCGTTTCGACCGTTGACAGCGCCTCCCGCGCGCGGGAAGAAAGGTTTGTGCCCTTCCCCCTCCCCCCGCATTTTCCGGGTGCCCCATGTTCGATCGTGCTCAAGCCATTCATGATGCTTTTCTGAACCGCGTGAAAGCCGGCGACCTGCCCCGATCCGGGACAGGCATGAGCGTGGAGGCCGCCGGGCTCGCTCCGGCCGCGCTTGTGCATCTGTTCGAGTCCCAGGTCATGAGCCGGCATCTGGATTTGGTTTCCAGGCGGATCAAGGGCCAAAGCTTTTATTCCATCGGCAGTTCCGGTCATGAGGGCAATGCCGCCGTCGCCGCCGCCCTGCGCACCAGCGACATGGCCTTTCTGCATTACCGCAGCGCCGCCTTTCAGATTGAACGCACACGCCGGCACGGCGCGGCCACGCCGCTTTATGACATGCTGCTGTCCTTTGTGGCGTCCTCGGA
>CAZHDI010000029.1:0-11545 GCA_964531285.1 uncultured Alphaproteobacteria bacterium | reverse complement strand
GCGGCCATGCCCATCGTCTTTCTGTGTGAAGACAATGGCATCGGCATTTCCGTACCCACCCCGAAAGACTGGATCCGCGCCAATTTCGAAACCCGCGCCGGGCTGACCTACCGGTCCGTCGACGGACGGGACCTGCTCGATATTTATCGCGGCGCCTGCGAGGCGGCGGCCCTGGCCCGGCGCCGGCGCTGCCCGGTTTTCCTCCATATGCGCACGGTCCGCCTGATGGGCCATGCCGGATCGGATATCGAAGCGGGCTACCGCAGCCTGCCCGACATCGAAGCGGACGAGGCCCAGGACCCCTTACTCTTCAGTGCCGGTCAGCTCATCGACAATGATATTCTGACGGCGGACGAGGTGATTACTCTTTATACGCAGATCGAGGCCCAGGTCGCCCGGGTGGCCGAGGCCGCGGTCACACGCCCGAAACTCGGCGGCGCCGACGAGGTCATGGCACCCCTGGTCCCCACGGCCCGCCGGCCCATGCCGCCGCGCGCGCCCGCCGATGCCCGCATGGCTCTGTTCGAAAAGGACGCGCGTCTCCTCGAAGCGCCCCAGACACTGGCGCGCAATCTGACCCTGGCGCTCGCCGATCTGATGCTGGAGCACCCTGCCATGGTCGTGTTCGGCGAGGATGTCGGGCGCAAAGGCGGGGTCTATTCGGTGACCACGGGCCTTCAGGACAAGTTCGGCCCCGCACGGGTGATCGATACTCTGCTCGATGAACAGACGATTCTGGGCCTGGCCATCGGTCTGGGGCAGAACGGTTTTCTGCCGGTCCCGGAAATTCAGTTCCTGGCCTATGTCCACAATGCCGAAGATCAGATCCGGGGCGAAGCGGCCACCCTGCCCTTTTTCTCCAATGGCCAGTTCGACAACCCGATGATCATCCGGATCGCGGGACTCGCTTATCAGCGCGGCTTCGGCGGTCATTTCCACAATGACAATTCCTTCGCCGTGTTCCGCGATATTCCGGGTGTGATCCTGGCCTGCCCGTCCAATGGGGCCGATGCGGTCCGTATGCTGCGGACCTGTGCGCGCCTTGCCTGGGAAGAACGCCGGGTCGTGGTGTTCCTCGAGCCCATCGCACTTTACACCATGGCGGACCTCCATGAAACCGGCGATAAACAATGGCTCGCCCCCTATCTGCCGCCCGGCAGCGTGCCCGATATCGCCCTGGGGGAGATCGGTCAGTATGGGGACGGCACGGATCTGTGTATCCTGACCTATGGCAACGGCTTTTACTTGAGCCGCAAGGCGGCGCGCGACCTCCAAGGGCAATACGGCCTGCGCCTGCGCATTGTCGATCTGCGCTGGCTGGCGCCCCTCAACGAAGAGGCGATCTGGGCCGCCGCCAAGGACTGCGGCGCGGTGCTCATCGTCGATGAATGCCGGCGCACCGGATCGCTCAGCGAGGCCCTGGTCACCTTGCTGCACGAACGCGGCCTCAAGGCGCCCTTGACCCGGATCACGGCGGAGGACTCCTTCATTCCGCTGGGCCCTGCGGCCTATCATGTCTTGCCGAGCGTCGACAGCATCATCGCCGCTGCCACCGCGCTCACCGGGCGCACCCGTCAGGAAGGAGCCGCCCGATGAGCCGCACACAGACTGCCGCGCTGCCGGCGCGTGAAACCGCCGTCGTCATCTGCCCGGGCCGGGGTACCTATGCCAGCGGCGAGCTTGGCTATCTGGCCCGCCATCACGCGGGCAAGACGGATCTTCTCGATACGGTGGATCGGGAACGCAGTCATCACGGCCAGTTCGGCGTGCGCGATCTCGATGCCGAGACAAGCTACAGCGCGCGCCGCCACGCGGCATCAGAAAATGCCTCCGCGCTGATCCATGCCTGTGCCATGGGCGATCTGGCCGATATCGATCTCGACCGTTACGACATCGTGGCGGTGACGGGCAATTCCATGGGCTGGTATCTGGCGCTGACCGCCGCCGGCGTGCTCGATGCCCCAGCCGGGATCAAGGTCGTCAACACCATGGGCACGCTGATGGAGCGCGAAGGCACCGGCGGCCAGGTGGTCTATCCGATTGTCGATGGCGATTGGCGGCCCGATCCGGCGGCTGCCCATGCGGTCGAAACCCTGCTCGCGCGCGCCGCCGACCATCGGGAAGCGCAGGTCTATCCCTCGATCCGGCTGGGCGGCATGATTGTCCTGGCCGGGAACGATGCGGGTCTGAGCCTGATCAGCGACACGCTGGCGCCCAAGGACCGGTTTCCGCTGCGCCTTGCTCAGCATGCGGCCTTTCACACGCCGCTGCTCGCCCATGTCCCGCCGCTGGCGCGCGCGGCTCTCACGCCGGATCTGTTTGCCCGGCCCCGCTGTCCGCTCATCGACGGACGCGGCCAGATCTGGTCGCCCTGGAGCGCCGATCTGGAGGCGCTGCACGCCTATACCTTCGGCCATCAGATCGTCGCGCCCTATGATTTCTCGCGCGCCATCGAGGTCGCCATCAAGGAGTTCGCGCCGGACCGGCTGATCCTGCTCGGTCCGGGCACCGCGCTCGGTGCTCCGGTGGCGCAGGCGCTCATCCGCGCCCGCTGGTGGGGCCTCGACAGCAAAGCCGCGTTCGCCGCGCGCCAGCAGAGCGATCCGGTGGTTTTGTCCATGGGCATGGACGATCAGCGGCGCCGGGTCGCCGCCTGATCATTAGCGCCGGCCATAATAATTTCGATTGCGGCCCGACGGATTGGGCAGGCCGGCATCGCCGAAGCGCCAGCGCATCCGTCCGTCCACGAAGGTCAGGATCGACCCGGCGAGATCGCCGCCCACATCGCGGATCTTGCGCACCGCGGTCTGAACCTCATCACGCGTCGTGACCTGCCAACGCTGCACGAACACAACTTTATCGGCGAACGGCATCAGCTTGAGTGCGTCATTGACCGGCAGAACCGGCGCGGTGTCGATCACCACCATGTCGAATTCCGCACGCAAATCTTCCAGAAGTTCTTCAAGGCGCGCCGAACTCAAATGCGCGACCGGATCGTCCGAAGGCGCCTGAACCGGCAGAATGCGCAGGCCCGTTTGCGGTTCGGTCCAGGCGATTTCATCCCAGTCGAGATCGCCGTCAAGCACGGCCTTCAGGTCTTCGACCTTGACACCCTGGATCGCCACCACGTCGTAAATGGTGGGGCAGCGCAGATCCCCCTCGACCAACACCACGCGCTTGCCCGCGCGGGCCGCCGCAAGCGCGAAACACAGCGCGCTTGTGGTTTTGCCTTCAGCCGCTGCCGCGGAGGTGAACAAAATCGTGCGTGGCGGGCGCGGCGCGCTTTGCGCCTGAAGCCGCGTGTAAAGCTCCTCGAACGCCTCCGAGAAGACGGATGTGCCCCGGTCCAGAAGATCACGGTGCGGACGGCCCTGATACTGTTTGTCGGTCACCAGCGGCACCGATCCCAGATGCTGCAAACCCGTGGCCCGATAGGCCATTTCCGGACTGCGGATGCGCCGGTCGGCAAAATCGACCGCAACGGCGGCACCGGTCCCGACCACGGTCGCGGCCATGAACACCAGGGCGATGATCAGCAGACGTTGCGGGCGGCTCGGACTTGTCGGCAAGGCCGCCGCCGAGAGAATCCGGGAGTCCGGGGTTTGGATGCTGGCCTGATCGGCAATCTCCTTGGCGCGCGCCAGGAACGAGCGGTAGATCTCGCGGGTCGCCTGGGCGTCCTGCTCAAGTTCGCGCAGGCGCGCCACGGTCCGGGCATCCTCGCCCATCACCGTGCTTTGCTGCGCAATGCCGGATTCGATGGCGCTGACCCGTTCATCCGCCAGCGCCGCTTCGCTTTCCAAACCGATCATCAGCCGGTCCACTTCGCGCCGGACCGCGCGGCGGACTTCGGCAAGCTCCCGCTCGACCTGCTTCATGGACGGATGGGTCGGACGGTAGCGGGTCGCGAGTTCCGCGCGCCGGCCGATCAGCGCCGACTCCTGCCGCCGCAGGTCCTCGACAACAGCCGAGCCCAGAACTTCCGCAATCGCCTGATTGCTGGCGGAGCCCGCACGCATCGCCTCCGCTTGACGCAAGCGCGCCCGCGACTCCGCCGCTACGGCGCGAGCATCCGCAAGCTGAGTATTGAGCTGGGTAAGCTGCTGCTGGTTCAAGGTCTCGGCATTGGCACCGATAAGGCCGTTGCTGGCACGGAACGCGGCGATGGCGGCCTGACGCTCTTCCAATTCGCCGCGCAGTTCATCGATCCGCTCGGTCAGCCATTCATCGGCCCGCTCCGTGACCGACACTTTGCGCTGAAGCTGTCCGGCGAGATACATTTCGGCCACGGTCGTGCACAGTGCCTGCGCGGTTTGGGGACGCCGCGAGTCGCAGCGGATCTCGATCACGGATGTATCGCCGATGCGCTTGACCGAAATCGCCTGCCGAACGGCCGCAATCAACGCGCCGCGTTCCGGCGGTCCCTCAGCATCAGAATCATCCGCCGCAACGGCGGCGGCACTGAATTCAGGATCCCGGTCCAGATTGAGCCAGTCGATCACGCTTTCGATGATGGGACGGGACCGGATGGCTTCGACTTCCGTCTCCAGAGCCATGTCGTCGGTTTCGCGCACGGCCCGCACGACCAGCGCACCGGTCGCCGCGTCGCTGGAGATGGGATCGAGCTGCACCCGGGTCGAGGCGGTATAGACCGGCGCCTGAAGAAACACGAGCACCGCGGCGATCAGCGTCGCGATGAGAACGATCGCCAGGAGCAGCGGGCTTTGCGCCCGTACCGCTCCGAAAAAGCGCGACAGCCGCCCGCCTTCACTGAACAGCGGCCAATCGTCACCGCGCCCGCCGGTACCGCCTTGAGCATCCGGTTTATGCGGCTCATCGCGAGCCCGCAGCCGCTGTCTGTATACCCCTGTCCGCACGATTCCGCGCTCCGTTTGTTGCCTGTGTTTTCGGACCGCGCCCGCCTCAGGGCGTCTCGTCCGCCACCCGGATCACATCGCCGGGTTGAATTTTGGTGCCGGCCGCGAGCGGCATCTCCAATTCCGTGTTCTGACCGGCGCGCGTGATGAAGACACTGTCCGTAAACGCATCATCGGTGAACCCGCCCGCCATACCGATCGCGGTGAGCACATGCATGCCCACCACGAAGGCATATTCCCCGCCATTGCGCACCGCGCCGTGAATATAGAAGGGCCGGTAGCCGGTCAGTTCGATGCTGACCTGCGGATTGATCAGGTAGTAATTGAGGGCTTCGGTCACCGCGCCCTCCAGATCGCGCACCGTCAAATCCGCCGCCGGGACCTGGCCGATCAGCGGCATGGACAGTATGCCGGTCGCATCGATGCGGAAGGTGCCGGACAATTCGTCTTCGTCGAACACATTGACCCGCACTTCATCTCCGGCCCCCAACGCGTAAGGCACGGCGGGCTGCGGCGTCAGGCGGGCCATTTGCACCGGCACAGGATCGCGCACCGGCTCCGGGTCCGGCTCGGCCGCCGGCTCAGGTGCCGGCTCGCGCACGGTTTCGGTCAAGGTCGGCGTCAAGGGGCGCGGACGCGGCTCGGCGGTCCGGGCCGGGTCGTCGTCTTCGGCCATCCGTACCGGGACAGTAGTCTCAGGCTCGACTTGCGCCGGTTCGGGCATATCCGGCTCCGGCATATCCGGTTCGGGCGGGACCGGCGCCTGGAAGCCCCGGCCCTGATCCGCTGCCTCGACAACAGGCGCCATGGTTAATTCCGGCGGGACCGGACGGACCTCTGTGACAGCCGGTTCATCGACAACCGGTGTTTCGACCACAGGCTCAAGGCTGTCATCCGCCGCACCGTCGCCGGGCAATCCGGTGTCGAGACGCTCGTCATCGTCATACGCAAAGACATCAACGCCGCCATCACCCCGATCAACTGGACCCCGATCGATTGGCCCCCGATCGGCCGGCGCGGTGTCATCGTCATTGAGCAGGGCGGCGGTCATGGCCGCGATGTCATCATCGAAATCGGCGCCCGGATCGTCCGGGCTGAACCCGGTGTCGTCGAAGGCATCCTCGCCGCGGTCGGCGACGATGAAATCCGTGTCATCGGCTTGTCGGGCGGTTTCCAGCAAGCGCTCCTCCCCGGCCCGCAGCTCTTCGTCCGTGGGCGGGTTGAGCGCTTCCTCAAGGCTTGCACAGCCGGACAGGCCCAGCGCGAGGCAGGCGATCAGTCCGAGAGGACCCGTGGTCCGAGGGCGTAACGTCATGGCATCCGATCCGTTGCGTGGCGCGCGGCGCTTCACGGTACACGGCGCATCCAACCAAACGCCTAGCAAGGTCCGGACCGTAATCCGGATCATGCACGGCGCCGCTCCCCCCTCGCCGCACATAGTGTACAGGCCCGGGCGCCCGCGCACAGCACCCCGGAAGGAGCACGCCCTGCGCACCGCTCCGGCGCGGGGGCCGCGGTGTTCCGATTTGGATCATGACGCCATCGGCGGCGCGGGTTCCGGACGGAGACGTCAGGCAGCAGGCGGGTCATCCGATGGCGCGCCGGGCAGCCCCGGGGTTCCCGCACGGTCGGGGTGACGGCGCACATGATCGGCCTTGATGCCGGTGGAGGTCTGGCGGCTGCCGTCATGGCTCCAGCCGGGCGGGCCGAACAGATAGGCCAGGCGCTGGCCCAGCGTCAGCCCGCGCCGCATCACATCGCGCCCAATGGCGACATATTCATGCACCGCGATCCGCAGCGGATTGAACGTGCCCAGATTGTGCACAATGCCATAGCGCACCTTTTCATCGTCCTGCTCGGGCACGAAGGTCCCGAACAGCCGGTCCCAGACGATCAGGGTGCCGGCATAGTTGGCATCGAGATAGCGCGGATTGCGGCCATGATGGACCCGGTGATGGGACGGCGTGTTGAACACCGCCTCGATCCAGCTTGGCAGACGGCCCACGGATTCGGTGTGAATGAAGAACTGATAGAACAGGTTCAGCGAGCCGACGAATGCCAGCATGGCGGGATGAAACCCCAGAAAGGCGAGCGGGATCCGCAGCACGAACAAGCCCGTCAGGCGCCCGGTCCAGGGCTGGCGCAGCGCCGTGGACAGATTGAAATGCTGGCTGGAGTGGTGGATCACATGGGCCGCCCAGAACCAGCGCACCCGGTGCTGGAACCGGTGCGACCAATAGAACCGCAAATCATCGAGCACGAAACACAGAAGGAAAGCCCACCACACGAACGGCACGGTCCACAGGCGCATCTCGTAGACCGCGAACAGGACCGCATAAGCGAGCGCGCCCAGGCTGCCCGCCAGAACGATCTCGGAGACCACATTGCCCAGCCCCATGGTCATGCTGGCGGCGGTGTCGCGGGTTTCATAGCGTCCGCGCGCCCGGCCGATCGCGATCAGCACGAGTTCCACGAGGATAAACGCCACATAGACGGGCGCGGCGAAGGTCGAGACATCGGGCAAATCGGGCGGTTCGGTCATGGGCCTCGGGCCTCTTGTCGGGCGTGAGCGTGAGAGATTATCCGGGTCCGCCGGCCGGGTCGCGGGGCACCGGTGCCGCACCGGCACCCGTGGCCATGAACCCCGCGATCCAGTCGCGCCAGGCGCGGGCTTCGTGCAGGGCCTCGAAGGTCACCGTCACGGACGGGGTCGCGAAATCCGTAAAGCGGATGCGCAGGCCCCCCGCCCGCGTCACCCTTACTCCCGCGACCTCGCCGGGCCGGATCAGACGGGTCATCCAGTCGGCGCCCATGGCGTGGACGACCCCGGCCCGCGCGCCGCCGTCGAGGACGATCAGCGCCGCCCAGCCATCGCGCGAGACGGCCGCCGGTCCGCAGGACGCATCGGGATACTCATCCAGAAAGATCGCCACGGCGGCATCGCGATCGGCGAGCCGGGCGGTCCGGCTGCGGCCCAGGACATGGAGCAGCAGCACCAGAAGCCCGATCGCGACGAGCGAGCCCGCCAGATAGCCCAGAATGATCCCCACCGACACGCCGTTTCCCCCTCCTCGCCCGGCCCGTTTGACGAGGCCGCCGGCCCTTATCTTATCACCGCATCTTATCACCGCTCGGGCGCGGCGCGACCGGCCCGTGACTTCGGCTTCTGGCGAACGCCGGGCGGCCCCAGCCCACGGGAGGCACTCAGGCACCCCCTCCCCGGTCACATGGAGAAAATATAATCTTTAGGCGCACGAACAGGCAAATGGCATCGATCACCCATGGTTGATCGGTCCGGGAGGGCAAAGCTGTATCGCCTTGAAACAAAACGGGGCGGTTCGTCCGCACAGGAATGGCCGGCTCGACCTGTCCAAGCGGTTACCTGTCGAATCGGTGACTTGCAAACAGTTGGATCACGCCGCATCGTGCCGGCGGTACGGGGGGCATGACACGATCCATCCGCTGGCGGACGGATCCCGATCCTGACCTGATACAGGTCTGACCTGATGCAGGAGTGCAATCATGCAAATGGCTGGAGCCTTGGCCGCCGGACTGATCTTCTCGGCCTTCTCGGTGCCCGTCCCGATGGGCAAACCGCTCGTCTCGGAGGACCCGTTTCAACCGGTCGCGTTGAGCAGCGCCCCGGACGCGGTCTCGTGCGGCACGGCCGCTGAAATTGCCGGGCCGGCGCCGTTGGGCAACCGGATCCTGGCGGTCCGCAACGGACCGGGTACGGATTTCCGCACGCTGGATTTTGTCGGCAATGGCGATCAGGTGATCCCGTGCGATGCCGGCGGCGACGATAACTGGCTCGGCATCGTGTATGTCCCGAAAGGCGGCGACGCGGGAGCCTGTGCCAGCCTGCCGGATGACGCCAGCGGGACCTATAGCGGTCCGTGCCGGGCCGGCTGGATCCCGCGCAGTTGGATCCTCAAGCCGATCTCCGGCTGATCGACATTCAAGAGCGGCCACGCTAGCGGCCGCTCGCGCCCCTCAGGGCCGCATGAACATGTAATCCGCATCGGGATCGATATTTTCAGCGATGCCGATGATCTCCTTCATTGCCTCTTCCGCGCTGTGATCGACCATCAGCGCCTCGCCCACCAGATAGATGAACGCCCGGATCGTGGCCTTGCGGTCCAGTCCCGCGCTTTGGGCCTCGGCCAGTGCCGCCTCGAAATGGGTCCGCGCCAGTTCGCTCGGTGTGGTCATGGCTTCTTGTCCTTTCGCTCTCGATCCCAAGCCTCAAGCATAGAACCGAAGCCCGGGCGATCCCAGCCCCGGCATCGACGCAAACCGTCCGGTCTAGTCATGATGATCGGCGAGGGATGGACCGCCCGCAGGTTACGCGGGGTCGTCCGCGGAGACATGCTTGCCGCCGGTCCAGTCGGTCTTGCCCGCCAGATACCGGTCCCCGGCGGCGCGCGGCGCATCCTCCAGGTCCGTCGCCATGGAGTCGTTCCAGCGATTGAGGAAGCCATAAAGGCACACGACCCCGAGGATCTCGACGATCTGTCCGTCGTCCCAATGGGCCCGCATCCGCGCGAAATCCGCCGCCGTCACCGCATTGGGCACCGCGCCGGCGCTTTGGGCAAAAGCCAGCGCGGCCTTCTCGCCCTCCGTGAACAGATCGCTGCGCTCATAGTCCCAGACCGCTGCGAGCCGCGCCTCGTCCTGACCGTGGATGCCGGCGGCGATGAGTGAATGGGCTTCGCAATACTGGCACCCGGCCGCCCGGCTGGCGATATGCGCAATGAGCCGCTTGAACCCCAGATCCACCGACCCCTCAGGGTCCATCACGCCGCGGGTCAGCGCGCCGAACCCATCGACGATCTTCGGGCGGCGCTGCATGGTCAGCACACTGTTGGGCACGAACCCCAGAATGCCGCGCATCAGATCGAACGTCCCTTTGAGATCCGGCGTGGTCTCTTCGGGCAGCGGGTCCATGTGGGCCATGGCAGGGTCTCCCGGTGAGGCTTCCCGGCCGGTCTCGCGGCGGGGCCTGACTTTTGACTTATTGAGGCGGCGCCGGCGCGGTGCCGGCCTGCTGCTGCTGTTTGAAGCGCAGCACGGCGCGCAGACGCCGCTCGCCCTCGAGCATTTCTGGCGGCGTGATCACACCGTCCTGGTTCACATCCAGAATGGTGAACAGCCCGCTGCTCCGGCGGCTGAATTCCTGCACGTCCAGCAGGTCATCGGCATTCTCGTCGAGTTCGACAAAGGCTTGGGCGACCTGATCGATATCGGCGGCCGGATTCTCGGCCGCGAATTCGTGGATCTCCAGAATCTGGTCCTGATTGACATCGAGCACGACGAATTTGCCCACCGTGAGCCGCTTGGCCTCTTCCCGGGTGACGATGCCGTCCTGATTGAGATCCATGGCCGTGAGCCCTTCGCTCTGAGCAAGCGCGGTGCTCGGCAGCACAGACAAAATGGCAAAGCCAGCCGCGGCTGCCCCTGCTTGAACCCACTGTCTCATCGGCGATTCCTGAACCCTGTTCGTTTGGCCGTGTCATACCAGCCCAGATGATCGCGTCAATTCCGTGACGCTCGCGTCCGTGACGCGCCCGAACACTGGCAAGCCGGACCGGTGCCACCCTTCGACGCTCCCCCAATGGACCATGGCCTTGGGCAGCCGGGGCCGGTAAACTCAAGGCTGGGTTCGGATACAAGCGGTGTTGGAGGAGCGGGACATGGCGGCGATTTTCAACGGGGTGATGCTGGAAGACATCGAAACCATGCTGAGCGATGTCAATTGGTCGTTCCGGCGCGAAGCGAAGGAGCGCGATCTGTGCTGCCTGTCGTCCACCTCGAACGGCTATGTGTTCCTGATTTTCCTCCAGGACCGGCTCCAGGGCGGGCGGTTCGGCACCGTGACCTTCGTCGCGCAATTCGATTCCTCGCGGCCCCTCGATACGGTCAACGACTGGAATCGTGAGATGAAATACACCAAAGTTTACCTGTCCAATGAGGGCAAGGTGCGCCTGGAGATGGATGTGAGCGCCGAGGGGCTGACCAAGCAGCTCTTTCTCGACAGCTTGAAAATCTACGAGCGGTCGCTGCGCCAGCTCTAGGCGATCTCGCCATATGACGGCCCCATTGGACGGGTCTGTGAAGCGTGAGTGACGGGCGGCGGCTCGACCGACCGCCCATCGTCGTCACGCCACCCGACTGAACGCCCCGGACGTCAAGGGGCCACGATCCAAGGGGACTACCGCCATGACATCCGCCTACCGTACGCTGGTTGCCGCGATCGCTCTCGCGGGCGGCTTGGCCGCCCTCCCGGCGGCCGCTCAGCAGGAGACCGGAGAACTCTTCACCGCCGCGCCGGACGCGCCGCCACTCGTCCAAAGCTGGAACGGTCAGCCTTATATCGACGTGTTGTCCGTATGCGGCGGCATTGCCGAGACCTATCGTCAGGGCGCCGTGGCCTCCGGCAAGCTGGAAGCCGCCAAGCGCGCTTCGGAATTCATCCGCATGTCGCGCGGCATCGTGCGTCAGCGCCTCGATGCAGCCGGCATTCCCTACGATCCCATTCCGGATATCGTGGCCGCCCAGTGGTATTACGGTGTCGATCTCAGCCAGAAAGCGGTGCGCGACGATCGGATTGCCGGTCAGGCCATGGTCGCCAACACCATGAAAGCCTGCGTCACCTCGATCGTCGAACA
>CAZHDI010000028.1:3892-37437 GCA_964531285.1 uncultured Alphaproteobacteria bacterium | reverse complement strand
GCCATGCACATCAATCTGCACAAGCCCTTTTCCACGCCCCATGGCGGCGGCGGGCCGGGTGCGGGGCCGGTGGTCCTGTCGGACGCCCTCGCGCCCTTCGCGCCCTTGCCGTATGTGGTCGAGCGCGCCGACGGCTTCCACCTGATCGAGGACGAGGCCGCGTCCGATGCCGATCCGTTTGGCCGGATGACCGCGTTCCATGGCCAGATGGGCATGTTCGTGCGCGCCATCGCCTATATGATGAGCCATGGCTCGGATGGTCTTCGTCAGGCGGCGGAGGATGCGGTCCTCAACGCCAATTACATCATGGCCAATCTGAAGGACGTGATGACCGCGTCTTTCGAGGGCCCGTGCATGCACGAGGCGTTGTTCGACGACCGGTTCCTGAAGGACACCGATGTCTCCACGCTCGACTTCGCCAAGGCGATGATCGACGAAGGCTATCATCCGATGACGATGTATTTCCCGCTCGTCGTGCACGGCGCCATGCTCATCGAGCCGACCGAGTCGGAGTCCAAGGAAAGCATCGATGCCTTCATCCGCTCCATGCGGGCGCTGGCGACCGATGCCCGCGACGGACGGATCGAGCGGTTCCATAACGCTCCGCATCTCGCGCCGCGCAGCCGCATGGACGAAACCCTGGCGGCCCGTCAGCCGGTGCTGGTCTGGACCGACCCGTCCGACGCCGAGGGTGACAAGGACACCAAGCCCGCCTCCCGCCCGGTGACCGCCGCCGCGGAGTAAGCATCAGTCGATCAGCACCAGGAGGGCGACAAACCCGCTGGTCAGAATCGCATTCAGACCCATCCCAAGGCTCGCAAAGGCGCCGGCCTTGGGACTAATACGGAACGCCTGCGCGGTGCCGATCCCATGGCTCGCGACACCGAGCGCAAACCCGGCCGCCCGCTCATCGGTGATGCTCAGCCTGCGCAGGATCCACGGGCCGAACGCGGCGCCCAGAGTGCCGGTCGCAATCACCAGCGCGGCCGTGAGCGATGCCGCACCGCCAAGGGACGGAGCAAGCTCCATGGCCACCGGCGCGGTGACGGATTTCGGGATGAGCGCGGCGATGACATCGCCCGGCGCGCGCGCCAGAGCGGCCAATCCGGCCGCCCCCGCCATGGCCGTCACGCTGCCCAGCACCAGACCGAGACCGAGCGGTGTGGCGCCGGACCGGATCGCCGAGAGGTTCCGGTAAAGCGGCACCGCGAGCGCCACCGTGGCGGGCCCCAGCAAGAAGTGAATGAGCCCGGCCCCCTCGAAATAGGCGTCATAGGGTATGCCGACGACCATCAGGGTGCCGCCGATCGCGATGATCGACACCAGCACGGGATGGGTCAGCGGATGGCCGTTCGTGCGTTTGTGCACCGTATCGGCCGCCGCAAAGCACGCCAGGGTCGCGGCGATGGCAGCGAGGCTTACAAGGGACGGGGTCCAGACGATCATGGGGCCGCGTCCCGGGCCGGCTGGGATCGAAGCAGGCGCTGAACCGTCCATCCCGTTACGGCGAGCACGAGCGCGGTGCCGGCGGTCAGCGCCAGGACGATCCCGGGCCAGGCCGTGCCGATCAGCGCCAGATGCGCGATGACGCCGACGCCCGCGGGCACGAACAGCAGGGCCAGGACCGACAGGAGGCCGTCGGCCGTACGGCTGAGATCCTCGCCGGGGCCGCCGCGCCAGATCAGGAGGCTCAACAGCAGGAGGAGACCCACCACGGGGCCGGGCAGGGGCAGTCCCGTGATCTGAACCAGGATTTCGCCGGCAAAGTGCAGGCCGAGCAGTAGGGCCGCCGCGCGTATCATCTTTGTGCTCCAGTCAGTATACTCAAGGCGACCAGCCGGAAACCGATGCCCGGGAGGGGCCCGATGCGCGACTGGAAAGACACCATCTTTATCACGCGGGACCGTGCCGCCGCAGTGCCCGACTGTCCGCAGCAGGAGCGCGAGACCTATGCCGCGCTGCCCGAAGACCCCGCGCTGCACGATAGGTACCTGTCCACCCTGCCGTGCCTGCATCATCTGGAGCATGCCGCCCGCCCGCCGGCGCCGGGCGATCGTCCCGCCTCCCTCCGGGTTGCCGCCTGGAACCTGGAGCGCTGTGCCCATCCGGAGGCATCGAGTGCCCTCCTGGCGGCGGCGAGCCCGGATATCACCTTTTTGAGCGAGATGGATGTCGGCATGGCCCGCACCGGCCAGCAGCATACCCCGCGCGCGGTGCTCGATCCGCTTGGCCATGATCATCTGTTCGGTGTCGAATTTCTCGAACTGGGGCTCGGCAGCGCGCGCGAGAAACGGCTCAATGAGGGCCGCACCAATGCCCATGGCTTCCATGGCAATGTCCTGTCGGGCGCCCTGGAGATCCATGATCCGGTGATGATCCGCTTTGACCGCGATGCCAACTGGTTCGCGCTCGATTGCGATGAGCGCCGCATCGGCGGGCGCATGGCCATCGCGGGGCGGGTGACGCTGGCCGATGGCGAGCTTGTGGTCGTCTCGGTGCATCTGGAAAGCCGCATGACGGCGGCCCGCCGCGCCGAACAGATGGGCTTGCTGATGAAGGCTCTTGAGGACTATGCCCCGCGCGCCCCGATGATCATCGGCGGTGATCTGAACACGGACAGCGACGCCTGGACCCTCGGTAAGGGTATTGAGACGGGGTCGGACGATTGGGCGGCGATCAAGGCGCGCACGCTCGATCCGGTGGCGTATGAACCGCTGTTCGAGGTTGTCCGTGAGGCGGGCTTTGCCTGGGACGGGGCCAACCGGATCGCACCGACGGTACGGGAAACCCCGCAATCCGGCCCGCGCCGCTATCCCGATCTTAAACTCGACTGGTTCTTCACACGCGGGCTCAAAGTGGCCGGCGCCCGGACCGTACCGGCCTTGGATCGTGACGGAATGGCGCTGTCGGACCATGATTTGATTCTGGTCGATATCGCGCTGGCGTGAGGCAAGGGGGGAAAGAGCAATGCGCCGTCTGCTGAGCATGATGTGGGAGCCGGTCAATCTCGCCGCCTCGCTGGTTACGACCCTGTTCCGCTTCTGGGCCGGCTGGCCGGTGCGCCCTGTCCGTGAGCGTCCCGCGCTGCCCCTCACGCTCTATGAATTCGAGGGATGCCCGTTTTGCCGGATCGCCCGGGAAACGGTGAGCGCCCTGGGGCTGGCGGTTGAGATGCGGCCCTGCCCGAAGGCGGGCGAGCGCTATCGGCCCGAGGTCGTCCGGCTCGGCGGCAAGGCGCAGTTTCCGTATCTCATCGATCCCAACACGGGGACGGCGATGTATGAGAGCGCCGATATCGTCCGCTATCTGAGCCAAACCTATGGCGGTCGCGGCGCGCCGGTGACCCTGGCGCTCGGTCCGCTGAACATCATACCATCCGCCTGGGGATTGGCGTTTCGCGGCACGGCGGGCGTGGTCAACTATGGCCGCACGGCCCCTGTCGAGGCGCCGCTGGTGTTCCGGGGGCTTGAGGGCGATCCCAGGGCCCGGCAGGTCCGCGAAATGCTCTGCATGCTGGAAATACCGTATACATGGCAGCCGGTCTGGGGCGCGGTGCGCCTGGAGGATCCCAATACCGGGCGCAGCGTGAACGGATCGTTCAGCGCGCGCCATTATCTGATCGAGACATACGGCCAGCGCGCCGCATAAGGAGAAAAAGGGGAGAGCATCATGAAACGATCCATTGCGCTGCTGGGCACGGCGGTGCTTTTGATGGGGTGCGGCGATCTGCCGACCATCGGCGATCTGCGTATCGGCGCGGGCTTTGCCGCGCGCACGATGTGTTCCGGTGTTTTCGTTTCCGGACGGAGCGAAGAGGACATCTGGGCCGTCGAGCTGAATACCGAAACCGACCCCAATCTGGCCCGCATGAACATTATGGTCGATCAGGAGGCGGGGACGGTGAATGCCGACTTCTTCGGGGTCGGCAGCGCGCTCGCGGTGTACCGCGACGGGTTGGGCTGCACCATGGCCATCGAGGACGACGTGGCTACGCTTCAGGCCGTCAGCGCACCGATGACGGCTGTGAAAGCCGAGGGCAGGCCCTGGCCGTTGGGCGATGCCGACGACACCCGTCCGCTCCCGGACGGAGTGGACGGCACGGCGCTCGAGGCGGCCCTTGACGAGGCGTTCGCGGTGCCTGGGACCGGCCGCGATCCGAGAACCCGGGCGGTGGTGATCGTGCATGACGGCCGGATCGTCGCCGAGCGCTATGCTCCGGGGTTCGATGAGGATATGCCGCAATATGGCGCGTCCATGAGTAAGACGGCGACGAATGCGCTGGTCGGCCTGCGGGTCGCCGCCGGCGTCTTGTCGCTGGATGAGGATCGTTTGTTGCCGGAATGGCGCAGCGCGGATGATCCGCGCGGGGCCATCACGCTGGATCATCTCATGCGCATGTCCTCGGGCTTGAGCTTCGAGGAGGTTTATGACGGTGTCTCGGACGCGACCAAGATGCTCTATCTTCAGCCCGATGCCGCCGCCTATGCTGCGAGTCTCGGGCTGACGGCGGAGCCGGGAACCGTGTGGTCCTATTCCAGCGGCACAACGAACATCCTGGGAAAGATCGTCCGGAATTCCTTCGACGGTGACGAGGCCGCCTATCTCGATTTTCTGAGGAATGATCTCTTCGGCCGGCTGGGCATGGAGAGCGCGGTGTTCGAGACCGACGAGGACGGCACGTTTATCGGCTCGTCCTTTCTTTACACGTCGGCCCGCGATTGGGCCCGGCTCGGTCTGCTCTATGCGCAGGACGGCGTCTGGAACGGCGAGCGGCTGTTGCCCGAAGGATGGGTCGCCTATTCCCGCACGCCGGCCCCGGCCAATGAGACCATGATCTATGGCGGCCAAACCTGGCTGCGCGGGGCAGTGAGCCATGAATCGCCGGCGCCGGTCTTCGAAATGCGCGGGTTCGGTGGGCAGTTCGTTTCGGTGGTCCCTGAAAAGCAGACCGTGATCGTGCGGCTCGGCTGGCAGATCGATGACGATGCCTGGGATCAGGATGCGTTCCGCGAGCGGATCATGGCCGCGCTGGGCGAGGCGGTTTGACCGCCTTTCCGATAAGCCCGTCTCGCAGTCCGGCGAAAGCGGCACCTGCGGGCCGGCGAAGCGTTGAGACTGGTAGGGGTATTGAAATCGTCGCCTTTGGATGCCGGATCAGCGCGTTGCTTGTCCGGCATGACGATCCTGGGCAACGCAGACGATTGTCGCAGGCGGGACTTACTGAGGCTTTAGCAGGCGCTCGATATCGGTGAAGCCGGATTTGATCAATACGGCATCGGTCTGATCGTCAATTCGGTCGCTGAGCACCCGGCGGGCCGCCCCAATCGCGACATCGGTGGCAACGGCCCGCACTTCGGCGACGGCCCGCGCTTCGGCCTGGGTGATCTTGGTCTCGGCAAGCCGGGTCCGGCGCTCAAGCTGGGCCTGGATGGTCGCTTCGGACTCGCGCATCAGACGTTCCGCCTCGGTATTGGCCCGCTCGATAATGTCCTCGGCCTCGCGCTCGGCGTCTTTCTGTTTGCGCTGATATTCCGCCAGAAGCGCCTGGGCATCGTCCCGAAGCTGACGGGCATCCTCGAGTTCCTTGGCGATCCGGCGCGAGCGGTCATCAAGGGCTGAAGTCACCATCGACGGGACCCGCAGATACACGATCAGGGCGAGGAACAAGCCCAGCGAAACCGCTACCCAAAATGTCGGATCTGAAAACACCGGATCCTTGCTCCCTGTCCTGACGCCGGGCGGCCCTTAAAGGCGCGGCGACTGAGTCAATTCCGCGTCCACCGCGCTCTTGATGGCATTGCTCGACACCTCTTCGTCGAGCAGGCGCGTCACAATGCCGGACGCCGCATCGCTCGCGACCTCATGCACCTTCTCCAGCGCATCGTTCTTGGTTGCGGCGATCCGCGCTTCGGCGTCCTTCAGCCGCTTTTCAAGCTCGGCATCGGATTCCTTGCGCTTTTCCTCAAGCGCGGCATTGGCGCGCTTGCGGGTCTCATCCACAGTGCGCAGGGCCTTTGAGCGCGCATCGGCGAGCGCGGTTTCGTACGCCTCGATGGCGTCCTTGGTCTTCTGTTCGAAATCCGCCGCCCGGTCGAGATCGAGGGCGATCTTGTCCCGGCGTTCCTCGATCACGGTCGCGATGCGCGGCAATGCGATCCGCGACATCATGAAATAGAGAAAGCCGAAGGTCAGGATCAGCCAAACGATCTGACTGACGAACAGGCTGCCTTCCGGATCGAGCTGGGGCAGACCGACCGAGCCCTTTTCATCGACGCCCACACCCTCGGAGGTGAACGCATCCGCAACCTCGCCATGGCCCGGCGTGTCGGCCGCCAGCACGAAGGACGCACCGTCGATATGCATGTCATAACCCGCCATCGGCCCCGATAGGACGGGAAAGGCGGCTCCGGACAGGCTCAACGCGGCGGGATCGATGACATGAGACATGGGCGTAACGCACTTCGCGGAAGATCGGCCAATCGGCGCCAGAGACCGGCGCGCCGGTCTCCCAACGGCAAGCCGGCGCTTTCGGATCGGCGATGCGGAGACCGCTGGGCCTTCCGCATCGGCGCGTCCGGAACCGCCGGAGACTGATCAGGTAAAGATCAGGATGAACGCCACCACGAGGCCGAACAGGCCGGTGGCTTCCGCCAGGGCGAAGCCGATGTAAACCATCGTGCGTTCCTGCGGAGCCGCGGACGGATTGCGCAGCGCGCCCTGCAGATAGCTGGCGAAGATGTTACCGATCGCGAGCGCGGCACCCATCAGGGCGAACGCGTAAAAGCCGGCGGCGAAAAGGCGGGCGGCATCAGCTTCCATTGGTCGAACTCCTCTAAAGTCCCAAGCGGTTCAGTTTGGACGGTGTACTCGGCACCGCCGGCCGTCAGTGGGCCGGATGCAGCGCGTCGTTCAGATAGATGCTCGTGAGCATCGCGAAGATGAAGGCCTGCAGGAAGGCCACGAGAAACTCCAGCGCGGTGATCGCAACCGAGGCGAACAGCGGCACCACGGCCGAAAACGCGCCCAGGCCCCCCAGCGACATCATGCTGACCACGAAGGTCGCGAACACCTTGAGCATGGTGTGGCCCGCCAGCATGTTGGCAAACAGTCGCACCGCAAGGCTGACCGGACGGGTCAGGAACGAGATGACTTCGATCACCACGATCAGTGGCAGCAAAAAGCCCGGCACGCCCGAGGGCGCGAACAGGCGCAGGAAAGTCAGACCGTTGCGGGCGAACCCGATGATCAGTACCGCACCGATGGCGATCAGCGCCAGACCGAACGTCACCACGATGTGGCTCGTGACCGTGAACGAGTAGGGCATCATGCCCAGCAGGTTCGCAAACAGGACAAAGGTGAACAGCGAGAACACCAGCGGGAAATAGCGCATGCCTTCCGGCCCGGTCGTCGAGCGGATCATGTCCGCGACGAACTCGTAGGTCAGCTCCGCCATATTCTGCCAGCGGCCCGGCACCATCGCCCGTCCCGACATGGATAGGGTCAGGAACGCGGTCGCCAGGGCCACAGTGGCGACCATGAACAGGCTCGAATTGGTGAAGGACAGGTCCAGTCCGCCGATAGTGATCTCAACGATCGGCTTGATCAGGAACTGTTCCATCGGGCTGTGACTGTCACCTGCCACGAGCGCTTCCCTTTATTCTATGCGGGACCCTGATCCCGTATCCGCCACTGTCCGTCAGCCCGTCGCATGGTGCGTTACAGGCCGACGGCACCGGGACAGAGCCTTGCCAGGCGCTCTCCAGGTGCCGTCACTTGGTATCCGGTCCGGACCCCGAATTGGAGCCCATTTCCGTTGCCGTCCGGATCACGTTCCGGAAGCCCGCCGCCATCCCGAGAAGCAGGAAGACAAGCAAAAACAACGGCATTGTTCCAAGCCATTGATCGAGAAGCCAGCCCATGCCGGCGCCGACCACGACCGCCGCCACAAGTTCCGTGCTCATGCGCAGCGCCATGCCGAGCATCCGGCCCGACGGCATGGGACCGCGCGATCCCTGGCCCGACGGGCCGTCAGGCTCATCCCCGCGCGCCTCACGGAGCCGGCGGGAAATTTCGTCAAGGCTGGGAGGGTCCCCGTCATCGCCCGATGGCCCGCCGGAGCCGCCGGATGGCGCCGCGGACGTTTGATGCGGGACGATGTCCGGTGAGTCTGGGATAGCCCACCCCCTGGCGGTCACATGGAACGTGTCCGAAAGTCGGCGCAACCTAGCCACAGCCCGACTGCTAGTCAAGCAACTGTGGCCATTGGCCCGCAGGGCCCAAAAGCCAGCGAATCTCAGGGGTTTGCGGGCTCCGACACGCTCCGAAACCCGCACCCGCGGCGCTCCGGACACGCGCGGCGGTCATCGCCGCGCCATATTCCGACTCAGACGGGGCGCCTAGCGCAGCGGCGGGTCGTCCAGCCCGCGCAGCTTGCGCGTCCGATCGAGGCGTTGGCGCAATTCGGCATCATAGCCCAGCAGCCGCACGACATTCAGCGTGATGTCCATGTGCTGGTCGATCTGCGCGCGGTAAAAATCATCGGCAAAAAAGCGCATCTTCATGGCGCCGTGGAGCGGCTTGTCCGAGACGCACAGAAAGGCCCCATAAGGCACGCGATAGCGGTAGCCGTTGGCGGCGATGGTCGCGCTTTCCATATCGACGCCGATCGCCCGCGACTTCTCGAAGATCTCGATCACGGACTCCGCCGGCGCCGTCTCCCAATTGCGGTTCGAGGTCGTATAAACGGTCCCGGTGCGCACCGTGTCGAGATACTCGTTCACCCCGAAAGTGCCCGCCTGATAGAGCTTGATCTGCGCCGCCTCGCGCAGGGCCTGCTGGATCTCCTCGATCTGCGGGATCGGAATATCGAGCGGCACTTCATCATCGAGCACCCCGTCGCGCCGCACATAGGCATGGGCGATGACGTAATCGCCGATTTTCTGATGGCGCCGGATGCCGCCGCAATGGCCGACCATGATCCAAAAGCGCGGGCGCAGCACCGCCAGATGGTCGGTGATGTTGCGCGCATTGCTGGCGCCGACGCCGATATGAATGAGCGTGATGCCGGGCAGGGGGGTGCCGTCCACCAGCACCTCCGACAGCCATTGGCGCCGGCTGTCGAAGCCGTCGCGGGTCAGGCGCTGGGTCTTGAGCCAGGCATCGGCATCGAAAGCCTCGTCGGGCGGCACATAATGATAAGTGGGCATCTGCGCATCACTGTCGCGCACGATTTCGCGCAAGACCGCCCGGTCGAATGCCTGCGGATCGCCGTCGACCGCGATCCGTGCCAGGATGTCGCGCGCCTCGCCGGGACCGTAGAGCCGCTGTGTGCCACGGGCCCCGCGCCCGGAATACTGTTCGGCCGAACAAACGACTAAGCCGCCGTCCCGGCGCACGACCTCGCGCAAGGCCGCGACCAGAAACTTATCCACATACTGACGATAATTGGTGAACAGGATATGGCGCTGGAAATGCGCGATATCAGTCAGGGTGTAATGGCGCAGCCGCATGATCGAATGGTCGATCCGCTGGCCTTCGAAATACGCAAAGGGACGCGGCAGCCCGAGCGGATCGCGCGCCGGCGTGTCCTTGGGCGCGGCCCGGTCGGTGACCGCATAGGCGGGCGGCCAGGCGCTCACGGTCGATGTCGTCCAGGCGCTCGGCGGACTGTCGATCGCGCCGACCAGACCGGCCCAGGTTACATCGGCCCAGTCGCCGCTGCGCAAATGGGCCATATAGCGCGTCCAGTAGCTTGAATTGAAGAATTTATATTCCCGGTGCACCACATCGGACTCACGCCGGGTCTTGGTGGTCCCGTCGATGATCGCGTCCTCGATCTCGACCACGCTGGGCATCGGCACCGACGTCTGAAGGAACTGGAAGAAACTCTTCTCCCGGATCGTCAGGCCCTCGGTGGTCTGACGGAATTCGTCCCGGTCGAGCGCCATGGGCAGCGGTACGGGCACGAGATCCAGGCCGACCTCCAGCGTCAGCCCCTCGGCCGTCATGGCGTCGATCTGCGTGAGCAGGGTGCGGCGCAGCAGTTCCGGGCTGCCCAGGGTGACCCGGTAATCGTCCTTGATGGGCGTCCGGTCGAACGCCTTCATATAGCCGATCGGCACACGGATATTCTGCTCTAAAAGAGCGGCATACGGATAACAGGCATTCTTGATGAGATCGAACAGCGTGGCCTGAATTTTTTCAAGCTCCCGCGCATGGGCCGCCTTTTGTTCATCGGCCAGAAGGTCCAGAATGCGGTCCCGCCGCGTGAGGACCTCCTCGAATGCTGCGTGCAGTTGATGGCAGGACAGCCGGTAAAGCCAGATCGCATGCTCGACCAGCCGTTCAGGGTCATTGCTTTGGATAAAGCACCGGCGCGGATTGGCGTCGCCGGCCACCTGCGCGAGATAGACGCCGGTTTCCATGGGCAGCCTCCTGGCCCCAGGTCCCATGGGGCAGGATAGCCCGTGCGCAACCTGAAGCGTTGTTTGGGTTAAGTCTGCACCGAAACTGTGAAAGCCGTATGTCCGTGCCGGTCTTTTTTCGCGGCCCTATTCGGCGGCGACGACCCGCTCGGCCTCGCGCAGATCCACCGACACCAGTTGCGAGACGCCCCGTTCCGCCATGGTGACCCCGTAGAGCCGGTCCATGCGCGACATGGTGAGCGCGTGGTGGGTGATGATCAGGAACCGGGTCTCGGTCGCGCCGCTGATCTCGTCGAGGAGATTACAGAACCGCTCCACATTGGCATCGTCGAGCGGGGCGTCCACCTCGTCGAGTACACAGATCGGCGCCGGGTTCGAGATGAACACTGCGAAGATGAGCGACATGGCGGTGAGCGCCTGTTCGCCCCCGGACAAAAGCGACAGGGACTGAAGTTTCTTGCCCGGCGGGCGGGCGAAGATTTCCAGGCCCGCTTCCAGCGGATCGTCCGATTCCACCAGTTCCAGATGGGCGGTGCCGCCGCCGAACAGGCTGGTGAACAGACGCGTGAAATGCTCGTTGACCACCTCGAAGGCAGCCAGCAGGCGCTCCCGGCCTTCCTTGTTGAGGCTGGAGATCCCCTGACGCAGCCGCGCGATGGCCTGCACCAGGTCCTCGCGCTCGGCATTCATGGACTCAAGCTGTTCGGTGTACTCGGCGGCCTCTTCCTCCGCCCGCAGATTGACCGCGCCCATGGTGTCGCGTTCGCGCTTGATCCGCTCCAGGCGCCGTTCGATCTCTTCGAGCGGGGGGAGAACCTCGTCCGGCTCGACGCCGCCGGCGTCCAGCACCTCTTCGGGTTTGCAGTCCAGGCTTTCGCGGATGCGCGCGGCAACGTCTTCGATGCGCTCGCGCAGCCCCTCGATGGTGGCTTCCTGGCGGGCGCGGTTCTCGCGGACCTCGCCGACCTGAGTCTGGAGCGCGCGCGCCTGCGAGTCGGCTGCCCGCTGGGCATTCTCCGCATCCTGAAGGGCGTTGCCTGCGGCAGTGCGCTTGGCTTCGGCCTCTTCCAGCGCGCCGATCAGACCGGTGCGCTTTTCCGCGATCTGGTCTGGCACTTGAAGGGCAGCCTCAAGCCCGGCCTGGGTCTGCGTCTGGCGAGCCTCAAGCTGGTCAAGCTGGCTCGCAGCGCCCGCGGCCCGGCTTTCCCAGCCCTGACGCGCATCGGCGATTTGCTGAAGGCGGGCAGTGCGGGCGCGTTCCTCGCGCGCGAGATTTTCGACCGCGGCCCGGCTCTCCGCGAGCGCGACCCGGAGCGCGGCAACCTGGTCTTTCAGCGCGGAGACCCGTGCGGCGAGCGCATCGCCGCCGCCGGTCTCCTCGAGCGCCCGCGCGGTTTCCTCCGTACGGGTCTCCAGTTCGCCAAGCTCCGTCTTCAGACGGGTGCGGGCCTCATCGAGCGCGGCGAGGCGGGCGGCATGGCGGCTGGCGCTGCGTTCCAGATCGGCCAGGGCGGTCCGCTCGCGCGCGAGCGCGCTGTGCGCGTCCTTCACGCTCTGACGGGCCGTGCGTTCGGCTTCGCCGGCCTCTTCGGCCTTGGCGCGCGCGGTGTGATAGGCATCCCGGGCCTTGCGGGCGTCCGTGCGGGCTGCCTCAAGGTCCTGTTCAAGATCCGAGAGCCGGTTGCGCTGGGCAAGACGCACGGCCGCCGGGGTGGGCGCGTCCGCCGCAACGGTCATGCCGTCCCAGCGCCACAGGGCCCCCTCGACCGTCACCAGGCGCTGACCGGGCTGGAGATTCTTTTGCAGGCGCGCACCGTCCGTATCCGCCACAATGCCGATCTGCGACAAACGCCGGGCCAGAGCCGTTGGAGCGCTGACCACGTCGCTCAAGGGCCGGGCGCCCTCGGGCAGGGCAGCCGGTGTCTCATAGGGATCGAGCAGCGCCCAGAACATCGGGGCGGCGTCGTCGGCGGGCAAGTCCAGATCGTCGCCCAGGGCCGCGCCGAGGGCCGCCTCGAACCCGGCTTCCACGGTGATCGAATCCACCACGGGCGGCCACAGATCGTTTTCGTCCGCTTGCAGAAGACGCGCCAAGGTCTTGGCTTCGGCTTCGAGCGCGGACACGGCGCGGTCGGCTTCCTGTACGGGCTCCCGGGCGATCCGTTCGCGCGCCTGGGCATCGCCGCGCGCGGTTTCAGCCGTGCTCGCAGCGGTTTCGGCCGCGGAGACCGCCGCTTCGGCTTGCGCCAAATCTGTCCGGGCCGCCTCGATGGCCGCAGGGTCCGCGCCTTCGGCCGTCAGCCGTTCCGCCTCGCCGTCCACCTGACTGAGATCGCGGGTCAGCCGGTCGGTCCGCGCGGCCAGATCCGTCTGCTGACGGGTCAGGCTGGCCCGCTTGGCCTGGAACTCGGCGAGATCCCGGTTGGCGGCATCGAGATCCTTCTCGGCGGCGCTCAGAGCCTCTTGATCCTCGGCGGCCTTGCCTTGCGCGGCGTCCAGCCGGGCGCCCTGATCCCCGCCCTGGGCGGTCAGCGTCTCGGCTTCGGCGGCGAGACGCTCCAGTTCCTGGGATCCGTCATCCAGGCTGGCGCGCTCGCGGGCCATGTCGGCGGCGATTTGATCGAGTTGTGCTTGGAGGCGCGTGGCTTCGTTGCGCGCGCGGGTTTCTTCCGCGTCCAGCGTATCGCGTTCGACCGTCAGGCGGTGGAGGGCGGCGGCGGCCGCGGCTTCCGCCTCGCGCAGGGCCGGCACGCCCTCGGATGTCTCGGCCTGCGCCCGCACCGCGGCGGCGGCCTCCTCAGTCAGCCGGGCGACGGCCTGTTCCAACTCCCGGAACGCGGCCTCGCCGGTCACCAGCGCATCGCTCGCCTCTTTCCAGCGCAGAAACAGGACGATCGCCTCGGCCTTGCGGACTTGTTCGGACAGGGAGCGGTATTTCGCGGCCTGCTTGGCCTGACGCTTCAGCGATCCCAGCTGGCTTTCAAGCTGCTGAACCACATCCTCGACGCGGGTGAGGTTGGTTTCCGCCGCGCGCAGACGCAATTCGGCCTCATGGCGCCGTGAATGCAGCCCGGAGATACCGGCAGCCTCTTCGAGGATCATCCGCCGGTTTTGCGGCTTGGCATTGACCAGAAGCGCAATCTGCCCCTGACGCACGAGCGCCGGGGAATGGGCGCCCGAGGACAGGTCCGCGAATAAAAGCTGGACGTCCTTGGCGCGGACATCCTTGCCATTGATCCGGTAGGCCGACCCTGCATCCCGCTCGATCCGGCGGGAAATCTCCAGCGTGTCGGCGTCGTTGAACTGGCCGGGGGCGCGCCGTTCGGTGTTGTCGATGGACAGCACCACTTCGGCGCTGTTGCGCGCCGGGCGCCCGGAGGTCCCGGAGAAGATCACGTCTTCCATGCCCGACCCGCGCAGGGATTTGGCCGAGGTCTCGCCCATGACCCAGCGCAGCGCTTCCACGATATTGGATTTGCCGCAGCCGTTCGGGCCGACAATACCGGTCAGGCCGGGCTCGATCTGAAGCTCGGTGGGGTCGACGAATGACTTAAAGCCTGTGACGCGCAGCCGGTTGAATTTCACGGACGATCCATCGCAATCGGGCAGTCCGCCTTGGCAGGGTCGGCCGGTGTGTGGACGGTCCGGCGCGACCGGGGCGGGCTGCAAACCCCCTTCTCTCACCGGTGCGCAAGGTCGGGCACCGGCACGTGAACGGCGATGATGGGCTGATTCTCAGCCCCGCTCCATGCGAGCGAGGGCGAAAGTGTATCACGGCGGGACAGGGGCGCGGGTGAGCGGTTTGTCAGATGGGCCGGCGCGGTGCGAGAGGCAAAACGAGGGCGCGGCATCGCCCGAACGGTGCCGCGCCCTGATCCAGGTTCTAAAAGCTGCGCGGTTACTCCGCCAGCTTGGCCTCGATCACCTTGGACACGTCCTCGAAGGTGCGGAAGCCGTTCAGCATCTCGCCATTGATGATAAGCGAGGGCGTGCCGGTGATCTCGAATGCCTCCGAGCCTTGCTCCTGCACCGCGCGGATGCGCTGATATTCAGCGTCGTTGGACAGACAGGCCTCGAAGGCCGCGCTGTTCAGACCGGCCTGACGGGCGATTTTCTCAAGCTCGTCCCGGCCTTCCTGGGCGGTCGACACGCCAGCCCAGGTGCGCTGGGTCTTAAACAGCACCTCGATCATCCGGTAATAGCGGTCTTCGGGCACGCAGCGCGCCAGCATGAAGGCCGAGGCGGACAAAACCACCGGCGCGGTCGGGAATTCCCGCAACGTGTATTTGGCCTTACCGGTGTCGATGTACTGCTCTTTGATCTCCGGGAAGGTGCGCAGCTTGAACGCCGCGCAGTGTCCGCAGGTCATGGAGGCATATTCGATGATCTCCACCGGCGCGTCCGGATCGCCCAGGACGATATCCCCCGGGCGTCCGAAATCCGGATTGGCCAGGACCTCTTCCTTGGTTGCGGTGTTGGCCTCGGCCGGTCCGCTGCCGCCGGCGGTCAGGACCAGAAAGCCCGCGCCGCCCAGAACCGCGGCAGCCAGGATACCGGCGCCGATCAGGCCGAACCGGCCGCGCGTCGGTTTCGCTTCCGGTTGAGTGGTCTCGGTTTGCCCCGTCATCGCATCTGCTCCTTGAAGTCTCTTACTGTTCACTGCCCAGCACACTGGCACCCAGGCGGGTCAACGCGGCCCGCAGTCCGGCATCATTCACATCCGCCGCCGCCGCCTCAAGCTGGCGTTTTTCGTCCGGCGTGATGCTGCGCACCCGGCGCACCGACCGTTTCACAGCATTGGCAAGGGGACCTTGGACGATTTTGAGGCGCGCAATCGCCCGGTAGCCGAAAAAGGCGTTGACCCGCTCGATGATCTGCGGGCTCAGATGCTGAAGGTCCAGTGCCAGCGCGCCGGCCACCCGCACGGTCAAAACCCCGTTATCCGCCGCGCCGCGCCCCGGCTGATAGCGCTCGGGGCAGGTCATGCCGGCCAGGGTCTCGCCGACGATGTCCGGCCAGACCGTTTCGAGTTCGCTCTGGGCATGTTTGAACTTGGCGAACACGGGTTTTGCCGCCGCTTGGGCCGCGCGCGCGACCGGACGCGCACCGCTCGCCGCCGGGCGGGTGCGGGGGATGGCGTGGAAGTGCGCGCGGGCCAGCACGGGCGAGGCTTTGAGCCGTGCGGCGCGCAGGCGGGCGGTCGTGTCGCTGTCCTTGGGCCGGGTCATGGTGTTAAGGGGACCGCTGGCCGGTGCTATGTCAAGCGCCGGTGTCCTGCGGGCCGTGCCGCGGGTCTTGGGAAATGAAAGGTCAGAGGATCGCCATGCCCGACCGCGTGCGCGCCTTGCTGGACTGGTACGACGCCAACGCCCGGGTGCTGCCCTGGCGGGTCGCGCCGGGCGCGGCGCATCGCACCGACCCTTATCATGTGTGGCTGTCGGAGATCATGCTCCAGCAGACCACGGTCGCGGCCGTCATTCCGTATTTCGAGCGCTTCACCGCGCGCTGGCCGAGCGTTCATGATCTGGCCGGTGCGCCCCTCGACGATGTGTTGAGCGCCTGGGCCGGGCTCGGCTATTACGCCCGGGCCCGCAATCTCCACGCCTGCGCCGTTCATGTCGCGGGTGCGCGCGACGGTGTTTTTCCGGATACGGAAGAGGGCCTGCTCGATCTGCCCGGCGTCGGGGCCTACACGGCGGCGGCGATTGCGGCGATTGCCTTCGGGCGTAAGGCGGTTGTCGTTGATGGCAATGTGGAGCGGGTGATGGCCCGGCTCCACGGCGCCGAGGACCCGCTGCCCGGCGTCAAACCTGAATTGCGCCGGCTGGCGGCGGCCATGACACCGGCACGCCGCCCGGGCGATTATGCGCAAGGGGTGATGGATCTGGGTGCGACCGTCTGTACCCCGCGCAATCCGGCCTGCGGACTGTGTCCCTGGGCGGGGGGATGCGTGGCGCGCGGCAAGGGGATCGCGGCCGATCTGCCGCGCCGCGCGCCCAAGGCCGCCAAGCCCACGCGCGTCGGCCTCGTGTTCTGGTTGACCCGTCCGGACGGGGCGGTGCTGGTCCGTCAGCGCCCGGACAAAGGACTTCTGGCCAAGATGATGGAGTTTCCCTCCGCGGGCTGGAACACGGCCAAGGACCCGGTGCCCGATCCGGACCGCGATGCGCCCGTGCGCACCGCATGGGACCCGGCGCCCGGCGTGGTGCGGCACACCTTCACCCATTTTCATTTGGAACTGACTGTGCTTAGCGGGCGTATCGGTGCGCGGGCGGCGGCGGATGTGGACGGGCGCTGGGTGGCGCCGGAGGCCCTGGGCGACATCGCACTGCCGACGGTCATGCGCAAAGTGGCCGATCATATGCTCATCGGCGACGGCCCGTTGTTCGCGCCGCGCCGCCCGGCTTGACAAAAGCCCGGCGCCCGGCCATTTCTGCCACATAACCGAAGCAAAGAGGTGCTTCATGTCACTCAGCTCCGAGGCCCGGTAAGCCCGCCCTCACGGCAGGGCGGGATCGTCTTTCAGACCATGCGCGAGCCCTTCGCGCGTGACCGGCCTTTCTTTGAGCTGAGTAATTTCCAATGGACGTGTCAAAGGCGGAGCAGCGGGTGCTCCATGCCCTGGCGCAGGGCGGTGTCGTTCTGGTCGAGCGCGACGAGGCGCGCAAGATCGGGGCCGTGCACTGCGTCACCCGTGACGGCTGGTATCTGACCGGTATGACGGTGGCGGTGTTCCGGAAACTGAAACGGCGCAAGCTGATCGCCTCGCGCGGCGGCGGGCCGTACCGGATCACCGGGCTCGGACTGTTGCGGGTCCGCTCGCAAATGGACAACCGGTGAGTCAGGGGCCGGGCCGTGATCGCGGCCCGGCGCTCCGGTTACGGATAGAGTTCTTCGCGCAGTTTTTGCCGGTAGACGTCGATCGGCACCAGTTTGCGGGCCGTCGCCTCATGCTGCCAGAAGGTCCAGCCATTGCAGGCGGGCAGGCCCTGGACATGGGCCGCGATCTTGTGGATCGAGCCGGTGGCATCGCCCGCGACGACCGACCCGTCGGCGCGGACTTTGACCGCATGCTGACGGCGCGGACACACAAGACGGTTGCCGGGCCGGATCAGGCCCTTCTCAATGACGAGACCGAAGGGGATGCGCGGTTGGCTGCGCTTACCTTGTGTCAGCTCGACGCTTTCGTCTTCGAGCGGTTTGACCCTGGCGATGCGCCGTTCGGCCACGGTCACATACTCGCGTTCCCGCTCGATGCCGATGAAATGGCGGCCCAGACGCCTGGCGACCGCGCCGGTCGTGCCGGTCCCGAAAAACGGATCGAGCACCACATCGCCCCGGTTGGTCGAGGCGATCAGCACACGGTGCAAAAGCGACTCCGGTTTTTGGGTCGGGTGGGCTTTCGCGCCGTCGGCGCCCTTTAGGCGTTCCTCGCCGGCGCAGATCGGCAGCACCCAGTCCGAGCGCATCTGCAGATCGTCATTGAACACCTTGAGCGCATCGTAATTGAAGGTATAGCCCTTGGCGTCGGCGTCCCGGCAGGCCCAGATCAGGGTCTCGTGGGCATTGGTGAAGCGTTTGCCACGGAAATTCGGCATCGGGTTGGTTTTGCGCCAGACGATATCGTTGAGGATCCAGAAGCCTTCATCCTGAAGGCTGGTCCCGACCCGGAAGATATTGTGATAGCTGCCAATGACCCAGATCGTGCCGCCCGGTTTCAGGACCCGCCGGGCCGCGCGCAGCCAGTCGCGCGTGAAGCCGTCATAGGTTTCGAAGCTGGCGAATTTGTCCCAGTCGTTCTCGACCCCGTCGACCCGGCTGTTGTTGGGCCGGCGCAATTCGCCCTCAAGCTGAAGATTATACGGCGGATCGGCGAACACCATGTCCACGCTGGCCTCGGGCAGCGCGGTCATATGGGCGATGCAGTCGCCGGCCAGAATGGTGTCGAGCGGCAGGTCGCCGCTCCGGGCGGCGCCTTTCCGCCCCGGTTTCGTCCGTGTCGCCATGATCCTTCACCTCACTTGAGGCTGAGGATTCTGCGCGAGGGGGCGTTAATGGTCAATGAGAAGCCGCGACTCTTATGGATGAGTCCGTGTCCGGACTCTGTGCCTCTTCGAGAAGCGCCTGTATCGGTTTGAAACCGCGCCGGTGATGCACCGTGACGCCGAGCCGGCGCAGCCCCGCCTGATGGTCCGGCGTCCCGTAGCCCTTGTTGCGCGCCCAGCCATAGCCGGGCAACTCTTGATCGAGCGCGTGCATGATCCGGTCGCGGGTGACCTTGGCAACGATCGAGGCGGCCGCGATGGCGGCGAGTTTGCCGTCGCCTTTGATCACCGGCAGGGCAGGGCAGGCCAGATCCGGCGTCCGGTTGCCGTCGATCAGGGCCAGGGCGGGGGCGTCGCCCAGCTGGGCCACCGCATCCGCCATGGCATCCATGGTCGCGCCCAGAATGTTGCGCGCCTCGATGGCGGCGACCGAACCGATGGCAATGCCGACGCTCGCGCGCGCCGTGATCGTCTCGAACAGCCGTTCCCGGGCCGCCTCGCTCAGGCGTTTGGAATCGTCAAGACCGTTCGGGACCGCCCCGGGCTCAAGGATCACGGCGGCGGCGACCACCGGCCCCGCCCAGGGCCCGCGCCCGGCCTCATCAACCCCCGCGATGGGCGCATCAGGCGCGAGGCCGGACAAGGCCGCATCGACGGCGGCATCGCTTTGATCGGGCAGGAAGACGGACACGCTCATGGCGTCACCATTCCGGCTGCGCCGGGGGCCGGTCAAGAGATGCGATCAAAGCAGCGCGAGTTGATCGCCGGTTTCGGGCGGGACGGTGAATTGGCTGCAGTCGAGGCCGCCTCCCGGTTTTGCGAGCCCCAGCCGTTTGGTGGCCAGGGCGAAACGCCGGGCCAGAAGATCGGCCAGCGGCCCGCCGCCGGTCATGCGCGCGCGCCAGGCCGGATCGTAATCCCGCCCGCCGCGCATCTGGCGCATCAGGCTGATCACCCGGTCCGCGCGCCCGGGCACCGCGTCATAAAGCCATTCGCGGAACAGATCCTTGATCTCCAGCGGCATGCGCAGGAGCACATAACCGGCCGCTCCGGCGCCGGCGTCGAGCGCGGCTTCCAGGATTGGCTCGATTTCATGGTCGTTGAGGCCCGGAATGATGGGCGCGGCCATCACGGCGACCGGCACACCGGCGTCCGCGAGGCGGGAAATCGCTTCAAGCCGCTTGGCCGGCGTGGGCGCGCGCGGCTCCATGGCCCGGGCGAGCTTGGGGTCGAGCGTCGTGATTGAAATCGCCGCCTTGGCGAGGCGCTTGGCCGCCATGGGCGCCAGGATATCGAGATCCCGCACGATGAGATTGGACTTGGTGACGATGCCGACCGGATGGTTGAACCGCGCCAGCACATCGAGCACCGACCGGGTGATGCCCATGCGCCGTTCCAGCGGCTGATAGGGATCGGTATTGGTGCCGAGCGCCATGACCGCGGGTGTGTAGGCGGCTTTGCGCAGTTCGGCGTCGAGCAGCGCCGCGGCATTGGGTTTGGCCAGCAGCACGCTCTCGAAATCGAGCCCGGGCGACAGGCCCAGATAAGCGTGGCTGGGCCGGGCGAAACAATAGGTGCAGCCATGCTCGCAGCCGCGATAGGGATTGATGGACCGGTCGAACGACAGATCGGGCGACGTGTTGCGCGCGATGATCGACCGGGTGGCGTCGGTGATCACCCGGGTTTGCACGGCGCCGGTGTCATCCTCTTCGAGGTCCCAGCCGTCATCGACCCGCTCACGCTGCTCGGCCTCGAACCGTCCGCTGGCATTGCTGCGTGCCCCGCGCCCGCGCACCGGCTCCTGCGGCATTAGTCTGTACATCCTTCGTTCCTGCCTCTTTCGCGCAAACTGGGGATAAGCTAACACAAAAAAAGAACATAAAAAGAACTTTAGGGGAGTGTGTCGCTTCCATGAAACGGGAACAAACAGAGGAACGGACGCCTTGACGGCGGATCGGGAAGCCGGGATGGTGAGCCCCCTGCAACCAGCCGTGGCGCTTTTTATGACAGCACCGATCAGCGTGGTCATTCCGACCCTCAACGCCGAAGCGGGCCTGTCCGCCTGCCTGACCGCGCTTGTGCCCGGACTGGTGGCCGGTCTGGTGCGCGAGGTGGTCGTGGCCGATGGCGGGTCGACGGACGGCACGGCGCGGATCGCCGATCAGGCCGGGGTGCGGTTTCTGACGACCGAAAAAGGGCGCGGGCGCCAGCTCAAGGCCGGGGCCGAAGCGGCCCAGGGCGACTGGCTCTTGATGCTCCACGCCGACACCGTGCTCGATGCCGGCTGGGTCGGCGAAGTGGACCGGTTCATCGCCCAGGCAGGCGCCGAGGATGCCGCGGCCTTTGCCTTCGCGCTCGACAGTTTCCGGTCCCAGGCCCGGCGGATCGAACGGTTGGTGGCGCTGCGCTGCTGGCTGTTCGGCTTGCCCTATGGCGATCAGGGCCTGCTGGTCAGCCGCGCACTTTATGAGCGGGTCGGCGGGTTTCGCGACCTGCCGCTCATGGAGGATGTCGATCTGGTGCGCCGGATCGGCAAGCGCCGCCTCACCGTGCTGAAGACCCGGGCGGTCACCAGTGCCGCGCGGTATGAGCGGGACGGCTATTGGCGCCGCCCGCTGATGAATCTCACCATTTTGAGTCTCTATTTCCTCAAGGTCCCGCCCCGGGTCCTGGCACGGCTGTACGGCTGATGAACCGCACGCTGATCGTCATGGCCAAGGCACCGCGCCTCGGCCAGGTCAAGACGCGGCTCGCGCGGGACACCGGCGCGCTGGCGGCCTGGGCGCTGTACCGGCGCATGAGCGGCGGGATCATCCATCGCCTTGCCCGCGATCCGCGTTGGCGCACCGTCCTGGCGGTCGATCCGGACGGCCTGGCGGCACGGGCGGGCGCCGGCATCTGGCCGGCGGGTCCGGCGCGCATCGGTCAGGGCCGGGGTAATCTCGGCGTCAAGATGGAACGGGCGCTCAAAACCGCGCCAACCGGCCCGGTGGTTATGGTGGGCACGGATTGTCCGGATATGCGCCCCCATCACATCGCCGAGGCGTTTCATCTCTTAGGACGCTATGATGCGGTGTTCGGTCCGGCCGAGGATGGCGGTTTCTGGCTCATCGGCCTGGCACGCCGGCCCTATCCGGACGGGATCTTCGAGGGTGTCACCTGGTCGGGCAGCCATACGCTGGGCGAGGTGATCACAAATCTCCGGCCGCGCTATCGGGCCGGCTTCGTGGACACCTTGCGCGATATCGACACGGTCCACGACTGGCGGGCCTGGCGTGCAGGTTAACGCCCGCGATGTTCCTGAAGGCGCGGGCGGATGTCGACGAGATTGCACGGTCCGTGGCGGCTGTCGAGTTGCCAGCGCAAAATGCCGTCCCAACCGTCCTTGACCGCGCCCGTCGAGCCGGGCAGGGCGAACAGATAGGTTCCCCCCGCGACACCGGCACAGGCCCGGCTCTGGATGGTCGAGGTGCCGACCGTCTCGAAACTGATCCGGTGAAACACCGCCGCGAAGCCGTCGATTTCCTTCTCGAACAGCGCGCGGAAGGCTTCAGGCGTCACATCGCGCCCCGTCAGGCCGGTGCCCCCGGTCGAGATCACGACGTCCACGGACGGGTCCGCGATAAAGCCGCGCACCTGGCTTTGGATGGCTTCCACATCGTCCGGGACGATGACCCGCGCCGCGAGGCGGTGGCCCGCATCGGTAATGCGCGCCGCGAGCGTGTCGCCGGACCGGTCGTCCGCCATGGTCCTTGTGTCCGAGACGGTCATGGCCGCGATGCCAAGCGCCTCGAAGGGGCGGGTCTCGTCGATCTGATGACGGAAGGTCTCGGGCATGAGCGTCCCTCCTCAGGGCTGGAAACCGAGCGCCGCGACGCGCTCATTGGTACCGAAAGCCTCCTGGGGCTCGTAAATCGGCCACGCGCCGCGGGCCATGGCATCGAGGCTAGGACTATCCTGACCGAATCGCGCCCGGTACAGCCAGAGATTGGCCATGACCTTTTCCACATAGGTGCGGGTCTCGCGCACCGGCAGGCTCTCCAGGAACAAGAGCGGGTCGTCCTTGAATTTGATCGAGCCCACCCAGCGGCGCAGATTGCCCGGCCCGGCGTTATAGGCCGCGAGCATCATCAGAAGATTGCCGTCCGGTTCCACCGCGCCCATCAGTTCCTGAATATAGGTCTGACCGAGCGCGATATTGACCTCCGGCATATGAAGCTCATCGCGCTTGTCGCCCCGGAAGCCCCGGTCGCGGGTGATGTGATAGGCGGTCATGGGCATGATCTGCATCAGGCCCCGCGCGCCGGCCCGGCTCAGGGCCGAAGCGAGAAACTTGCTTTCCTTGCGGATGATCGCAAACAAGAGCGCCCGGTCCACGGCATAGCCGCCTTGGGGCTGATAATCCGGCGTCGGATAGAGCCCGGCCTCAAGACCCTTGGCCTTGCTGGAGATCGCCACCTTCATCTCGATCGACGGGATGTTGAGATGGCCCGCGACCGCCAGCAGCGCCGGATCGTCCGCGTCTTTCAGTTTGCCGTGGGCGAAGGCGAGTTCCTCTTCGGCAAGGTCGATCTGACCGACCTGCACCAGCGCCGCGGCCCGGCGGACATGGCCTTCGCGCACGAGGGCCGCCGCCCGGGCGCCGTCCAGAGCCGGGCGCGGCCAGGAGGCATCCGGCCGATGTCCAAGCTGGCGGGCCGCCAGAATGCCGTAAAACGTGCGGTCCTGGGCCGCCGCGATCCGCAGCATGGGAACGATCTTCTGGGACTGGCGGGTCTTGAGGAACCCGCGCGCGGCCCAGAACGCCCCGGCGGCGCGGTCATCCTCGTCCACATGCTCGGCGCGCGCCAGTGCCTCGAAATGCGTCGCGGCGAGCCCGGGATCGCCTTGGCGCCAAGCGGCGAGCCCGGCTATCCAATGGCTCATGGGCACGGCCTCGCCGCTTTTCTTGGCGACTTCACGGGCCAGGGCGAGCGCCTTGTCGTCCACCTGTTCGGCATAGTACGAGGTCGCGATCCACTGGCGGATATTGTCGTATTCCACCGTGGTCAGATGTTTGCGCATATCGCCCAGATATCCCAGGGCCTGGGTCGGGCGTTCCCGGCGCAGAAGCGAGCGCACGCGCCGTTCGATCCGGCGCACGGTGCGGCTCTGGGCGCTGGTGCGCGGCGGGTTGTGGACCTCGAACGCGGTGGTGCGCGCATTGGCATAACGCCAGCGCTTGCGCTCAGCGGTCCGGGGCGCGGGTGCGCTCTGCGGCTTGCGCCGGGTGGCGAGGCGATAGATACGCACCGCGTCAGGATGATCGGCATACTGAGTGAGCCAGGCATTCAACTCGCCGAACGACGAGCGGTAGGCCGTGGGATGCATGTACCGCTGAAACAGCACGTGTCCCATGAGAATGGGGTCGTCCAGTGCACGGATCAGCGTGTCCGCCGCATCGATCTTGCCGCTGTCCTGGAGCATGAAAATGCGTTTATAGCGCAGCACGTCTTCGGCATTGAGCACCGCGAGCGGATCGCCCATGGCCGCCGCCGCGCCGCTGTCCGCTTTCAGGCGGGCGGCTTTTTCGCCGGCGGTCTCCGTGGCAAAGGCGGGGGCCGTCAGGATCAGCGCGATCATGACCAGAGCGGCGGTCCACCATGACGGCCCGCGCCGCACCGGCGCCGTTCCTGCCAAGACGTGACCGCGACCGAAACCCAAATGCCTCATGCCCATGAATTGACCCATCTCATGCCGAAAGGCTCACGACTCACCCGCCACGACGCAGCGCGCGACAACCTAGCGATCCGCCCCTGACCCGGCAAGACAATGCCGGGAGGATGCGGATCATTGAGATCCGTGATGGCGCCTGCGCCGCGCCATGCCTGTTTCGACGGTTTCACCCAACCGATTGATTTGACTGGTTAGGCGGCTCCACGATCCGCCAGCCAGCGCTTGGCCTGAAGCATGTCTGCCCAGGCTGCCCGTTTTGAAATCGGGTTACGCAATAAATAGGCCGGATGGTAGGTCGCCAGCACGGCGACCTCGTGGCCGCCGAATCGCAGGGTGCGGATCTGGCCGCGCAGATTGCGCATGGACGACTGGGTCTCCAGCAGATGCTGGCTGGCCGTCCCGCCCAGGGTCACGATCAGGCGCGGGGCGATCAATTCGATGTGCCGATGAAGGAACGGCAGGCACATTTCGATCTCGGTCAATTCGGGCTTGCGGTTCAGCGGCGGGCGCCACGGCACGATGTTGGCGATATAGGCGGTCTCGCGGCTGTAGCCGATGGCCTTGAGCATCAAGTCCAAAAGCTGCCCCGACCGGCCGACAAAGGGTTTGCCTTGCCGGTCCTCTTCCTGGCCGGGGGCCTCGCCGATCAGCATGAGGGACGCGTCCGTCGCCCCATCCGCGAACACTAGCCGGCTCGCGCTGTCTTTGAGCGGGCAGGCATCGAAGGACTCCATGGCCGCGCGCAGGGCCTCGAGTGTCGCCGCACCGGCGGCGCGCTGGCGCGCCATCTGCGTCCCATCCGGCAGTGCGGGTGCGGCTGGGGCCGGTCCGGCCGGCTGCCCGGTAGCAGGCGCACCCGTTTGGGGCGCAACGGTCCGGCGAAAATCGCGTGCCTCCAGACCCACAATGTCATCGATCCCCATGGCCGCATACCACCGCAGCAACGCGGCGACGGCTGCGCTGTGGCTGTGCGATGGATCGGCGGGAGAGGCGTTCATAAGAAGGCTCCAAAGGGCGCCGGGCCCGGGCCGGCGCGCGCGTGCGACGATAAACCAGGGTCGCGATCGGACACCGCAGGCTGCACGCGGCGCCGATCCCAGCCATTATGGACCCGGCGGCGGGAAGTCAAATGGTGACCGGCGGTGCGTAGGGTACGAGCGGTCCTGCGGGATCGATCCGCGGGCGCGGATCCTACGGCAACAGGCCATGCCGGTTGACCGGTGGCCGCGCGCCACTCATAACGAAGGCTTGCTTCGGGGTAAGCGGTCGCCGGCTGATCGGGCCGCGAAGCCGCGCACCGGCTCGGAGGCATGGAGGCTGCGATGAACGCTGAGACTGAACGCGAATCAATGGAATACGATCTGGTGATCGTGGGCGCGGGGCCGGCCGGCCTGTGCGCGGCGATCCGCTTCAAGCAAATGTGCGCCGAAGCCGGGGTCGATTATTCCGTTGCCGTGCTGGAAAAAGGGTCCGAAGTCGGGGCGCATATTCTATCTGGCGCGGTGATGGACCCGATCGCGCTCAACGAGCTTATCCCCGACTGGAAAGAACGCGGCGCGCCGCTCAATGTCGAGGTGACCGAAGACCGGTTCCTGGTCCTGAGCGAAAAAGGCAGCATCCGCTTCCCGAACTTTCTCTACCCCCCCCTGATGAGCAATCACGGCTGTTATGCCGGGAGCCTGGGCAATGTGACCCGCTGGCTCGGCGAGCAGGCCGAAGAACTGGGCGTCGAGATTTATCCGGGCTTTGCCGTCTCCGAAGTGCTCTACAACGCGGACGGCTCGGTGCGCGGCGTGGCCACGGGGGATTTCGGTATCTCGCGCGAAGGCGAACAGAAAGACAGCTATACGCCGGGCCTCGAACTCCACGCCAAATATACGGTCTTCGCCGAGGGTGCCCGCGGCTCCCTCACGAAGGGCCTGATGGCCAAGTTCGGCCTCGCCGATGACAGCGAGCCGCAGAAATACGGCATCGGCATCAAGGAGCTGTGGGAAATCGATCCGGCCAAGCACAAGCCGGGCCTCGTGATGCACACCATGGGCTGGCCGCTCAGCAGCGATACCGGCGGCGGGTCGTGGATGTATCATATCGAGGACAATCAGGTGTCCATCGGTTTCGTGGTGCACCTGAATTATACGAACCCCTACCTGTCGCCGTTCGAGGAATTTCAGCGCTTCAAGACCCACCCGGCGGTGCGCCCCTTCCTGGAAGGCGGCAAGCGCATTGCCTATGGCTCGCGCGCGATCACCGAAGGCGGGTTCCAATCGGTTCCCAAGCTGAGCTTCCCGGGCGGCCTGTTGGTCGGCTGCGCGGCGGGTTTTGTAAACCTTCCGCGTATCAAGGGCAGCCACAACGCCATGGCGACCGGTGCCATGGGCGGGGAGGCGGTGTTCGAAGCCTTGCAAGAGGGCCGGTCCCACGACGAGATTACGGCGTATGCGGCCAAATACGAGGCCAGCCACGTCTATAAAGACCTCAAGCGCGTGCGCAATGTGAAGCCGCTGTGGAGCAAGTTCGGCACCTATATGGGCGTCGCACTCGGCGGCCTCGATATGTGGACCAACCAGCTCTTCGGCCTGTCGCTGTTCGGCACGCTGAAACACGGCAAGCCGGATCACGAGTGCCTGAACAAGGCGGAAGACTCGCCGCGCATCGAGTATCCCAAGCCCGATGGCGTGGTGTCGTTCGACCGGCTGTCCTCGGTGTTCATGTCGAACACCAACCATGAGGAAGATCAGCCGTGCCATCTCACGCTCAAGGATCCGAGCGTGCCGATCGAATACAATCTGCCGACCTATGCCGAACCGGCGCAGCGCTATTGTCCGGCCGGCGTGTATGAAGTGGTTTACGACGACGCCGGAAAAAATCCGCGTTTCGTCATCAATGCGCAGAACTGCGTGCATTGTAAGAGTTGCGACATCAAGGACCCGACCCAAAACATCAACTGGGTTGTGCCCGAGGGCGGCGGCGGTCCGAACTATCCGAACATGTAATCCGGAGGCGGTGTGTCTGACAGGCGGCAGAAGCGTATGGCGGGCTCCTGGCCGGCCGTATGGGGGCGGAGCGTTTTGCGCGTGGTTGCGGCGGCGGGCATTGCGGTGTCCATCGGCGGATGCGCCGGTATGGCGAACGGTCTGCAACAGCAGTGGAGCCCGGAGCAGACCTCGCTCTACGGCAATTATCTCGCGGCCCGTCATGCCGGTAAGCACCTGGATGCCTCGGCCGCGGCGCGGTATTACTCGCGGGCGCTGGCGACCCGTCCGGACGATCAGTCGCTTCTTGAGCGCGCCTTTCTTCTGGAACTCAACAGCGGCGATGTAGCCGATGCGGTGACGCTCGGCCGGCGCATCATCGAGATTCGCCCGGACGACCGGCTGGCCCGTCTGGTGCTGGCGGTCGAGGCCATGCGGGTCGGCGCCTATGCCCGGGCCCGCGAGCATGTCCAGGCCGCAGGGCCCGGACCGCTGACCGATCTCGTCAATCGGCTGATCATCGCCTGGTCCTATGCCGGTGAAGGCGACACCAGTCGTGGGCTGAGCATGCTGGCCGGCCTCAGCGCGGTCGAGGGTCTCGATCTGTACCGCACATTCCATTCCGCGCTGATGCTCGATCTGGCGGGCCGGATGACCGATGCGGAGAGCAATTACGACGAGGCGATGCAGCTGTCGAACCGGACCAGCATCCGTGTCGTCGAGGCCTATGGCCGGTTCCTGGAACATGACCGGCGCTATAAACAGGCTGCGGCTGTTTATGAGACGTTTCTGCTCGAAGTCGGCAATCACCCCCTGATCGCCGCCTCGCTCTATCGGGCCCAGCGCGAGGAGCGCAATGTGGCGCGGCTCGTGCCCAGCGCGCGGGCCGGAGCGGCGGAGTCGATTTATGCGCTTGCCGGGGCTCTGGCGCGCGAGGACGAACGGGGGCCGGATCTGCCGCTCGTTTACATGCGCCTCGCGCTGCATCTGCGCAGTGATTTCGACATCGCTCAGTCGCTTCTGGCCGACCTTCTGGAACAGGGCAACCGGACCCAGGACGCGGTCGCGGCCTATCGCGGCGTGAGCCGGGAGTCGCCCCTTTGGGCCAATGCCCGTATTCGCATTGCCCATAATCTCAACCGGCTGGAGAAGCGCGACGAGGCCATCCGTGTGCTGCAGGATGTTATCGATGTTGCGCCTGAGAACATCGATGTGCTGGTCTCGATTGCTGAAATGCTCCATGCCAACGAGCATTATGGGGCGTCGGCGGACTATTACGCCCGGGCCATCGATCAGATCGATGAGATCGAACCGCGCCATTGGGCGCTGTTTTATCAGTACGGGATCGTTCTGGAGCGCTCAAAGCGTTGGGATGAGGCCGAGGTTTATTTGCGCCGCGCGCTGGAGCTTCAGCCCGAGCAGCCTTATGTCCTGAATTACCTGGGCTATTCCTGGATTGACCAGGGTGTGAACCTGGATGAGGCGATGCAGATGATCCGCTCCGCGGCGGCCCAGGAGCCTGAAAACGGCTATATCATCGACAGTCTGGGGTGGGGCTATTACCGGCTCGGCGACTACGAGTCGGCGGTGACCCATCTGGAGCGCGCGGTGCTTCTGGAGCCCGGCGATCCCATCATCAACGATCACCTTGGCGATGCCTATTGGCAGGTCGGCCGCGAACTCGAAGCCCGGTTCCAATGGAGCCATGCGCTCGCGCTCGATCCGGAACCCGATCTGGAAGCGAAGGTCGAACGCAAGCTGATTGTCGGCCTGAGCGAGCCTGCTTTGACGGCCACGCCGGCGGCGACGATCGCGGACGACAGAACGGCCGCGCCGGGTGCGGATCAAGACGTTCCGACCGGGGACTGACGCCATGGCGCTGTCAGATGGTGCGTTGACCCTGTTCGCTCCGGCCAAGGTCAATCTATTCCTGCATGTCTTGTCCCGCCGGCCTGACGGCTATCATGAGCTTGAAAGTCTGATCGTCTTTGCCGGCATCGGCGACCGTCTGACCGTGTCGCCGGGCCCGGATCTGTCGTTACGGATTGACGGCCCCTTCGCGCCGGCGCTCGCGGATGAGCCGGTTGCTGACAATCTCATCATGCGGGCCGCCCGGGCCTTGGCCGATGCCGCCGGCATTGATCCGACGGGCCGGGTCACACTCGAAAAATGCCTGCCGGTGGCGTCCGGTATCGGTGGCGGGTCGGCCGATGCCGCCGCGGCGCTGCGCTTGCTCGCCGCCCATTGGGGGATCAATGTCGATTCTCAGCGCATGCACGAGATCGGTGTTGCTCTGGGTGCGGATATCCCGGTCTGTCAGGCGTCGCGTCCGGCCTATGTGACCGGGATCGGCGAGCATGTGGCGCCGACGCCGCGCCTGCCGGGCCTGTGGATGGTGCTGGTCAATTCGGGGACGCCGGTCCCCACCGGGCCGGTCTTCAAAGGGCTCGATCCCGCGGCGATGCCGGGTGTCTGCGGGCCGGATGTGCCCCATGGGGCTTACGGCGAGGCGGATGCCTTTCTGGCCGCATTGCGCGTGACCCGCAACGATCTGGAAGGCTCGGCGCGGCGTGTCGCCCCTGATATCGCCCAGGTGCTGGACGCTTTGACCGCTCAACCCGGTTGCCGCTTGGCGCGCATGTCGGGAAGCGGCGGCACCTGTTTCGGCCTCTTTACTGAACAGGCACTGGCGGACGCGGCGGTCGAGGCCATTCGGACGGGCCAGCCCTCCTGGTGGGCGGCCTGCGGCCCGGTCCTTCAGGATGCCCCTTTGATCGAACCCGGTGGGCCGGGTCTGGGGGCTTAGAGGCTTTTTGGAAATGAGGCATCACCGGCCCGCGGAAATGCGCCTTCCGGCGCATTCTCAAAAGGACCCTGAGATCATCACACGGTCCGATGCGGCTCAATGCGCCCGGGCGATGGCGAATTCGACGACGTTGAGCAGGGCCTTGCGGTAGGGATTGTCGGGGAAGATGGCCAGGGCGTCCCGGGCGATTTTGCCGTAATGGCGCGCCCGCTCCACCGTATCCTCGATCGCCTCGTGCTTGCCGACCAGTGCGATGGCCTGAGCAAGATCCGCGTCGGAGGCCTCGCCGTCTTCCATGCAGCGCTTCCAGAACGCGCGCTCGGTATCGTCGCCGCGGCGATAGGCAAGCACCATGGGCAGGGTGATCTTGCCGTCCTTGAAATCGTCGCCGACGGCCTTGCCAAGCTCGGCTTCATGGCCGGAATAATCGAGCGCGTCGTCCACAAGCTGGAAAGCGATGCCGAGATTACGCCCGAAACTCTCCAGCGCGGCTTCTTCCTCGTCGCTGCGTCCGGCGATCACCGCGCCGACCTGGGCCGCCGCTGCGAACAGCGCGGCTGTTTTGGCCGTGATGACGGCCAGATAGGTATCTTCGGTAGTCTGAACATTGCTGGCCGCGGCCAGTTGCATGACCTCGCCCTCGGCAATGACCGCCGAGGCTTTCGACAAAATATCGAGCACCCGCAAATGGCCGACCTCGACCATGAGCTGGAAGGCCCGGCTGAACAGAAAATCCCCGACCAGCACGCTGGACTGATTGCCCCAGACCGTATTGGCGGTGGCCTGGCCCCGGCGCAGGTCAGACCCGTCCACCACATCGTCATGGAGCAGGGTTGCGGTGTGGATGAATTCCACCGCTGCCGCCAGCCGGACGTGCCCGGTGCCCTCATAATCGCACAACTGCGCGCTCGCCAGCGTCAGGAGAGGGCGCAGCCGCTTGCCGCCCGATTGGATCAGATAACCCGCCAGGGTCGGGATCATCGGCACGGAACTGTCCATGCGCTCCATGATCACTGCATTGACCGCGGTGAGCCCGTCGCCCACCAGGGTCTGCAGATCCTGGATCGCGGTGTCCGGTGTGGCGCGCTCCCCGCCGAATGGTAGTACTGCACCCAAGGCCGTAATCCGGTTTTTATCGTGTTTCGGGACAGCGGCGCTTCGGGCGCGCGCCTCTCCGGTCGACACTACGGATGAGCGGAACAACGGGTCAAGTACCGGCGGCGGCCATGACCTTGCCCCGAATGTCCCGTACGATCACAAGATCTTGTGGATCGCCCGGCGGCAGGCGGGGGCTTGCCATGACGGAATGAGGACCCATGCGCGCGGTACTGAAATCGACCGATCCGGTTCATCTGTCCTTTGTCTGCGCCGTCCTGAAGGATGCAGGAATCGATGCAGTCGTCCTTGACGAACATACCAGCATTCTGGAGGGATCGATTGGCATATTGCCGCGCCGGATCATGGTCGCGGATGACGACGCGGACGAGGCTCTGGCGCTGATCAAGGACATCCGCGCCGCCCCGCCGGCGGATCAGGAGCCCGGCGCGTCGTGAGGCCTGCAAGCGGCCCGCGCGCCGACGGCATTCTGACCGACGATCTTTTTCTCGGCGGGCTTGTTCGGGTGCTTCAACCTGTCGCCGGCTATCGGGCGGGCCTCGACGCGGTGCTGCTGGCCGCCGCTTTGGCCGCGCGGCCCGGCGAGCAGCTTTTCGAGCCCGGGGCCGGGGTCGGTACGGCCAGCCTGTGCGCGGCCGCCCGCCTTCCCGGCATCACCGTTACCGGGCTGGAAATCGACCCGCGCTACCATGCGCTGGCGCAGACCAACGCCGCGCGCAACGGCCTGAGCGACCGGGCCGTCTTCCATCACGGCGACATCGCCGATCCGCCCCCGGTGCTCCGCGACCGGAGCTTCGATCAGGTGTTTGTCAATCCGCCCTACCGGGATCCGCGTGAGGGGACCCGGGCGCGGACCGCGGGGCGCGCGGGTGCGTTGTCCGGGCGGGATGGCGGCCCTGGGCTTGAAGACTGGCTGGGCTTATCCCTGCGCCGTCTGAAGCCCAAAGGCCGGTTCACCGTGATCCACCAGGCCGACAAGCTCGACCGGATCCTGGCGGCGCTCAACGGCTCGGTCGGTATGCTGACCATCGTGCCGCTCTGGCCCATGGCCGGACGCCCGGCCAAACGGGTCATCGTGACGGGCCGCAAGGGCGTGCGCGGCCCGGTGACCCTGGCACCGGGCCTGATCCTCCATGCGCCGGATGGCGGGCCGACCCCGGCCCATGCCGCGATCGCGCGGCACGGCCATGGTCTGGACTGGACGAAGACCGGCGGTGCTTGAGGCGCAGGCCCGGGCGGCTTACATACGTCTCATGATCAAAAAGCTCACACGATGGATACCCTTCATCGGCGGCGCGTCCGACCCTGTCGTCCCTGTGGTCCGCATCACCGGCCCCATCGGCTCATCGGGCCGGTTCGGGCAGGGCGTGACCCTCGCCGGCATCGCCGACACCCTGGAAAAGGCATTCTCCGTCAAGGGCGCGGCGGCCGTGGCCCTGGCGATCAACTCGCCGGGCGGGTCGCCGGTTCAAAGCGATCTCATCTACCGGCGGGTCCGCGCCCTGGCGGAGGAGAAAAAACTGCCGGTTTATGCCTTTGCCGAAGATGCGGCGGCGTCGGGCGGTTATTTCATCGCGCTCGCGGCCGATGAAATCTTTGCCGACGACGCCTCGATCATCGGGTCCATTGGCGTCGTGTCGGCGGGCTTCGGGCTCACCGGCCTGATCGAGCGCTTCGGCATTGAGCGCCGGGTTTACACCGCCGGGACCAACAAGGGGATGCTCGATCCGTTTCTCCCCGAAAAGCGCGAAGATGTGGAGCGCCTGAAGGCCATCCAGGCTAAACTCCATGAGGTGTTCAAGGACCGGGTGCGCACCAGCCGCGGCGCGCGTCTGGCCGAGGGTCAGGACGATTTGCTGTTCTCCGGCGCGTTCTGGATCGCATCCGAGGCTGTTGACCTGGGCCTCATCGACGGCGTGGGCGATATTCGCTCGGTCATGCGGGCGCGTTTCGGCGACAAGGTCGCCTTGAAGCCCATCGGGGGCGCCCGCGGGCTGTTTCCACGCCGCCCGCAGCCCGGCGGTGCGGCCCGGGCCGCATGGCTGGATGAGCGGGGCCCGGCGCCCGCCCTGATCGACGCCGAAACGGCGCTGGCGGTCGTCGAGACGCGGGGTCTGTGGGCCCGGCTTGGCCTGTGATGCGGCGGGCGTGAGACTGAGCGCCAGGATGAGCACGGGCGCGCGACAGGAGATGAGGACCGCAGTATGGGCCAGTTGATCGTCACAGCCGTCGTGGTCTTCGCCGTGTGGATGGCGTTCCGCTCGCTGAGCCGGTTCAACCAGGACCGCGAGGCCCTGCGCAAATCCACCGAGGCGCAGCGCCAGGCCGCCGAGGCCAAGACCCGTCCGGTCGAATCCATGCGCGAATGCCCGGTCTGCCACACCTTCCGGCCCCAGAGCCGCCAGGGCGGTTGCGGGCGCGCCGATTGTCCCTCCGGCCCGGCCCGCGCCTGACCCCGGCCCGCGCC
>CAZHDI010000028.1:0-3792 GCA_964531285.1 uncultured Alphaproteobacteria bacterium | reverse complement strand
GCGGGCGCGCCGATTGTCCCTCCGGCCCGGCCCGCGCCTGACCCCGGCCCGCGCCATCGACTGGGATCGGGGGGATCGGGGCGGATCGGGTGGCCGAGGCGGCGATTGACCCGTTCGCGGCGCCTCGCTACGGTCGCCGCGGCGCGCACGAGGCGTCGGTTGCCGGCCGTTCGTGCAGGCTCGGCGACTTCGCCGTTTCATCACCGCGCCAAACCCGAACGCGCCTGACCCTAACTCGAGTGACATCGCCATGACCGGAGCACAGACGACACCGCGCCAAGCGGATACGTCGTTTCAAGGGCTCATTCTCACGTTGCAGCGCTACTGGGCCCGCCATGGCTGCGTCATCCTTCAGCCCTATGATCTGGAAATGGGGGCCGGCACGTTTCATCCGGCAACAACCTTGCGCGCGCTCGGTCCGAAACCCTGGCGCGCGGCCTATGTTCAGCCGTGCCGCCGGCCGACCGACGGGCGCTATGGGGAAAACCCCAACCGGTTCCAGCACTATTATCAGTTTCAGGTGATTTTGAAGCCGGCCCCGGAGAACATCCAGGACCTGTACCTTCAGAGCCTTGTGGAACTGGGGATCGACCCGGCCAATCACGATATCCGCTTTGTCGAGGATGATTGGGAGAGCCCGACCCTGGGCGCTTGGGGCCTGGGCTGGGAGGTCTGGTGCGACGGCATGGAAGTTACTCAGTACACCTATTTTCAGCAAGTCGGCGGGTTCGATTGCGATCTTATCGCAGGTGAACTGACCTACGGCCTGGAGCGTCTTGCCATGTATGTGCAGGGCGTCGACAATGGCTATGATCTGGACTTCAACGGCGCCGAGGGCGACCAGCGCGTGACTTATGGCGACGTGTTTCACCAGTCCGAGCGGGAGTTCTCGGCCTTCAACTTCGAACATGCGGATACGCAGGTTCTGTTTCGCCAGTTCCAGGAGGCCGAAGCCGCCTGCGCGCATCTTCTGGACCGCGCGCTCGCCCTGCCGGCCTATGACCAGTGCATCAAGGCAAGCCATTTGTTCAACCTCCTTGATGCGCGCGGTGTGATTTCGGTAACCGAGCGCCAGGCCTATATCGGCCGTGTCCGGACGTTGGCCAAGGGCTGCTGCGAAGCCTGGCTCGCCAGCCCCCAGGGGCGCACGGAAGGTGCCGGCCTGGGCGGCACTGGCGCGGGTGCCGACGCGCCGAAGCCCAAAGCCGAAGGGCAGGGGGCGCCCCATGCCTGATCTGTTTTTGGAACTGTTTTCCGAGGAAATCCCGGCGCGTATGCAAGCCGGCGCCGAGGCCGAACTCGCGCGCCTGTTGACCGCCCGGCTTGACGAGGCGGGCTTCCCAAAGGTCCGTATCGAGACGGCGTCCACCCCGCGCCGGTTGGCCGCCGTGGTGCGCGATCTGCCGGACCGCCAGCCCGATGTGAGCGAGGAGCGCAAGGGTCCCAAGGTCGGCGCGCCGGACAAAGCCGTCGAGGGCTTCCTGCGGTCGGTGGGCCTGACCCTCGATCAGGTGGAAAAGCGCGATACCGGCAAGGGCGAGGTTTATTTCGCGGTGATTGAGCGCAAGGGCCGCCCCACGCCGGGCGTGGTGGCCGACATCGTGCCCGAGATTGTGCGCGGCTTTCACTGGCCGAAATCCATGCGTTGGCGGACGGACGGGCATCTGCGCTGGGTGCGCCCGCTGCGCCGGATCGTCTGCCTGTTCGACGGCGCGGTCGTGCCGTTCGACATCGACGGGATCGAAAGCGGGTTTGAGACCTGCGGGCATCGCTTCATGGCGCCTGATGCCATCGCGGTCAAATCATTCGAGCAGTACAAGGACGATCTTGCCGCTGCCTATGTCATGCTCATCGCGGATGACCGGCGGGAGACCATCCTGGCCGACGCGCAGGCCGCGGTTGCCAACGAGGGTTTCGAACTGGTCGAGGATAAAGCCCTTCTCGATGAGGTCGCGGGGCTTGTCGAATGGCCGGTCGTGCTGATGGGCCGGTTCGATGAGGCGTTTCTGGCGGTGCCCGACGAGGTGCTGACCAGCGCCATGCGCGGCCATCAGAAATATTTCTCCGTGCGCGATCCGAAAACCGGCCGCCTCGCGCCGCGCTTTGTCACGGTCGCCAATCTCGTTGCCCAGGACGGCGGCAAGGAGATCATCGCCGGTAATGAGCGGGTGCTGCGCGCCCGTCTCGCCGATGCCCGCTTCTTCTGGGACCAGGACCGCAAACAGCCGCTCGAATCCCGGCTGCCCAAACTCAAGGACGTGGTGTTCCACGCGCAACTCGGCAGCGTGGCCGACAAGGTCGGACGCGTGGCCGCCTTGGCCCGCGAAATCGCACCCAAGGTCGGCGCCGATCCGGATGCGGCGGAACAGGCCGCCACGCTCGCCAAGGCCGATCTTGTAACCGATATGGTCTACGAGTTCCCCGAGCTTCAGGGCATCATGGGCCGGTACTACGCGCTCGAAAACGGCGCCGCCAAGGACGTTGCCGATGCCATTCGCGATCATTACTCGCCTTTGGGCCCCAATGATGCGTGTCCGGACCAGCCGGTGAGCATGGCTGTGGCGCTGGCGGATAAGCTTGATATCTTGACCGGATTTTGGGCGATCGATGAAAAGCCGACCGGCTCCAAGGACCCGTTCGCCTTGCGCCGGGCCGCTTTGGGTGTGGTCCGGATGACGCTGGAAAGCCGTCTGAGGCTGGCGCTGAAAGACAGGATGGCGTCGGCCTTCGCGGCCCATAAGGCAAGCGGCGGTGTTGACGGTCTGATTGACGACCTTCTGGCTTTCTTCGCGGACCGGATGAAAGTCCATCTGCGCGGCGAGGGCGTCCGGCATGATCTGATCGATGCTGTGTTCGCCTTGGGCGGTCAGGATGATCTCGTGCTGATCGTCGACCGGGTCCATGCGCTGAAAGATTTTCTCGATACGGATGATGGCGCCAATCTCCTGGCCGGATACAAGCGCGCGGTCAACATCCTGCGCATCGAGGAAAAGAAGGACGGCACCACCTATGACGCGGCGCCGGACGAGTCCCGTCTCGTCGAGGATGCCGAAAAGACACTGGCCAAGGCCATTGTATCGGCCCGCGCCGAGGCCGAGACGGCTGTCGCGGCGGAGGATTTCGCCGCCGCCATGGGGGCGCTCGCCACGCTGCGCACACCCGTCGATACATTCTTTGACCAGGTTACGGTGAATGCGGACGAATCAGACGTCCGCGCCAATCGCTTGCGTCTGTTGGCTCAGATCCGCGCCGCTTTGGGTCAAGTGGCCGATTTCTCCAAGATCGAAGGTTGATCGGCCCCCGGAGGATTGCACATGGTGAAATGGGTCTACACATTCGGCGCCGGTACGGCCGAGGGCGACGCCTCGATGAAGAACCTCCTCGGCGGGAAGGGAGCGAACCTGGCCGAGATGAGCAATCTGGGCCTGCCCGTGCCGCCCGGCTTGACCATCACCACCGAGGTGTGCACCGCGTTTTACGCCAATCACCGTCAGTATCCGGAAGAGCTCGTGGCGCAGGCCGATGCCGCACTGTCCGCTATCGGATCGTCTCTCGGGCGTGGCTTCGGAGATCGGGCGCGCCCGCTCCTGGTGTCTGTGCGCTCCGGTGCCCGGGTTTCCATGCCCGGTATGATGGACACGGTGCTCAATCTGGGCCTCAATGATGAGACGGTGCAGGGGCTGGCCGCCGAGGCCGGCGATGAGCGCTTCGCCTGGGACTCCTACCGCCGGTTCATGCAGATGTATGGCGAAGTGGTCCTTGGACTCGATCATCACGCCTTCGAGGATGTGG
>CAZHDI010000027.1:30155-38681 GCA_964531285.1 uncultured Alphaproteobacteria bacterium | reverse complement strand
CGGGGCGCCGCTGCGCTCGAAGGCGGTGACATTGGCCAGGGTGGTCTCGGCGATGGCGGTCATGGCCTCATGGGTGAAGAACGCCTGATGCCCGGTGATCAGCACATTCGGGAAGGTCAGGAGCCGCGCGAACACATCGTCGCGAAGGACGTGGTCGGACAGATTTTCGAAAAACAGATCCGCCTCTTCCTCATAGACATCGAGCCCCAGCGCGCCCAGATGGCCGCTCTTGAGCGCGTCGATGAGCGCGCGGGTGTCCACGAGCCCGCCCCGGCTGGTGTTGATCAGCATGGCGCCGGGTTTCATCAGCCCGATGGCGCGGGCATCGATCATGTGGCGCGTATCCGGGGTCAACGGACAATGCAGCGAGACCACGTCGGACTGGCTCAACACCTCGTCGAGCGGGCGGTAATGAACGCCATTGGCGAGCGCGCCGGGCGAGGGGATGAGATCGCAGGCCAGCAGCCGGCAGTCGAAGCCGTTGAGAATGCGGGCCGTCACGGTGCCGATCTTCCCGGTGCCGATCAATCCAACGGTCTTGCCCGCCAGATCGAAGCCGATCAGCCCGTCAAGGGCGAAATTGCCCTCCCGCACCCGGTTATAGGCCTTATGGATGCGCCGGTTCAGGGTCATCATGAGGGCAACCGTGTGTTCGGCCACCGCATGGGGCGAATAGGCCGGCACCCGCGCGACCGCGATCCCGGCGCGGGCGGCGGCCGCCAGATCCACATGGTTGAACCCGGCCGAGCGCAGCGCGATCAGCCGGACGCCGCCTTGAGCCAGGCGCTCGATCACGCCGGCATCGACACTGTCATTGACGAAGACGCAAACCGCTCCGGCGCCGTCCGCGATGGCGGCCGTGTCCACGGTCAAATGGGCGTCCTGATAAACAATCTCATGGCCGCCGGTCCGGTTGGCGGCGTCGAAAACGGGCTTTTCGTAGGCTTTGGCGCCGAAGAGAACCACACGCATGGCATTGTCCTCCCAAGGATAAAGCGGCCCCGTATCACGCGGCGCTGACCGCCCCTTCCGTCAACAGAGCATAAAGCGCGGAGGACCCGTCCGAGGCCCGCAGTTTTTCGCAAATCGATTGATTGCGCAACAGGCGCGAGACCCGGGCCAGGGCCTTGAGGTGATCCGCGCCCGCATTGTCCGGGGCCAGAAGAAGGAAGATCAGATCGACCGGCTGTTCGTCGATGCTTTCGAAATCGATGGCGTCGTCGAGACTGGCGAAAAAGCCGTAGAGCTTGGCAAGGCCGGTGAGCTTGGCATGGGGGATCGCGATCCCCTGGCCGACGCCCGTGGTGCCGAGGCGTTCGCGCTCCTGGAGCGATTCGAAAATCGTGCGCTCATTCATGCCCGTGGCCCGGGCGGCAAGGTCCGACAATTCGAGCAGCGCCTGCTTTTTGCTGGCTGCCTTCAACTCGTGAACGACCCTGTCCGGCGTGAGCAGATCCGAAAGATCCATGCCGCGATGTCCCTACTCTGACGACCCCTGAACGTCCCGGCCCGCCTGTCCCCGGCTGGCCGACTGCCGGTCAGCGCGATCCGGCCGGCGCCGTCTGCGCTGTGTCCCCCCGGTGACCGGCATCCTTCGGCGTGGCGTCGATCCAGCCGATATGCCCATCCGCGCGGCGATAGACGATGTTTACGGCCCCGGTCGAACCGCTTTTGAACACCACCACTGGGGCATCATTAAGGTCCATCTGCATGACCGCCTCGCCGACACTCATCACCGGGACGGATGCCCGCTCCTCGGCGATGATCACCGGATCGAGGCCGGCCGGTTCGCTCTCGCCTTCCCCGCTCTGGGGCGCGATCACATAAGCTGGCGCCTCGAACGCGGCTTGAAGCGGCTCCTCGCGCCGCTTGGCCGCATGATGATCGCGCAGCCGGCGCTTATAGCGGCGCATGCGCTTTTCCAGGCGGTCCTCGGCGCTGTCGAAGCTGGCGTAAATATCGGTGGCCTGACTCTGGGTTTGCAGCACCATGCCGGTGCGCAAATGGACCGAGCAATCGCACTTGAACGTGTGGCCTTCGCGCGAAAACGTGACCTGCGCGTCCACCGGGTGCTCGAAATATTTCAGGACGCCCGTGGTGAGCTTGTCCGCCACATAGCTGCGCAGGCTGTCGCCAATATCGATCTGTTTGCCATTGACCTGAATGTCCACGGCCGTGTGCCCTCATCAAAGGTGAAACGGTGATGCCAGGGCCGGGCGTGTCATCGAACGCGTCTCGGCCCTCATCCACTTTCGTGACTGTCGCGAGCGCGTTTCCCTTGGCCAATCGTCAGGCGGGCGGACCATAGTTTGGCCCGGGCGCGAGTGTCAACCTGTCTGGGCCACTCTCGCGTCATATGCCTAAGGGCTTGTTAAACAATAGCTTTTTTGAGGCGCCGGCGTTGAACGGATGAGGGGATGCGCATCGCCTCGCGGTATTTGGCGACCGTCCGCCGGGCGATATCGATGCCCGACTCCCGCAAAATCTCGACAATCCGGTCGTCCGACAAAATGCCCTTGGGCGGCTCGTTGTCGATCAGATCGCGGATGCGGTGGCGCACGGCTTCGGCCGAATGGGCCTCCCCGCCCGATGACGAGGCGATGGAGGAGGTGAAGAAGTATTTCAACTCGAACAGGCCGCGCGGGGTGGCCATGTATTTGTTGGCCGTCACCCGGCTGACGGTCGATTCGTGCATGCTGATCGCATCGGCGACCTTGCGCAGGTTCAGCGGGCGCAGGTGATGGACCCCGTGGGCCAGGAACCCGTCCTGCTGGCGGACGATTTCCGAGGACACCTTGAGGATCGTCTTGGCCCGCTGATCCAGGCTTTTGACCAGCCAGTTCGCGTTGTTCATGCATTCGCTCATGTAGGTCTTGGCGGCCTCGTCACCGGCGCCGACGCCGCTCACTTCCGCGTAATAGACCGAATTGACCAGAACCTTGGGCAGGGTCTCGGCATTGAGTTCGACCGACCATCCGCCCTCGGCGTTTTCGCGGACATAGACGTCCGGCACCACCGGCTGCACCACATCGGACCCGAAGACGAGGCCCGGCTTCGGGTTCAGGGCCCGGATCTCGCCGATCATGTCGAGAATGTCTTCGTGATCGACCGAGCAGGTCCGCATCAGGGCCTGAAGATCGTGGCGCGCCAGCATTTCGAGATTGGACAGCATGCTCGCCATGGCCGGATCGAGCCGGTCGCGCTCGGCAAGCTGGATCGAAAGGCACTCGGCCAGATCCCGGGCGAACACGCCCGACGGTTCGAAGCCCTGAAGCACGGCCAGCACGGTTTCGATATCGCTCAAGGCCGCGCCCAGGCGCTCGGCGGCGGTGTCGAGATCGACACGCAGATAACCGGCTTCGTCCACACTGTCGATCAGGAAGGCGCCGATCATCCGGTGACCGGGGTCGGCGATCGCGATGTGAAGCTGTTCGGTCAGGTAATCGCGCAGCGACACTTCGCCCGACAGTGTGCCTTCCAGATCCGGCCCGCCGCCTTCGAACTTGCCGCCGCCCGAGCCGACCTTGGACCAGTCGATGGCGCTGCCATGGGCCGCCGCGCCCAGATCGTTGGCGATGTCGGCGGCGGAGGCATCGGCGTAAAGATTGGAATAATCGGTATCGAGATCGCCGGCGGCGTCGCTGGGCAGGGTGTCGTCCGAGATGGTCAGTTCGGTCCGGTCCTTGTCGCCGCCGCGCTCCGCGCCGTCCGCGTCCGGGGCGCTCTCGCCGCGGTCGGCTTCACCCGGCTCGCCCTCGGTGCGCTCCAGAAACGGATTGCGCTCCAGTTCCTGTTCGACATAGGCGGTGAGTTCGAGATTGGAAAGCTGCAGCAGCTTGATGGCCTGCTGCAGTTGCGGCGTCATGACAAGGGTCTGCCCCTGCTTCAGCTCCAAACGCTGCGTCAACGCCATGACATACCACCCGTCACCCACACACGATCCAACCGATCCGTCGTGAGGCGCAGGTTAGAGGCTGAATCGGTCTCCGAGATAGACCCGGCGCACGTCCTCGTTCCCCACGATCTCCGACGGGGCCCCTTCCATCAGCACCTGCCCGTCATGGATGATCAGGGCACGGTCGATGATGTCCAGGGTTTCACGGACATTGTGGTCCGTGATGAGCACGCCAAGACCGCGGTGCTTGAGGTGGCTGACCAACGCGCGGATATCGCCGATGGCGATCGGGTCAATCCCGGCGAACGGCTCGTCCAACAGGATGAAGGACGGCTGGGTCGCCAGCGACCGCGCGATTTCAACCCGCCGGCGTTCCCCGCCCGAAAGGGCCAGAGCCGGCGCCCGGCGCAAATGCGAAATGGAGAACTCCGCGAGGAGGTCTTCCACCATGGCATCGCGACGGTCCTTATGCGCCTCCACGAGCTCGACGGCGGCCCGGATATTCTCTTCGACGGTCAACCCGCGAAAGATCGACGCTTCCTGCGGCAGATAGCCGATGCCCAGACGAGACCGCCGATACATCGGCAGGCCGGTGATGTCGTTGCCATCGAGCTCGATCTGACCCGTGTCCACCGGAATGAGCCCGGTGATCATGTAGAAACACGTCGTTTTACCCGCGCCATTGGGGCCCAAGAGACCGACCACTTCGCCGCGTTGCACCGTTAAGGACACGCTGCGGACGACGGGACGGCGCTTAAAGCTCTTCCCAATTCCCCGTACCACCAGACCGGTATTGGACGTCACAAGACGTGGCCCGCCAGCCCCGTCGCCCTGTGGGCGCCCCGTCGCGCCGGCGCAATCGTCGCGCCGCCGGACCCTGTATGATGGCTTGGTCATTGGAGCCCCGCTGGTCTTAAGAATTCATGAACCTCAATGGACCGGTCCGGCGCCGCACGGGCGCCGCGCTCCAGCCACAGCCGGGGTTCCTCACTCATCCGCGTCGTCGTCCGGCGGCGGCGGGGTAAACACCGCGCGCACCCGGGCCGGCGGCTGTGCCGTGCCGCCCTCGTCATCGGTCTCCGGCGGATCGGCGGGATCCAGCCGGCTGACATTGTTCGCCAGGTCGATGCTGAGCACCGAGCCCTCGACAATATTCTCACCGCGCGTCAAAAGCACGCCCCCGCCGAGCGCAATTTTGCGGTTTTCGACGTCATAGGTGGCCCATTTGCCCTCGGCCCGGTCCTCCGGCGAGGTGATCGACACATTGCCGTTGGCATTGAGCTTTTGAACCGTCTGGCCCTGACGGGTGCCGTCCGGACCCTTGGGCCGATAATAAAAGACTTCGATCACATCGGCCTTAAGCGTGATCGGTCCTTGAATGACCTCCACCGCGCCCTCGAACACCCCGACCTGATCGCGCGGGCGCACCTCAAAGGCGTTCGCCGCGATTTCGATGGGCTGGGTCGGGTCGATCCTGAGCGCCGAGCCCGAAAACGGCGTCGATCCGGCGGTCTGGGCCAGGGCGCCGCCCGCCGATAAAAGCCCGATCAAGCCCGCAGCCGCAGCTCCGGCGTACAGCCGGCGCCGGTTTTGCGCGCCAATGCGCGATCCCATGTCCTATCCTTTCCGCTCGCCCAAGCCGGACGCAGGCTCCCGGGCCGCCGGATCTTGCCCGGTTAGCGGCGCCGGATCCACCGACATCCGCACGCCGCCTTCAAAGCGCACCCGCGTGCCGCCTTCACCGACCCAGAACCGCTCCGCCGCGACCGCCCCCATGGGGCCGGTGCCCTCGACAGGCGCGTCGCCCTGGATCGACTGTTGTTCCAGATCCACCACCACCCGTTCGGTATGAAATTCATAGCCTTCGTCGGAAAACACGCTGATCGATCCGTCGAGCACAACCTGTTGCTCGTCAAGATTGAGAATGCCGGTATCGGCCGTCAGCGCGACCTTGCCGCCGTCGAGCGCCGTCAGATCGGCCTTCAAGGCCCCCAGAAGAACCCGGCTGGGATTGTCGATGCTGCGCTCGGCGGTTTCCGCCGTGACCTCGAACAGCCCGCCGTCCTGGGTCCGGGCCGAAAAGGTCGGATTCATCATGCGCCGGTCGTCCTTGAGGGTCGGCGAGGCGGCAAAGGTGACGGTCAATTCGTCGTCGGTGTCGTAGAGCAGGGCGTAACTCACCACCACGCCGACAATCGCGAAGGCGGCGATCGGCAGCATGACCTTCATGGCCCGCACGAACTGGCTGTAGCGCTGGGCACCGCGAAAGGCCCGCATGCTGGCGCGGGCCCGCCCGAACCGGTCGGCGCGGGCCGTCGGGGCGGCGCCGGCGTCCGAAACCGCACTGGCGGCCGCCGTGCTCAGCGCGCTGGTCGCGTGCGGCGGTTGTTGTTGTTCGATGGGACCGATCCCTTCACCGTGACGGCGCCTGCACCTTGCAGCCACCGTTCTTTCACCCCGTCATCCGCTTCCTTGATATGGGGCGAGGGTGACCGCAGCGTCAAGCGCGCGGGGCCATGCGGTTCGGGGCCCGTGGGGCTCAGCTATGGCTGAAAATATCGGTGTCGGGCCAGCCGGCCAGGTCCAGGCGCGCGCGGGTCGGCAGGAAGGCGAAACACGATTGCGCGATATCGGTGCGCCCTTCGCGGTCCAGCATGCCGTCGAGGGCCTCTTTCAACTGGTGAAGATACAGGACATCGGACGCGGCATAGTCGATCTGCGCCTGGGTGAGCTGGGCCGCGCCCCAATCGGAACTCTGCTGCTGTTTGGACATATCGACGCCGATCAACTCCCGGGCGAGGTCCTTCAGCCCGTGGCGGTCGGTATAGGTGCGCGCCAGCCGCGAGGCGATCTTGGTGCAATAAAGCGGCTCCGGCATCACCCCGAGATGATGGTAGAGCACCGCGATATCGAACCGGGCATAGTGAAAGAGCTTGGTCACGCCCGGATTGCCGAGCATCGCCTTCATCCGCGGCGCCTCATAGTGCCCGAGCGGAAACTGCACCAGATGGGCCGTGCCGTCGCCGGCCGACAATTGCGCCACGCACAGTCGGTCCCGATGCGGATCGAGCCCCATGGTCTCGGTGTCGATGGCCACGATGGGGCCGAAATCGAGCCCCTCGGGTAGATCGCCCTGATGAACGGTGACGGTCATGGCGGTGATCTTGTCCGGTCAGTGAGAGGGCGGTCAGCCGACCCTTTGCGTCGGTTTCGGCTGCGCCAAGCGACGCCCGAAAAGCACAGGGTGGTGCCCAGGAGAGGACTCGAACCTCCACGACCTTTCGATCACTAGCACCTGAAGCTAGCGCGTCTACCAGTTCCGCCACCTGGGCACGGGCCGGCATGGACCCCATGCCGATGCGGAAGGCTGGTGATAAGGCCGCGCGGGCGCGCCGTCAATGACGAAGTGCGGCATCGCGGGGGCATTTCCCGCCCGCCGGCTTTGCGCTATGCAAACCCTCGATCCAACCATTCCCTTACGGGCTGACAGACAGGAACGGCATATGGCGGGCGATCTCATCACGGTCTTCGGCGGCTCCGGCTTTGTCGGGCGCAACATCGTTCGGGAATTGGCCAGCCGCGGCTATCGGGTCCGCGTGGCGGTGCGCCATCCCAACAAGGCCATGTTCCTGGAGCCCATGGGCACGCCCGGCCAGATCGCGCTGATGCGCGCGGATATCAAGGACGAGGCGTCGGTCGCCCGGGTGCTGGACAACGCCGATGCCGCGATCAATCTCGTTGGTATTCTGTACCAGTCGGGCAAGCAGAGCTTTCAAGCGATCCAGCTTGACGGCGCGGAGCGGGTGGCGCGGCTGGCCAAGGCCGCCGGGATCTCCCGGGTGATCCAGATGTCGGCCATCGGCGCCGATCCGGACGGTGTGTCCAGTTACGCCAAGACCAAAGGCGCGGCCGAACGCAAGGTGCTCGAGATCCTGCCCGACAGCACGGTGCTGCGCCCGTCCATCGTGTTCGGTCCGGAAGACGACTTTTTCAACCGGTTCGCCGCCATGGCCCGGATCGCCCCGGCCCTGCCCTTGCCGTTCGGCGGCACGGCGCGGTTTCAGCCGGTCCATGTGGACGATGTGGCCGACGCGGCGCTGGCGTGCCTGAAGGACCCCGCCACGGCCGGGCGGATCTATGAACTCGGCGGCCCGCAGATCCTGACCTTCAAGGAGTGCATGCAGGTGATGCTCAAGGAGATCCGCCGCTCGCGGCTCCTGGTGCCGCTGCCCGGCCCCATCGCGCGGGTGATCGCCTTTTTCGCGCAGCTTCAGCCGATCGGCCAGCCGGCGCTGACCCTGGACCAGCTCCGCCAGCTCAAGCTCGACAATGTGGTGGGGCAAACCGGCGACGGCCGCATCGGCACCCTCGCCGATCTCGGCATCACGCCGACCGCGCTCGAGGTGATCCTGCCGACCTATCTGCATCAGTACCGCCCGCGCGGGCAGTATTATTCCGGCGGGGAATGAGTTTTTTGATGGCTTCCGCTCCGGTCGGCACGCACACGTGCCGATCCTCGCATGAAGCGGGCTCAAGAAGTCTTTGGTGGCTTCCGCTCCGGTCGGCACGCACACGCGCCGATCCTCGCATGAAGCGGGCTCAAGAAGTCTTTGGTGGCTTCCGCTCCGGTC